>JANRJO010000082.1:0-30443 GCA_033763935.1 Bryobacteraceae bacterium
TGCGGATCGCCCGCAGGGGGTGCTCCTGCGGAACCCTTTCTTCCAACGACACGTAGCTGAACATCCCGGATTGCTGTTGATCGTCCCCGCCCATAAAACAATTCTCGCCTGAGATGTTTCCGTTGGGAAGAGCCTACGGAAGAGTTTTTCAACAAGCTCCTAGTCTTCCGTTTGGGAGAAACTTTGCGTTATGGCATTCGAAAGTTGCTCAAGTACCCAACTGATCCGCTTCCTCCCCCGATGCTCCGTTACCGCGTGAGTGAGGATCTTTCGACCAGTCGTTTCTTAGTAGTGGGAAAGGCCTCCGCGCGGAACTTGGAAATCCTTTTCGATCGGAGTGGACTTGCAATTCGGGATTGTCGTCGTGTTCTTGATTTCGGCTGCGGCTGTGGAAGGACGCTCCGCTGGCTCGTCGACAGTTGTCCTGCGGTAGAGTTCTGGGGAAGTGACGTCGATGCGGAGGCCATCAATTGGAACTCCGATCACCTGAGTCCTGCTCGTTTCGTAGTGAATAAGGAGTGGCCACCGCTGCCATTCCCCAGCAACCATTTCGACGCTGTGTATGGTATTTCCGTATTCTCGCACCTTGACGGCGAGCACCAGGCTGCCTGGGCACAAGAACTGGCGCGTGTGCTACGACCGGGCGGGGCACTCGTTCTCACCCTCCACGGACCGAAACTCGACCCTACCGGGGACGAAAAAGGCGAAGGGTGTGGTGTGTCGTTCCGCAGAACAAACAAGTTGAAAGGAATTCATCCCGATTGGTATCAAACCTCGTTCAACGCTGAAGAGTTCACCTCACAACTCCTCAGACAAGTTTTCAGCGTCGTCATGTACGAGCGCGATGGTTTTGGGTACCAGGATGCCGTCTTCTGCCGTAGGTGATGCGTGATGCAGAGGGAGCGCCCGCGTCCAAGTGGCACGTTCTCTTATGAACAGCAGAAGACGGCAGCACATGCAGCGCTGCCGCCGATGGTACACCCGCGGATTATTGTTCAACGATCGTCAGCTCGGTCACTCGAAATCGCTGATTGAAGCCCGATGGCGGGGTAGCCGGTGGCGGCTGAGCCTATCAACGTGGCGTCGGGAAAATGGTAGGTATCGAAGAACCAGGGAGACCGTTTCTCGCTGACCACACCGGACCGTACTAAGATCCAGCCGATGTGAGGTCGGAAGAGAACAAACAAGAGAACAGATTAACGTGGTCTGGATTTGGAGCGCGGCAATCCTGATAAGTCAACTGGTAAGGCCACCGAGGAGTCCCGCCGTAAGTGGGCGTGTAGAACCACTGCTGATCTTCTCCTATCCCAAAACCCGTACCAGCCCCAATTACTCGCGCCGAGTGTGTACCCGGCACTTTCACCCGCTGAAGTTGCGAGAGTGTCGGGCCTTCTGCCATGAAGGTCTTGTTCGGTAAATTGCATTGAGCGGTGGAGTAATGTCCTTCGACTGCTTGAACGATACTCGCCATACAGTGCCGTTCCATACGGGGCGCGCATCCGCCATGTCGCAAATGTTGTTAACGCTCGTGTTGGTGAGGACGGCAACAGGTGTCGTCCAGCCGGAGTATCCGTTGGATGAACTCGACAACAAGGACTGCAGTCCGTCCGTTCGGCGCGAGTTTTTGATTCCCGAGACGCGGCCTGGATGCATCGGAATTCGCCACCCTTCAAAACAGACCCCGGCATCTGCTGTCCAACTCAGGCCAGCGCCAGGGCGAGTTGCTCGCCAGGCGAGGGCTCTGGCGGCGGCACGAACGGCGCATCGAGCCATGCGCGGAGATCACGTACACAGAGAGCTGCTGCCGCATAAGCGTAATCAGGTGGGACAGGCTCCAGCCATAAGTGGCCTGTAGCTGTAATCGCCGGACCAGGAGCATCGCAATGAATGCGGTCCAAATCTGGATCATCACCGCGTCGGCGCTGGTGCCGATGAACGTCTTGATTCGGAGAGACTGGTTCAGCGACTTGAACAAGAGTTGGATGTGCCATCGCTGGCGGGAGACTGTGCAATCGTGGAGGCGGACAACTTCATATGGTTGGTCACAAAGACCATCGATTCGCCCCAAACCTCGATACGCCACAGCCGCGCGTCCGGACCCGCCTACTGCGTCTTAGTCAACAGGATCACCTCGTCGCGAAGGATGTCCGATCCGGGAGGCGCCGGGCGCGTCTTGACCACCCCATATTCGGCGTTGTCTTTCAGCCGGGTAACGAACAGCACTGTGCTGCGCGAGAGTTCCAACCACCAGGTCCGCTACATGTCCCTCGGCGGAATGCGGCGCAAGACCGACGTCGACGCCTGCCTGCGCGAAATCGAACTCATGGAACGCACCTGCAAGGACCCGTTCCGGCTACAATAGGCGCGCCATGAAAATCGCCGTCACCGGCGCCACCGGCCTCGTCGGCCGCCAGCTCATCGCCGCCCTCGTTGCCGATGGCCGCGCCGTGCGCGCCCTCGCCCGCCGTCCCGCCGCGTTCCCGCCCACCGTCACCTTCGCCCCCTGGGACACCCTCCAGGGTCCCCCGCCGGAAACCGCCCTCCAGGACCTTGACGCCATCGTCCACCTCGCCGGCGAACCCGTAGCCCAACGCTGGACCCCCGAAGTCAAACAACGCATCCGCGCCAGTCGCGTCGATGGCACCCGCCGCCTCGTCGAATCCCTCTCCACCATCTCCGCGCGTCCCTCCGTTCTCGTTTCCGCCTCCGCCATCGGCTACTACGGAGACCGCGGCGACAAGACCCTCACCGAAGACGCAAAGCCCGGCGCCGGCTTTCTCCCCGAGACCTGCGTCGAATGGGAACGAACCGCCGATCTCGCCGAATCCCTCGGCATCCGCGTCGTCAAACTCCGCATCGGCGTCGTCCTCGATCCCCGCGGCGGCGCACTCGAGAAGATGTTGCCCCCCTTCCGCGCCGGCGTCGGCGGCAGACTCGGCTCCGGCCGCCAGTGGATGTCGTGGATCCACCGCCAGGACCTCATCCGCCTCATTCGCTTCGCCATCGACACGCCCACTCTCCGCGGGCCCGTCAACGCCACCGCCCCCCACCCCGAAACCAACGCCGCGTTCTCCGCCACACTCGGCCGCGCCCTCCACCGCCCGGCGATCCTCCCCGCGCCCGCCCTCGCGGTGAAACTCATGTTCGGTGAGATGGCCGAGGTCGTCCTCGCCAGCCAGCGCGTCCTCCCTCAGGTCGCCACCGCCGCCGGCTTCACCTTCCAGTTCCCAACCCTCGCCCCCGCCCTGGCCGACCTGTTCCCCGGCTAGCCCCTGCTATCATCGAACTCGCGCATGAAGTTAAACGATCTCCGCAAACTCGCCGTCCGCGAACAAACCCGAATCAAGTTCCCGCTCTCCAACGGGAAAGAGTGCATCGTTACCGAGACCGGAATCAGCCGCGTCGAGGGCCTGACCGAGGTGCCCGATTTCAACCTCGAGGACGAACTCGCCGGCGCCACCCGCTTCGTTCTCGAACGCCGTTCCTCTGCCCCCCGCCCCCTCCAGCGCCCCGAACTCGAGAAACTTCTCGCCCCCCTCGCCGGCGCCGCCGCCCATCATCACGACCACGACGAATAGCCCCCCGCCCCACCACCCCAAGCCCCAGGAGTAGACTCATAGTACGGCCACCACTGCCGAACCGCCACCGTGTTCCCACTAACGACACTGGATCGTCATAAATTGTTGTACAATCTGGGAACCGAAAAACTATCGAACGGCGCCCTCTTCAAGCAGCTCGGAGCGGGAGGGGACCGCCGGAAGGAAGCAGAATGGAAAAGCTAGCGCAACAAAACATCCAGGAAGCCTTCCTGAACAATGCGCGAAAAGATAAGACCTTCCTTACGATCTATCTCATGAGTGGAGTCAAGCTCTCCGGAAGGATCAAGAGCTTTGACAAGTACTCCGTAATCCTGGAAACCAACAATCAGGAGCAGTTGATTTTCAAGCACGCCATCTCCACTGTTGTCGTTTCTAAGCCCAGCCACTCGTCCTCCGGGGTTCATGCCATGGCCGGCGCAGCCGCGCCGCTTTCGCATCACCCGGTCGGCGTAGGCCCGTCGGAGCCTTCGGGGGTCTAGCCGCAGCTTTTGGCAGAGCCCTATCGTGAAATCGCGCTGCTAGTCGGCCTTGAGCTCTCCGGCAAGGCCGGGCGTACCTCTGCGGACACACCCGAATACAGCGCCGAAGAGTCCCTCGATGAGCTCGCCGTTCTCGCCCGCAGCGCCGGCGCGGAAGTGGTCGACAAGGTCCTCCAGGTCCGTCCCGCTCGCACCGCCGCTACCCTCATCGGCGCCGGCAAAGTCGAAGAGATCGCCACCCGCGTCAAAGCGTACAACGCCCAAACCGTCGTCTTCGACGACGAACTCACCCCCACCCAGCTCCGCAACCTCGAACGTGAGCTCGACTGCAAGGTCATTGACCGCACCCAGCTCATCCTCGATATCTTCGCCCGCCGCGCCCGCACCCGCGAAGGTCAATTGCAGGTTGAACTCGCCCAGCTCAACTACCTGCTCCCGCGCCTCACCGGACGCGGCGTCCAGATGTCCCGCCTCGGCGGCGGCATCGGCACCCGCGGCCCCGGCGAAACGCAGCTGGAAACCGACCGCCGCCGCATTGCCCGCCGCATCAAGAAGATCGAAGACGATCTCGAAGGCGTCCGTGCCGGCCGCAAAGTCCAGCGCTCCAAGCGCCAGGCCGTTCCGCTCGAAACCGTCGCCCTCGTCGGCTATACCAACGCCGGCAAGTCCACCCTCTTCAACCGCCTCACCGGCGCCGGTGTCGTCGCCGACGCCCGCATGTTCGCCACACTCGACCCCACCGTCCGCCAGATCGTCCTTCCCTCCAACCGCCGCGCCCTCCTGTCCGACACCGTCGGCTTCATCCGGAACCTGCCTACCACCCTCGTCCGCGCCTTCCGCGCCACGCTTGAAGAGGTCGTCGAAGCCTCCCTGCTTCTGCACGTGGTCGATGCCAGCGCCCCGCATGCCGCCGAACAAACCGCGCACGTTCTCAAGGTCCTCACCGAAATCGGCGCCGGCAAAACGCCGCAGCTTCTCGTCCTCAACAAGCTCGACCAACTACCCGACGACCACACCGATGCCACTACCATCGGCCGCCGCCTCCTCGGCGAATCGGAGACGCACGAACCCATGCGCGCCGTCGGCGTTTCCGCCCTGCAGGGCCGCGGCGTAGACAAGTTGATGGCCTTGATCGACGAGGGCCTCCCCAAAGACCCCGTCTCCCACGCCCGCTTCCGCTTCCCCCTCAGCCAGGGCGCCCCACTCAGCTTCCTGCACGATTACGCCCGCGTCACCGCCACCCGCTACACCGAAGACGCCTGTGAAGTGGAGGCCGACGTCCCCGAATCCGTCCGCCGCCGCCTCGCCGAGTTCCTCGCGGACTAGTCAGTCGTCACCCTCAGGTTCGAGAAATGCGCGAGCGTTCCCGGCCCGATCCACAATGCGATGCCACCCTTCGCGCCCGCCCCTAACTTCAAATCGTTCACCATCAGCGACGGCTGCTCCACACCGTTCACATAGAGCCGTGCCTTGTCGCCCTTCACCGTGATCTTCACCCGCGTCCACTCACCCGGCGCCAGGTCCGCGTAGCTCTCGTATTTCTCCGGAAACTCCTTCCGCAGCCGCGGCCACGGAAAATCCGGATGCGACACATACTGCAGCGAGTGATTCCGACGCACCTGGTCCTCCGCCCGCCCGTTCGTCGGCCGCAAGTAAAAGAGCTCGTATTTCGACGCGTCTTCGTTCACCCGAAACGCCAGCCCCACAAATCCCCGAGCCGCCTCCCCGGCCCCCGCGCCCGGCTCCCCCGTCATGTCCACTTCAATCGTTCCATCGCCGAACGCCGGCCCGCTCACGCGCACCACTTGGTCCGCGCCGGGCTCCGCGGCAAGCCGCATCGCCTTCCGCCCCTTGTGCGAAACCACCTCGCCCTTCGCGGACAACCCCCCGGTCGAAGTAAGAGCGTGTGTCCAGGTCTCTGCGGAAGCAAGTAACGGAAGTAACAGAATCCAGGTGCAGCGCATGCGCACAGACTATCAGCCCTCCGGCTGCGACTTCCACCGCCGGTGGATCCACAGCCACTGATCCGGATGCCGCCGGATCACCTCCTCCAAATGCGAGTGCAGCCGCTGCGTGTCCGCCTGCACGTCCCCCGTCATCTCCACCGGCGCGTCGAACCGCAGCACGTACCGCCCTTCTTCGCCGTTCCACAGCGCATACCCCGGCAGCACTGTCGCTCCCGTATGATGCGCCAGCCGCGCGAAGCCCGCCGCCGCCGCCGCCTTGCGCCCAAAGAAATCCACAAACACGGCGTCCTCCGCCGCGTTCTGATCAATCAAAATCCCCACCGCCTCGTTCCGCTTCAACGCCTTCAATACTCCCCGCAGAAACTCCTTCTTCTCCACCACGCGATTCCCACTCATCGACCGGTACCGCGCCACCATCGCGTCGATCAGCGGGTTGTCCAGCGGCCGCACCATCACCCACATCGGCTCCGTCATGAGTGCGTGCGCGAAGGCGCTGAACTCCCAGTTCCCCAGGTGCGCCGTCGCGATCAACACGCCTCGTCCCCGCCGCTTCGCCTCTTCGTAATGCTCGAACCCGTCGTAGCGGATGAACTCCCGTACGTTCCCCGCGTTCACCCGCGGAAACCGCGCGAACATGCCCACCACCCGCGCCACGTTTTCGAAGACCCCGTCCACCAGCGACTCCGGCAGTCCCGCCGCCCGCAGGTTCTCCACCCCCACCCGTCGCAGCCGAGGCGCCGCGCCGTCCAACATCCGCACGGCAAAACCCGCCAGCCCAGGATTCGCCAACACCGCTCGCGCCGCCAGGTACTCTCCCCAGTTCCGCACCGACGAGCGCCGCGCCACTTACTCGATCCAGCCCCCGCCCAGCACCAGGTCGCCCTGATAGAACACCGCCGCCTGCCCCGGCGTCACCGCCCGCTGCGGTTCGTCGAAGCGAATCTCCACCCGCGACCCCTCGCCCACCGCCTGCACCGTCGCCCCCGCCGCGTCATGCCGGTTGCGGATCTTTACCTCCGCCCGCACCGGCGCTGCCGGAGGCGCCATCGAAATCCAGTTCACCTCCCGTGCTCCACAACGCCCCCGCAGCAGATCGCCGTTTCTCCCCACCACCACCCGCTGCGTCCGCGGCTGCGTCTCGATCACATACAGAGGCTCGCCCACCGCCACACCCAGCCCCTTCCGCTGGCCCACCGTGAAGTGATGCACCCCCGCGTGCTCGCCCAACACCCGCCCCTCCACGTCCACAATCTCGCCCCGCGTCGCATCCCGAGAGATCCCCTGCTCACGGAAGTACGCGTCGATGAAGCCCGCGTAGTCTCCGTTCGGGACAAAACAAATCTCCTGCGAATCGTGCTTCGCCGCTACCGGAATCCCCAACTCCGCCGCCAGCGCCCGCACCTCCGGCTTCGTCATTCCCCCCAGTGGGAAGAGCGTCCGCGCAAGCTGCGCCTGCGTCAGCCCCCATAGAAAATAGGTCTGGTCCTTCGACGCATCGACTCCACGCCGCAGCTCCCATCGCCCGGTCGCTTCGTTCCACGACACCCGTGCGTAGTGCCCCGTCGCTACGAACTCCGCCCCCACGCCCTCCGCCAGCTCCAGAAACTGGTCGAACTTGATGAAGTTGTTGCATAGCGTGCACGGAATCGGCGTCCGCCCCGCCAGGTACTCGTCCACAAACGGCTTCACCACCTGCTCTTCGAACCGCTGCTCGAAATTCACCACGTAATAAGGAATTCCAAGGTGCCGCGCCACCGCGCGCGCGTCGTACACGTCGTCCAGCGAACAACACCGCCCCGTCGCCCCGCCCTCGCCCACCAGCTCCGGCAGCCGCCGCTGGTTCCACAACTGCATCGTCAAGCCGAGGATCGGCCGTCCCTCCCGCCGCAGCAGCCCCGCTACAGCCGAGCTGTCCACGCCGCCCGACATCGCTACCGCAATCGGCTTCACCGCGCCCCCGCGTACACCGGCGACAGCCTCCGCAGGTGCGACGCGCACTCCGCCACCGCCCCAATCAGCTCGTCCACCTGCCGCTCGTCATTCGACTGTCCCAGCGAAAACCGCACCGCCGACCGCGCGTCCTGCTTCGAAAGCCCAATCGCCGTCAGTACGTGCGATGGTTCCACCGCTCCGCTCGAACACGCCGCGCCCGATGACACGCAGAACCCCCGCAGGTCGAGCGCGATCACCATCGCCTCGCCCTCAATGCCGTCAAAGCGGATGTTCGTCGTGTTCGGTACCCGCGGCGATCCCGCTCCATTGACGTGCGCATCCGGTACGGACGCCAGCACCCCCGCCTCCAGCCGGTCCCGCAGCTTCGCCAGCCGCTCCTGCTCAACATCCAAGTGCGAACCCGCGTGCGCCGCCGCCGCGCCTAACCCGATTCCCCCCGGAACGTTCTCCGTCCCCGGCCGCCGCCCGCCCTCATGCCGGCCGCCATACAACACCGGCTCGAACTCTACGCCCTGCCGCACGTACAACGCCCCCGCTCCCTTCGGCCCGTACAGCTTGTGCGCGCTCAGCGCGAAGAAGTCCACACCCAGCTCGCGCACGCTCACCGGGATCTTCCCCGTCGCCTGCACCCCGTCGCAGTGCACAGGGACACCGGCTTCCCGCGCCATCCGCGCAATCTCCCGCACCGGCTGAATCGTCCCCAGTTCGTTGTTCGCCAGCATCACCGACACCAGCACGGTCTCCGGCCGCATCGCCCTCCGCACATCGTCCGGATCCACCACCCCGCTCGCCCCCACCGGCACGTACGTCACCTCCACGCCCTCGCGCTGGAGCTTCCCGCAGCAGTTCAACACCGCCGAATGCTCGATCGTCGTCGTCACCACGTGCCGCCGTGCCGCCCCCGCCGCGCCTCGAACGACACCAAAGATCGCCTGGTTGTCCGCCTCCGTCCCACCGCTCGTGAAGATGATCTCTTTGACTGACACACCCAACAAATCGGCCACCTGCTTGCGCGCCGCCTCCAGCCGCCCCCGCGCCTCCTGCCCCGTGCGATGAATGCTCGACGCGTTCCCGTACACCGATTCCAACGCCTCCGTCAGCACCGTCAGCACAGGAGAAGCAATCGGAGTCGTCGCGTTGTGGTCGAAGTAGTACATGTGGGCCTGCAAGTGAAAGCTACTAGTAAAATTCTAACAACCATGCGCCGCCCGACGATTACTCTCACCACCGATTTCGGCACCTCCGATCACTTCGTCGGCGCCATGAAAGGCGTCATCCTCTCCCTTTGCCCGACGGCTCAAGTCGTCGACATCACCCACGAAGTAACCCCGTTCGAGATCGCCCAGGGCGCCTTCCTCCTCGCCCAGGCGGCCGCGTACTTTCCCAAGAACACCATCCACGTCGCCATCGTCGACCCCGGCGTCGGCGGCGCCCGCCGCCCCCTCCTCGTCGAATCCGAAGGCCGTTTCTTCATCGGCCCCGATAACGGCATCTTCGGCCTCGTCTACGAAGGTAGCCCTCATCCCAAGGTCCGAGAGATCACCAACACCAGGCTCTTCCTCCCCCAGGTCAGCCGCACCTTCCATGGCCGAGACGTCTTCGCTCCCGCCGCCGCTCACCTCGCCGCCGGCGCCAAGCCCGCCTCCTTCGGCCGCAAGATCGACGACTACCTCAAGCCCGCCCCCACTCGCCCCCTCCAAACCGGCCGCCGCTTCTGGACCGGCACCGTCCTCCACATCGATCGCTTCGGCAACCTCGTCAGCACCTTCAAGGCCTCCGACTTCCCGCAACTCCGGGAACGCCCCTTCGAACTCCAGGCCGGCATGGCCAAGATCTCCACCCTCGCCGAAACGTACGCGGCCATGCCGCCCCGCGAGCCGCACCTCATCGAAGGCAGCGCCGGCTACTACGAGATCTCCGTGAACCAGGGCAATGCCGCCAAGGCCCTCGGCGTCGGCCTCGGAGCGCCGCTCGAACTCGTCCTCTACTGAAGCCGCGCCTGGAACACCGTGACGTCATCGGCCGGCGGCATGTCCTCCCGAAAGCGCTCCACCTCGCGCATCACCGCCTCCGTCAGGTCTCCCCCAGCCGCCCCCCGGCACACCGCCAGCAGCCGCTCCACCCCGAACTCCTCACCAAACCGGTTCACCGCCTCCGGCACACCGTCCGTGTACAACAACAGCTCATCGCCCGGCCTCAGCCGCACCGCCTCCGCCGTATACCGCGTGTCGCAGAACAACCCCATCGGCAAACCGCTCGCCGTCACCAGCCGCGCCTCCCCTCCACTCACCAGCACCGGCGCGCAATGGCCCGCGCACACCAGTTCTACCGTGCCGTCCGGCTGCGCCATGCCGCAGAGCACCGTCGCGTAGGAAGCCGGCAACGTGTGCTGGCACAACAGCCGGTTCGCCCGCTGCGCCAGGGCCGCAATCGGAAGCCCCGCCGTCAACAGGCTCCGGAAAATCGCGTGCAAATGCGACATCAGCAGCGAGCCTGCCACTCCCTTCCCCGAAATGTCCCCCACTACGAACCAAACCCCCGTGCCGTCTTCCACCGCTGCCACATCGCAGTAGTCGCCCCCCACCACACCCGCGGGCGCGTACCGCGTTTCAAACCGCCAGCCGTTGACCCTTCGCGTTCCCAGCGGCAGGAACCCGCGCTGGATGCGCCGGGCCAACTCGAGGTCCGCTTCTAAGTCCCGTTGCTCTTTCGTGCTCAGGTGGTCCAGGCAGAAGCGGGCCAGCGGGTCCGCCGCCAGGCGCTCCGGCTCAATCGGATCCCCGCACGTCAAGCACAGCCCGAACCGGCCCTCGTCCAACCGCCGCAACGCCGCGTCCACCTCACCCAACAGCCGTGCGACTTCCTCGGCATGAGGCGCCGCCGCAGCCGCTTCCTCCAGCCGCACCCGCCTCGCCGCCAGCTCGCCTCGATAATGTTCCTGCGGTCCGATCGTCATCACAGTTCTACCAGCCTAATCCCGCCGTGCCCCGCATTCCATCCGCCCCTTGCGATCTTCCCGCTGGCAATAATAGAAAGTACTTTACATGGCAGAGTAAAACGCGTACGATCATCCTATGAAGCGCCTCGCCGCTCTCCTCGCAGCCCTCTTCACCACCGCCTGCGCCCCCTCCGACCCCCCGCTCACCCCTCTCATCGTCGCCATCCGCGCCGCCGACATCAACGCCGCCCGCAGCCTCCTCGAGGGTGGCGCTCATCCCGACAAACCCGGCGGCATCAACCGCTGGCCGCCCCTTCTCCACGCCGTTCACAAGCGCCAGTCCGCCGCCGTTCGCCTCCTGCTCGACCATCGAGCCAACCCGAACGCCGCCCCGGCCAGCGGCTATACAGCCCTCATGATGGCCGCCGCCTACGGCGATGCCGAAACCGTCCGCCTCCTCTTGTCTCGCGGCGCAAACCCACGCCTCCGCACCCGGTCCGGCCAAACCGCCCTCCACTTCGCAGTCGGCGGTAACCTCGATCTCGACCACTTCACCCTCACCGATTGCCAGACCGAGACCGTCCGCCTGCTCACCGCCGCCGACCCCGAACTCCGCCTCGGTCCTTCTTTCCTCGATCAAGTCCCCGCCTGGCTCGCCCGAGCCGGCGGCTGCCGGGAGGTCATCCGCCTTGCTCAGCGTTAAGTCCATCGCCGAAGACCGCGCCGCAGGCGCCACGGAGCTCGCCCTTCGCGCCGCCGAGCTCCTCGTCCACGTCGCCCGTGAAGGCGATTGGCGAGCCACTGCCCGCGCCCTCGCCCACGCCCAACCCGCCATGGCGCCGATCCTCCGCATTGCCTCGGAGGTCGAAGCCGCGCCCGACGCCGCCTCCGCCGCTTCCATCGCCGCCGCCTGGCAGCGCCGTCTCGCCCGAACCTCCGCGGAGATCGCCCGCCACGCCGCCGCTCTCGTTAACGGCCCCGTCCTCACCCACTCCTACAGCGCCGCAGTCTTTCAGACTCTCGTGGAAGCCCGCCGCCAGGGCCTGACCTTCGACGTCATCGCCACCGAGTCGAACCCCCTCGGTGAAGGCCGCCGTCTCGTCGAGGATCTCGCGGGGCAGGGAATCGCCGCCCGCCTCATTCCCGATGCCGCCGCCGGCGCAGCCCTCGAACAAACCGCCGTCGTGTTGATCGGCGCCGACTCCGTGAGCCCCTCCGGCCTCGTCAACAAAGTCGGAACCTCGCTCATCGTCGCCGTGGCCCGCCTGCGCCGCAAGCCCGCCTACGCATTGTTCGGCGAGGAAAAAGTCTGGCCGTCCCCACTCCCCACCGGCAGCCTCTTCGATCGCACACCCCTTGACTGGTTCTCCGGCTTCGTCACCGCCGCCGGAACTCTGCCCTCGCTCCTGTCGCTCTTCCCATCCCCCGTCCCCAGCGCCCACCTCCGCCTGCTCGACTAACTCACCAGATCCGGTACCAGGGCCGCTGCACCGGCGCCGGCTCCTCCGCTACCGCCGGCAACTCCTCATTCCGAATCACCGCTCCCGGATTCACCCGGAACAGGCGCTCCGCACGCGCCTCCCCCCACTTGTCCTTCACGTACGCGAACGCCTCGCCCAACCGCGGCGTCCGATCCCTCGTCCCGTGCGCGTCGCTCGCCACAAAGTGCACCAGGTTCCGATTCATCAGTTCCTCGGACACGCCTCGAGCCTCCCGTCCCCATCGCCCCAGGAAACTGTCGCCCGTCACTTGCAGCAGTACCCCCGCCGCCACCCACTGCGCCATCCGCTCCAACCGTTGCTGCAACAGCGGATTCCGCTCCGGATGCGTCACCAGCGGGGTCACCCCCACCCCCTTCATCTCCTCGAAAATCACCTCCGTCGTCGGAGCGATCAACATGTCCGGAAATTCGACGAGTAAGTACCGCCCCCCGTTCACCGTGTAAGTCGCCGGGGCCTTCAAAACATTCTGAATATTCTCGTAACTCAGGTGTAAGTCACAACCCAGGTGCACGCGGATCCGGTCTCCCGCCGCCTCCTGCACGCGGGCCAGCGCCTCCCGCACCTTCTCCGCGTTGTAGGGAAACTCGAAGCTCGCGTGCGGCGTCGCAACAATGTCTGTTGTCCCGTCCTCCGCCGCCAGGCGCAGCATCTCCAGGCTCTCGTCCAACGTCGCCGCTCCGTCGTCGACACCCGGCAGGATGTGGCTGTGGATGTCGATCATCGCCGGGGACGGAACACCAGGACCCCCAGCGGCGGAACAGTGATCGAAATCGAATGCGATCGTCCGTGCATCGGCTCCGGCCGGCTCGACACCAACCCCCCGTTCCCCATGTTCGAGCCCCCGAACATCTCCGCATCGGTGTTCAGCACTTCCTCGTAGAAGCCCTCGTCCGGCACCCCGATCCGGTACCCGCTCCTCGGCACCGGCGTGAAGTTACAGACGAACACCAGGTAGTTCTTCGGATCCTCCGCGCGGCGCAGGAACGAAATGATGGACGATTCCACATCGTGCAAGTCAATCCAGTCGAAGCCTTGCCAATGGAAATCCACCTCGTACAGCGCCCGCTCCGCCTGGTACAGATGGTTCAGCGCCGCCGCCAGCGCCTGCAGTTTCCGGTGATAATCGTAATTCAGTAACTCCCACCGTACGCTCGCGTTGTTATTCCATTCCTCGTACTGCCCGATCTCGCTCCCCATGAACAGCAGCTTCTTGCCCGGATGCCCGTACATATACGCCAGAAACGCCCGCGCGT
Organism: Bryobacteraceae bacterium; assembly: GCA_033763935.1. Taxonomy (GTDB): domain Bacteria; phylum Acidobacteriota; class Terriglobia; order Bryobacterales; family Bryobacteraceae; genus DALYJJ01. Next base: position 13,692 of record JANRJO010000082.1, read on the forward strand.
TCGCGAACCGCTGCCACTCGTCTCCCGGCATCTTCCCTAACAAGGACCGCTTCCCGTGCACCACCTCGTCATGCGAAATCGGCAGTACGAAGTTCTCCGTGAACGCATACAGCATGCTGAACGTGATGTGGTTGTGGTTGTACTTGCGGTACACCGAATCCGTGGAAAAGTAGGACAGCATGTCGTGCATCCATCCCATGTTCCACTTCATCGTGAAGCCCAGCCCGTTCAGGTACACCGGCTTCGATACCCCCGGAAACGCCGTCGACTCCTCTGCGATCGTCACCGCCCCCGGCACCTTGTGCGCCTGCTCGTTGAAGCGGCGCAGGAAATCAATCGCCTCCAGGTTCTCGTTCCCGCCAAACTGGTTCGGAATCCATTCCCCCGGCTTCCGCGAATAATCCAGATACAACATCGACGCCACCGCGTCCACCCTCAACCCGTCGATGTGGTACTGCTTCAGCCAGAACAGCGCGTTCGAAATCAGGAACGACCGCACCTCGTTCCGCCCGAAGTTGTAAATCAGCGTTCCCCAGTCCCGGTGCTCCCCCTTCCGCGGATCCTCGTGCTCGTACAGCGCCGTCCCGTCAAAGTAAGCCAGCCCGTGCGCGTCCTTCGGAAAATGCGCCGGCACCCAGTCGATAATCACCCCGATTCCCGCCTGGTGGCAACAGTCCACCAGGTACATGAAGTCGTCCGGCGTCCCGAATCGCGACGTCGGCGCGTAATACCCGATCACCTGGTAGCCCCACGAACCGGAAAACGGATGCTCCATCGGCGGCAGCAGTTCAATGTGCGTGTACCCCATCCGCTTCACGTACTCCACCAGCGTCACCGACATCTCGCGATACGTCAGAGGCGCCCCTCGCGGATCCCGCATCCAACTCTCCAGGTGTACCTCGTACATCGACATCGGCTCTTTCAGCCAGTCCCGCCGTCCGCGCTCCTCCATCCACGCCGCATCCTGCCACTCATACCCGCTCAGGTCCCACACGATCGACGCCGACTTCGGCGGCGCCTCTGACGCGAACGCGTACGGATCGGCCTTCAACTGCTGATAGCCTTTGAATTTCGACTTGACGAAGTACTTATATGGCGTCCCTGCCGTAACATGCGGCAGGAAAATCTCCCAAATGCCGCCATTCCTGAGACGCATCGGATTCCGCGTCGTGTCCCACTCGTTGAACTCCCCCACCACCGAAACCGTAATCGCATTCGGCGCCCACACCGCGAACCGGCACCCCGCCACACCCTCCCACTCCATCAGGTGCGCGCCCATCGTATTGTACGTCTCGTAATGCGTCCCCTCGCCGTGTAAGTACAACTCGAAGTCCGATAGCAGCGGTGAAAACCGGTACGGATCTTCCGCCTCTTCCTCCCCGCCGCTCCACCGTTTCAACCGTAGCTTGTAACTGGTCAGCTTCTCGCCAATCTCCGCGCAGAAGAACCCTCGCGGGTGCTGCTTGTCCATCGGAATCGCTTCCCCGCCCACCACCACCGCCGCCTCCGCCGCCTGCGGCAAAAACGCACGCACCTCCCACGCCCCGCTCCCGTTCTTGCCCTCCACCCGATGCGGCCCCAACACGCGGAACGGGTCTCCATGATAGCCGCCGACGATGGCTTCCACTTCCTGGTGCGTCACGTCGCTATTATGGCAACAATGCTCGACGCCCTGCGCCGGGAACCCAAGGCCGAACTGCATCTTCACTTAGAAGGCGCCGTCCGCCCCGCCACCCTCCTCGAAATCGAAGCTTCCCTCACCCCCGCCGAAATCGAAGCCCGCTACTCGTTCCCCGACTTCCCCGGCTTCCTCAAAACCTACGGCTGGGTCACCGGCTTCCTCAACGGCCCCCGCCCTTACGCCATCGCCCTCCGCCGCCTCCTCGAGGAACTCCACCAGCAAGGCGTCGTCTACGCCGAAATCAATCTCTCCGTCGGCGTCATGCTCCTCCGCAAACTCGACGTCTCCGCCATCTTCGACGCCCTTGAGGAAACCGCCGCCGCCTCCCCCGTCGCCGTCACCTGGATCTTCGACGCCGTCCGCCAATGGCCGGTCGAAGACGCCTGGACCGTCGCCCGCCTCGCCGCCGAACGCGTCCACCGCCGCGTCGCCGGCTTCGGCATCGGCGGTGACGAAGCCCGTGGCCCCGCCAAAAACTTCTCCAACGTCTTCCGCTTCGCCCGCGACGCCGGCCTCGCCCTCGTCCCCCACGCCGGCGAAACCACCGATGCCCGCTCCATCTGGGACGTCATCGAACTCGGCGCCCGCCGCATCGGGCACGGCATCCGCGCCATGGATGACTCTTCCTTAATGTCTTATCTCCGCCAGCACGAGATCCCCCTCGAGGTCTGTGTGTCCAGTAACATCGCCACCGCCGCCGTCCCCTCCCTCGACGATCACCCCGTTCGCCGGCTCTTCGACGCACGTGTCCCGATAACGATAAGTACTGACGACCCAGCACTTTTCAGGACCTCCCTACTCCGGGAATACGAGCTTCTGCACACCTGTTTCGGCTTCACTCCCGCTGAACTGGAACTGCTCCGTAAGGCCTCCTTCCGCTTCGCGCTTCAGCCGTAACCTCCCCAAAGTCCTAGACTTCCGCAGCCGTAGTCGTAGTACTAAACGCAATGTTCAACGGTTGATTACGTAGGTTCTACCCCGTATCGTGGATCGAGGGCCGGATTCGGTTTCGGAGGCTGTTGATTAACCACCGGCACCCATTGAAAAAAACAAATGAAAGCCCTGACTCTCACTCTGATCGGAGCCTCTTTTCTAGCTTCGACCGTCTCCCTGGAGGCGTACCCGAGCTACTTGCGTCGCGACAACCCCCTTTTCCCCTACGGAAGCCAAACAGTGAAAGGCGAGCCCTCCCCGGGCGAAACGGTTAACAACGGACCAAACGGGGATACCAACTACAACAGCGGTGTTTTTCGCTTCGAAGTCTCGTCGGCCTTCAATGGGTTCCCGTCGACGAAGGAGATCGATGGCGTCTGCATGGACGCCAACCAATATCTCTTCAGCAACCCCTCCACCTCCACCAACGGCGTACTCCACTTTGTTGAGACCTTGAATTCCTACACCCAGTTGCAGGCGAATGTCGATCCGCCCGCTTCGCTGCCGAACGCCGATCCCGCCCAGGCACTTCGAAAGAAGCTACTCGGTCAGCTCTTCGCCGAGTTCTGGGATGACGCCAACGACAACGCCACCAGCTCCTCGGCTTTCCAGTGGGCTGTGTGGGAGATCGTTCGCGACAACACGAGCACCGGCACGAATGGCGCTGATGACACCGACAACGTCTATGGCGACGGGCCCGACCTTACTCTCACCAGTCAGGCCAATAACACCAATCGCGTCTACATCGCCCCCGCCGATACGACCGATACCAATGTCCGCAACCTGGCCAATACCTACCTCTCCTTCATCAAGAACAATCCGAATGCCCCTCAGGCTCAGCTGATCGTCTACTCGCCCGTCACCCTCAAGCGGAACGCGGTCGCCGGTAGCACCAACCCTGCCGATTACGAACGCGTGCTCGGCCAGGAGATCATTACCCTCAATCCGGTCCCCGAGCCTGCCTACTTCGCCCTACTCGGCATCGGTCTCGCGGGCCTGGCCTACGCCAAGCGCCGCCGGGCCTGACGCTATACTCAAAGCTACATGAACATCGCCGGCAACCGCGACGCCCTGCGCGTCGCGGTTGCTCTATTTTCGCTATCCTTGTCCGCCTGCCGCGACTCCGCCGAGGACGCCCTCACCCGCGCCAATGAACTCTTCGATCAGGGTAAGTTCGCCGATGCCTCCCTCGCCTACCGCCAGGCCCTTCAGAAAAACCCCTCCCTCTCCGAAGCCCGCTACCGCCTCGGACTCGCCTACGCCCGCCAGAAGAAGTTCGATGCGGCCTACGATTCCCTTCGCGCCGCCGTCCAGACTATGCCCGGGCGCGCCGAGCCCGCCGAAGCCCTCGCCAACCTCCTCCTGCCCGGCTTTTGGAACAACAAAAACCGCCCCGCTCCCGTCTACGACGAGCTCCAGAAACTCGCGGACCGCCTCCTCGCCCTCGACTCCGCCTCCTTCACCGGCCACCGCGTAAAAGGCTATCTCGCCCTCGCCGACTCCCGCGCCGATCTCGCCGCAACCCACTTCCGCAAAGCCCTCGAACGCCAACCCGCTGACGCCGACTCCGCTGCCATGCTCGCCCAGTCCGTCTCCGCCGCCGGCCGCACCCAGGAAGCCATCGAATTCGCCCGTTCCTTCCTTCGCCGTAATCCTTCCGCCAGCATCCTCTACGACGTTCTCTACGGCGAGTTCCGCCGCGCCGGCCGTGGCGCCGAGGCCGAGGCCATCCTGACCTCTAAGCAGAACCAGTTCCCCTCCGACCTGGAAGTCCGCCTCCAACTCGCTTCTCACTTCCTCGCCAACAGAAAAACGCCCCAGTTCAACGAGTCCATCGCCGCCATCGAAAACGATCGCGCCCAATGGCCCCACACCCGCCTCCGCCTCGGTCGCTTCTTCGAGGAAAATGGCAACCTCCAGGAGGCCTTCCGCCAGTACCAGCTCTGCACCGCGAGCGATCCGGAAGATCGCCCTCGTTGCCGCCGCCGCCAGATCGCCCTCCTCATCACTGCGCGCGAGTTCGCCCGCGCCGGCGCCCTCCTCCAGGCCGCCCTCAAAGACGATCCCGACGACTACGAACTCAAACTCACCTCCGCCGTTCTCCGCCTTGATGCCCAGCCGGATGCCCTCCCCGCCGTCACCGCCGAACTCCAGGCGCTCGCCAAGGAGCGCGACACAGACCCACGCCCCCTCTTCCACCTCGGCCGCGCCTTCCTCAGCCAAGGCCGCGCCAACCAGGCCGCCGACTCCTTCCAAGCCGCCCTGCAGCGCGATCGCGCCTACCTCGAGCCTCGCTACGCCCTCGCCTCCCTCGCCATTTCACGCCGCTCCTTTCAGCAAGCCCTTCGCCTCGCCAACGAGGCCCTCGCCATCCAGCCCGATAGCTCCATCGCGGTCCTCTATCGCATCGCCGCTCTCCGCGGACTAGGCAGCTTCGACGAGGCACGCACCGAACTCAACTTCTTCCGCCAGAACAATCCCAACAGCCCCCTCCCCCAAATCGAGCTCGCCTACCTGTACCTCTTCGAAGGGAAGCACGCCGCCGCCGAAGACATCTTCCAGCGCGTCTACCAGGGCGGCGATTCCTCCGTTCGCGTCGTCGCCGGCATGGCCGAGGCCCTCACCGCTCAGAGAAAATACAAACCTGCCATCCAGTTCCTCGAAGCCGATGTCGCCCGCAATGGCCAGCGCGCCATCGTCCTCATTGCCCTCGCCGAATCCCTCCTCGGCGACAACCAGATCGATCGCGCCCGGCCTCACTTCGAGAAGGCCGCCGCCCTTGACCCCACCCTCACCCTCGCCCATGACCGCCTCGCCGCCTACCGCCTGAACGCGGGTGACGCCGCCGGCGCCCTCGAACTCGTTCGCACCGCCCGCAAGGCCACGAATGAACCCACCGCCCTGCGCGACACCGAAGCGCGCGCCCTCGCCGCCCTCGGCCGCACCGCCGAGGTCGAAACCCTCTATCGGGCCTGGCTCGCCGAACAGCCCCGCGATCCCCGCCCCCGTAATGACCTCGCCTATCTCCTCGCCTCCTCCCGCCGAAACCTCGACGAGGCCGAAAAACTCGCCCGCTCCGCTGCTTCCCTCGCCCACAAAGATCCCGCCGTCGCCGATACTCTCGGCTTCGTTCTTCTCCAGGCCGGCCGGCACGCCGACGCCCTCGAAATCTACCAGCGCCTCCCCTCCGCCGCCGCCAAGGACCCCGTTATCCTTCACCACCACGCCCAGGCGCTCGCCGCACTAAAGCGCCGCGACCAGGCACGAACCCTCTGGAAGCGAGCCCTCACCCTCGACCCCCCGCCCGACTTCCGTTCTCAGATCGAAGCCGCCCTCCGCTAGACCGCTCCCCGCTCGTTCCGCCCAATCGCAATGATCGACGTCGGCTTCCACGGCAGCAGCCCGTCGATCCTTCGCCACAGCCAAACCCCTTGGTTGAACAACCGCAGCGTCACCGGCGAAAGCGTCGACCGCTGCAGCAGCTTCCCCGTCACGTACCATCCCGGCCGGCTGATCCGGTTGAACTCGATGATCCGCTCTACCGTGAACCCGGCCTCCTCCATACGCACCCTCAGTTGCTCCTTCGAATACCGCCGGAAGTGCCCCAGCGCCTCGTCCAGCTTTCCGTAAATGCTCTGTCCCTCCGGCACCAGAATCACCGCCACCCCACCCTGCACCAACGCCGACCGGATCCGCCGCAGCGCTCCCAGGTCGTCCTCAATATGCTCCACCACGTTGAAGCACACGACGCTGTCCACTGACTCCCGCAAGTCCGCGAAGTCCTCGTCCCGCGTCAGATCGATCCGCCGCGTCTCCAGGTTCGGCCGGTGCTCCAGCCGGCTGCGGAGCCGGGCCAGATGCTCGCCGTCGTAGTCGCTCGCAATGTAGCGCCGCCGCCGCCCACGGATTAACTCCCGGCTCAGGTTCCCCATACCCGCCCCGATCTCCAGCACCCGCTCACCCACGTAAGCCTGTACCGTCTCCGCCATCCACCGGTTGAAGTCCCTCGCATTCGCAAACGCGTCCAGGATCTCCGGCCCCCTGTCCTTGTAAAGGTCCCCGCTCAGCCAAAAGCGGGCCACCGCCCCGAACATCGCGAACGAATGGTACCAGTGAATCTTCTTCCCGTCCTCATACGTCCGGCCGTGATAGCTGATCGGCGTCTCGTAAATCCGCGCCTCCCGCTTGGCCAGCTTGAGCGTTACCTCTACCTCGAACGCCCACTGGTCCGATGTCAGCGGAATGCTGTTGAGAAACGACGTGCGGAACGCCTTATGGCACGTCCCCACGTCCGTCAGGTTCAGATTCGCCGCCACATTGCAGGCCGTGGTCAGAAGACGGTTCGCGACCGAATGCCAGTAGTACAGGACGCGCCGCTCCCCCGCCACCACGAACCTCGAACCGTACACCGCATCCGCTCTGCCGTCCAGCAGCGGCGCGAGCAACTGCCCGTACTGCGCCGGATCGTACTCCAGGTCCGCGTCCTGGATCAGCGCAAACTCCCCTCGCGCTGCCGCCAATGCCGTCCGCACCGCCGCTCCCTTGCCCCGGTTCCGTTCGTGCCGCAGCAGCCGTATGCACCGCGTCCTCGCCGCCAGCTCCTCCGCAATCTCAAGCGACCCGTCCGTCGACCCGTCGTCCACCAGGATCAGTTCGCGCGCTAAGCCTCCCGGCAGCGGAGCGGCCATCACCCGCTCCACGATCGCCTCGAGAAACTCTTCCTCGTTGTACACCGGCATCAAAACGCTAAGTAGGTCGCCTTGGAGCATCCGTCGTATTCTAGTTGGAAATTCCCCTCCGCCGCGCGTCTACCCGAATGAGGTCCCATGAGCGACACCACCATCATGAAGGTCGACTCCGCCCACTCCCCCACCGGCAAACACGGTGAAACCTACCTCGCCTCCGGTAAGAGCCTCGCCATGCGCCTGTGGCGCGAACAGCCCGGCGAGAGAAGCCGGAATCCTCGCGCGACTACGAAACCGTCGGCTTCGTGATTAGTGGCCGCGACCGGTAGACCTCACACCGCCGCCGTCCACTCCACGCGTAGCCCCGGATCGAACTGCCTCAGCGCGCCCTCGAACGCCCGTTGCAGCCCCTCCGTGCCCCGCTCCTCACGCTGCGCCGGATACTCGATCTCCACCTCCGTCCCGTTCACGTGAAACAGCACCTCCGGTCCCTCATAGAGATTCGCGTTCGCCTCCCACACCCTGCTCAGCTCGGGCTCCGAAATCGGACGGCTAAGCCGCGCGGTGATCGTTCTGTTCATGCAACTCCTCCAGCGATCGAAGACCTAACTCAAGAAATACTCCGTAGACAAGGTGCGAAGACAGCGAGTACGCGTGTTGCCAGAACGGAATGCGCCCCGGCCCGTGCGTCAGCCGAGCGGAAGGCAGCGCAATCAGGTCCGCCCCCGCCCACACTGCTGCCCCGAAAGGCAATCCCGCCGCCGCCCGCACCCCGTCCGGCAGCGCCGCATACAAGCCCCCCGCCGCCGCCCCAAACAGGTAATGCCCCAGCGTACCCACCGCCTCTCGCTCCCTCCGCCGTAGCGGCACCCCTGCCGCCTCTCCCACCGCTCCCGCCACCGCCGTCGTCGGATCCTCTTCCGGCGCCCCCGGCACCGCCTTCACCGACTGCGCCCCGTGCGCCCGCTCGTACCCCGCCACCCTCCGGCTGATCGCTCTCTGATAGCGATTCATCACCACCGACGCCGCCGCACCCGCCAACAAGCCTCGTCCCAGTTGTCGTAGTCTCACAACCCACCCTGTTGCAAGTTCCCCGCCACTCGCCAACTCACCGATAACAACGTCCCCGACAGGCAGATCTTACATGTGGCAGCGCCGGCGCAGTCCCCTAACTCCTCAACTCGTCAAACCCGGCACGCGCTCCCTCCGCGGCCCCGACTGCCAGTTGATCCCCCGTTCCCCCGCCCCTCACCTCCGAAACCGGCAGGCAAAGATACTCCCCCAGTGCGGCCACGTACGGCTCATAAACACAACGTAGCTCCGCCAGCTCGCTGCGAAAGGACTCCCGCTCCACCAGCGCGAACCCCGCCTCTTCCAGTTCTCGGTGTGACTCCTCAAACCGCCCCTCACCCAACCGATCCTCCCGCGCCACCAGCGCCTCGAGCCCGAACAGTTGCGCCATGTCCGCCGCCACGTGCCGGGCCAGCACAAACGTCACCAGTGTGGAAAGCCAGCTCTGGTTCCTGTGATGCGAACGGTAATACCCAAGCACCGGGTAGGACAAATGGCTTTCGAGCAGCCCCGCCGCCCAGCGCTCCCAGTCCGCCAGCATCGCGTCCATCCGATCTTGCGCCCCTGCCTTCGCCAGCCGTACCAGCATCCGTTCGCCCGACGGCGGCGAACCGGCTCGCGCGTCCATCAGCGCCACCGCCTGCTCCCGCTGCGAAAAATGCTGGTACAGCACCGGAAGATATCCGATTACGATCGCTAGAAACCCGAAGCCGATCGCCGCCTCCGCCACCGCCAGAAATCGGCCTTCGAGCGGCGTGCCCAACGCCCACTGCAGACCCGCGAACCCCGTCACAAGGCCCCCCCACAACGTCAGCGGCAGTATCATCGCCAGCGGTTCGAACAGGCCGAGAAACCCCTCCTGCCCGCGTCCCAGCCGTACCGCCGCGGACCGCCACGGATGCCACGCCACCGTATAGAACAAACTTGTGATCCGCGCCCCGCGGCGCACCCGCCGCGGCAGCACGACCACCTCGAAGGTGTCCGCCAGGATCGCAATAATCAGCGCCACGCTGGCGATCGCCCCCGCAGTCCTCAGACCTCACACCTCGGGATAGAATTCGAAGAACGCGTCCAGAGACCGGTTCAATTGCGCCCGGATCTCCTCCTCGTTGTCTCCTTCCATGAGATGCATCGTGACGTGCGCCGTGCGTCCGTTTTTCAGCCGGATTTCCGCCGCTCCCACCGCGTCAATCTCCTCTTCCGGCAACAGACGCAGCCCGTACACCAGCGCCAGTTTCCTCACGCCGGCCGCTCCCCATCGCCCAGCGCCTGTGCTTCAGCCGCCGCCTCCGGCCCTGCCGCCCGCGCCTCATCAAGCACCTGCCGCGCCGCGTCCAACTGTTCCCGGGGCACCTTCACCTGGAACGCGAGGTTCGGCATTGAGGCCGCCCCCACCAGGAACGCCGGAATGTTGTTCGCATTCAGTACGCCCTTGATGTGCATCGCCTCCATCTCCGCAATCGCCATCTCGCCCTCGTACAGCGTCACCATGTCGAGGTCCGCCGATGGATCCACCTCCTCCGCCGCCGCCGCGGTCACATCCGGTTGCTCGATCGACAACAGGTGAATCGCGTCATCCGCTTCCCCCGCCGGCACCAGCACCTCGAACGACCCGCTCTCTTCCTCCTCCCGCAGCGTCGGCGTCAGGCCCGCTTCCGCCAGCCGCGCCCGAATCACCGCCGCGTCCGCTGCCGCGTCATCGTCCGTTGAACGGAACACCACTATCAAATCGGGAGACGTTCCCATAGTTCGAGCATACTCCCCTATCGATAGAATGATGCCGATGCCGCCGCCCGTCGTCGTCTTTCGCGATGTTTCCTTCCGCTACGCCCATCAGGACGTTCTCCACTCCCTCTCCTTCGAACTCCGCCCCGGCGAGGTCGTCGGCCTTCTCGGCCCGAATGGCGCCGGTAAAAGCACCACCATCAAGATCATCACTGGCATCCTCGCCGCCCACGTTGGAACGGTTCAGGTCTTCGGCCTCTCGCTCCCCGAACGCTCCCTCGACGTCAAACAATCCATCGGGTACGTACCCGAAGCCGCCCTCCTCTTCGAATCCCTCACCGGCCAGGAGTTCCTTGAACTCTGCGGCCGCCTCCACCTCGTCGACGAAGACCGGCTCCAACATCGCATCGCCGAACTGCTCGAAACCTTCGGCCTCGCCTCCGATCGCTCCACCCGCCTCGACGCCTACTCCAAAGGCATGCGCCAGAAGATCCTCATCGCCGCCGCCCTCCTCCACGATCCCGCCCTCATCCTCCTCGACGAACCCCTCACCGGCCTCGACGTCAACGCCTCCGTCCTCGTCAAAGACCTCATCGCCGCCCTCGCCGCCGCCGGCAAAACGGTCCTCTATAGCTCACACGTCCTCGACGTCGTCGAACGCGTGTGCGACCGTGCCATCATCATCGACAACGGCGCCATCGTCGCCGACGACTCACCCAGCAACCTCATCGCCGCCGCCGGCGCCGCCACCCTCGAAGGCGTCTTCCAAAAGCTGACCGGTGCCGGCGCCCCCGCCGCCGCGGCCGCACGCATCATTCACGCACTCCACCGGTGAATCCCTCCTCATGCCGTTTCTGGACATTCATCCCGCCCGCTACCGCCTGCTGGCGGACCTCTTCCGCGAACTCACGGAACGCCGCGAACTCTTTACCCAACTCGGCAATGATGGCATCGCCCTCCGCACCGCCGCCCTGCTCTACTTCATCCTGATCGCGCTCATGAGCGCGCTGATCGCCTTTTCCGCTCCCCCCGTACAGGTCTATTCCATGGTCTTCCAGGGCATCGCGGTCTTCATGCTCTTCACCATCCTGCTCTCGGAAACCGGCAACTCGCTCGTCAATCCCGTCGAGGCCTCCGTCCTCGCGCATCGGCCCATCAGCGGCGCAACCTACACCGCGGCCAAACTCACGCATCTCTCTCGGATTCTCCTGTTCTTCGTCCCTGCCCTCAGTGCACCGCCCGCCATCGCCGGTCTCCTGTTGAAAGACGCTCGCTGGTTCTTCCCGCTCGCGCACCTCGGCATCGCCGCCGTTGCCGGTGTCCTCGTCGCTCTCTTCTGCTGCGCCCTGTACGGCGCCCTCCTCCGATTCATTCCCCCGGCCCGCCTCAAGTCGGCCGCCCAAACAGTGGAACTCTTCGCCTGGGTCGGTTTCGTCTTCCTCGGACCCGCCACCCGCCGGCTCTCCCACCTCGACCCCCGCCCTCTCCTCTACGCCCTCCCCCCGCTCGTTCTCCTCTCCTTGTTCGCGCTCCGCTTCCTTTCTGTCGACTACCTCGCGCGCGTCACCGCCATCCAGCGCGGAGCGCCGCTCCCCAAGACCACCCGCCGATCCCTCATCGGCCCCCTCATCGCCCGCTACTGCGGCGGACCCCCTGCCCGCGCCGCCTTCGAGTACACCTCCCGACTCATGCGCCGCGATTACCAGTTCCGCCGGCAGGCCATTGCCCTTGCCTCCACCCTGGCCCTCCTCGGCCCCGCGCTCCACTCGATTCCCACCGACCCCTTCTCGTCTGTCTTTACCCCCATCCACCTCGTCCCCCATACCATCGGACTCCTGACCATCCTCCTCGCCCTCATCCTCCCGGGCGGCGGTCACCATCAGGCCTCTTGGTTGTTTCGCCTCGCCCCACCCGCTGCCCTGAGGTCGTTTGTCGAAGGAGTCTGGGTGTCTGTGTGGCTCGGCGTCATCGTCCCGCCCAACCTCCTCCTCGCCGCCGCTCTTCTCTGGTTCTGGCCAGTCCCCCACGCCCTCCTCTTCGCCTTGTTCTCACTCGGGGTGGGCACAGCCTACTCGGTAGCCGCTCTCCCGTTCATCGAAGGTCTGCCTTTCACGCGACAGCCCATCAAGCGCCAACCCGTCATGTTCCCCGTCCTGGTTGTCTCCGGAGTCGTGATGGCGTTTGCCGTCGCCCTGCAGCACTTCGTTCTGTTCCGTTCTCTCGCCTCCGTCGCAGCAGCTGCGCTCGTTCTTTTCGCGGCGTCTCTCGCCCTTCGCCCCAAGGCCCTCGCCGTCTTCGAAGCGTCCTCCCGCTTCCACCTCGACTGCCCCCACGCTTCTCTATCCGTCGCTCCCCGCTCCTCGCACTACGTATGAAGAGGCTTCCCTCGCACCCACCCCCCGGGCCGCACGCTCTAATCCGCCCAAGCCCCAGCCCCCACCCCACAAGCTCCACCCCCATCGTCCAGTCATGAGCCCCGCTCCCCGCTTCCGGTCGTCCCTCCCACTCGTCGCTCCGTGCTCCTCACTCCCCCCTCCGCGCTTCCGCTATAAATGAATCAGGAGTTCATCTCGTGAAAGACGACAAAAGCGATATCCTCTGGTTCGTTGCCGGCGCCGCTATCGGCGCTACCATTGCCCTCCTCTACGCCCCCGCCTCCGGCTCGGAGACCCGCCGCCGCATCGGCGAGAAGGCCGCCGAAGGCCGCGACGCCGTCTCCAACTCCAGCCGCGAGTTCTACGAGAAAGGCAAAGAATGGTTCGACCGCGGGCGCCATCTCGCCGACGAAGCCTCCCAGCTTTTCGATCGCGGCCGCAAAATCGTCGAAGGCTGATCGATTCCCCTTTCCCCCCATGACCACCACGATCTCTCTGGATGCCCTACCAGGCTTCACCAACGCGTCCTATGACGACTTCTCCCTGCCCGCTAACCGGCAAGCCATGGAGAAGGCCCTCGCCTACGTCCGCTCGCAGTTCGGCAGGGAGTACGACCTCCTGATCGACGGCGAGCGCGTCAAGACCGGCGATCTCCTCGACTCCGTCAACCCCTCAAGGCCCAGAGAGATCGTGGGCCGTCATCATAAGTCCACCAGGGAACTCGCCGTTCGCGCCATCGAAGGCGCCGCCGCCTACTTCGAAGAGTGGCGCTTCACCCCCGCCGAAGACCGCGTGCTGATGCTCCTCCGCGCCGCGGCCATCCTGCGCGAGCGCAAGTACGAGTTCAACGCCTGGCTCATCTACGAAGCCGGCAAGAGCTGGATCGAAGCCGAAGCCGATACCTGCGAGGCCATCGACTTCTGTGAATACTACGCGCGCCAGATGATGGACCTCACGGTCCCCAAGCCCCTCGTCCAAATGCCCGGCGAGCGCGACCGCATGGTTTACCTCCCCCTCGGCGTCGGCGTCGTCATCCCGCCGTGGAACTTCCCCCTCGCCATCATGGTCGGCATGACCACTGCCGCCCTCGTCACCGGCAACACCGTCGTCCTCAAGCCCTCGAGCGAAACTCCGATCATCGCCGCCAAGTTCGCCGAAGTCCTCCTTGAAGCCGGCTTCCCCCCGCGTTCGTTCTCGCTCGCCGTAGGCAGCGGCGCCCAGGTGGGCGACATCCTCGTCGAACATCCGAAGACCCGCTTCGTCTCCTTCACCGGCTCCCGCGACGTCGGCCTCCGCATCAACGAGCTCGCCGCCAAGCCGCGCAATGGCCAGATTTGGATCAAGCGCGTCATCGCGGAAATGGGCGGCAAGGACGCCATCGTTGTCGATGCCGATGCCGACCTCGACAGCGCCGTACAAGGCGTCGTCGCCTCCGCCTTCGGTTTCCAGGGGCAGAAGTGCTCCGCCTGCTCCCGCGCGATCGTGCACGAGAAACACTACGACCAGTTCGTCGACAAAGTCCGCGAGAAGGTCGCCGCCCTTCGCGTCGGCCCCGCCGACGATCCGTCCAGCTACATGGGCCCCGTGATCAGCGAGAAAGCCCGCAAGTCCATCCTCGACTACATCGAGGTAGGCACACAGGAAGGACGCCTGGTCGCCGGCGGTGCGGCGCCGGATGGCGAAGGCTACTTCATCCCGCCCACCGTCATCGCCGACATCGAAGAGAACGACCGCCTCTTCCAGGAGGAGATCTTCGGCCCCGTCCTCGGCATCACCAAAGCGAAGGACTTCGACCACGCCCTCGAACTGGCGAATAACTCCGAGTACGGCCTCACCGGCGCCGTCTACACCAACAGCCGCGAAAAGCAGCTCCGCGCCGCCGAACGCTTCCACGTCGGTAATCTCTATATCAACCGCAAGTGCACCGGCGCCATGGTCGGAGCCCATCCCTTCGGCGGCTTCAATATGTCCGGTACCGACTCCAAAGCCGGCGGCCCCGACTACCTGCTCCAGTTCGTGCAGGCCAAGTCCATCGCCGAGAAAGTCGATATGTCGACCCCGACGCCCAAGGCGTCGAAGTAACGCGACCGCCGTCGCACCTGCGCTACACTGGAAATGCCCCGATACGAAGGGGACCAGAAAGTCACAACTCCGGGGTCAATTCCGATTGACGCGGCGAAAGGGCGCTCCTCAGTGAGCGCCCTTTCTCATTTCCGCCGCACGCTCGTACTCCGCCACCACCGCCGGCATCTCCTGCCCGTCCGGCATGATGTTCTCCATCGTCATCCGCAGTTTCCCGCCGTCCAGCCCCAGCGAGATCCTCCAGTACCAGTCCGGCCCCTCGCCCGCCGAATAGCTGCCCTTCACCGAGAACGGAGTCACCGTCCCCTTGAACGACATCACGCTCGCCGACGAGTGCCACGAGTCAACCCAGCCCGCCGTCCCCTCTCCCGTCTTCGCGTCCCCCGCGCACAGCAGCGTCCCCTCGTGCGCCTTCCCCTCGTGCGACCACGTATAGTGGACCTCCAAGAACTTTCCCCCGCCCGTCACCTCTGCCCGTAGCGTGCTGTCCGACACGAACTCGGGGTTCTCCAGCCACACCAGAAACAGTCGATTCGTTCCTCGCCACTCGCCCGCCATCTGCTCGAAGTTGTGCATCCCAGAAGCATCTCTCGCTACGAAGCCGAACGCAACACCGCGCAGGTTAATTTAGAAAGGTGGACGTTCAACACCTGCTCATCGACACCTTCGCCTACATGCCCCCCGCCGCTCTCCTCGGCGACCTCTCGCCCGAGGATGCCTCCCGCCGCCTCAACACCGTCTCTCACTCCATCCTCGACATCGTCGCTCACCTCAACTACTGGCAGCGCTGGTTCCTCGCCCGCCTCCACAGCGAAGCCGCGCCCATGGCCCAAAGTGCCGCGCTCGGATGGCCCACTCTCGACGCAACCCAGTGGCCTACCCTTAGCGAAGAGTTCCTCGCCGGCCTTCAAACCGCCACTGCCCTCGGAGCCGACCCCGCCCGCCTCACCCAACCCATCACGCCCGCCATCGAGTTCCCGCCCCTCGCCCACTACACCGTCGCCGACGTCCTCGCCCACATCGCCGTCCACAACGCCCATCACCTCGGCCAGGTCGTGACCCTGCGGCAGGCGTTCGATCTCTGGCCCCCGCCGCAGGGCAGCTTCACCTGGTAGACCGCAGCCGCGCCTCCTGCTCGCGCCGTTCATCGGTCAGCGCGTCCCCGAAGTCCTCCATCTCGAACAGGGGCCGAATCTCGAGTAGGCCGCCGTCATTGTGCGGGTCCGGGCACCGCTTCGCCCACTCGATCGCCTCGTCCATCGACTTCACCTGCCACAACCAGAAACCCGCCAACAGCTCTTCCGTATGCCCGAACGGCCCCTTCTCTACCGTGCGGTCCGCACCCCCAAACCGCATCCGCACGCCCTTCGAAGACGGATGCACGCCTTCCCCCATCAGCAGCACTCCCGCCTTCGCCAGTTCCTCGTTGAACCGGCCCATGGCCTCCAGCAAGTCGCGCCCCGGCATCTCACCCGCTTCGCTCGCCGCCGTCGCCTTCACGATCACCAGTACCCTCATGGCTGCTCCTCGATGCAGTTCATCATCCACTGCACGCCATAGGCGTCCGTCAGCATCCCGAACCGCTTCGCCCAGAACGTCTCCTGCGCCGGCATCTCCACCCGGCCTCCCTCCGCCAGCGCCGCAAACGCCTTCTCCAACTCCGCCGCGTCGCTGAACTGGAGGTTGATCTGCACATTCCCCGGCTGCGGCGCCCCCCGCTCCGGACACGAATCGGAAATCATCAGCGACTGCCCGCCGACGTTCAAACACGCATGCATCACCCGGTCCCGATGCTCCGGCTTCACTTCCATCCCCGGCATCTCGCCCCAGCGCATCAACTGCTCGGTCTTCGCTCCGAGCACTTCCTCATACCGCCGGATGGCTTTCTCCGCAGTGCCGTCGACGTTCACATAAGGATTGATTCTTCGTATCGCCATTGTGCCCTCCTGAGGTCACGTTCACTCGTAAAGACCCCCCAGGGAGCCCCCACTCATCGGCCCGGCACGAAAAAAAACGCTTCGTCATGTGGGATAGGTCGCCTTCAGCTTTTCTTGATGCCTAGCAGCCCGTGGCGGAATGAAAACGGCGATTGCGTGAGGTGAGACAGCGGCGATAGGTGGAGATTGACGAAAAGGCGTTTCCTTCGGTTCTCGGGTTACTCGGATCGGGATTTATCACACTTTCCTCACGTACCCCGAGA
>JANRJO010000089.1:0-48634 GCA_033763935.1 Bryobacteraceae bacterium
CAGGGGCCGGACGTCGATCGGACCAAGGTCCGGTTCGCTAAATCGTTAGGACTCCTCCGAGGCACAGTGCCTCATTCGCTCTCCGTCCTAGCGGTCGACCGATGTCTCCGCACACTCCCATCCGCCTCCGCGGTTGTGGGACATCGTTTCATTTTGGGAGCGAACCATGCAGATCCGACGGCACGCCATACCACGGGCGTTCACTTTGATCGAACTATTGGTGGTCATTGCGATTATTGCAGTGCTCATCGGGCTCCTTCTGCCGGCGGTGCAAAAGGTTCGGGAAGCGGCGGCGCGCACGAGACCCGATCCGGCATTCACGCTATTCCTCAAGGGCATGACGCCGGGAGCGACAGTGGCCGTATATGGGGCCAACGGCGGCGTGTGGAAGTCTACCAATTTCGACACCTACCCGGCCTAGGCGCCCGTGCGCCGTCCCCGGCGCGTCCTCTCGGCGCGGTGCTTTACTCTGTAAAGACAAATGGACCGGGAGCGGCAGCAGCGGATCGAGGAGGTGTTCCACGCCGCATTGGAGCGGCGGGACGGTACCGAGCGGCGCCGCTTCCTGGAGGAGACGTGCGGCGACCGGGCCGACGTCCGGCAGGAGATCGAGGAACTCCTCGCCGCGGCGCACGAATACGACTCGCGGGCTGGCGCGGCGAAGAGCCCGTCGCTGCCCCGATATGGTCCCTATCAGTGTGAAGAAATCATCGGTCACGGCGGCATGGGGACCGTGTACCGGGCGACGCGGGCCGATGGTCAATTCGACCGGGTGACCGCGCTCAAGGTGCTTCGCGGTTCGCTCCGGAACGAGATCTACCGGGCGCAGTTTCTCTCCGAGCGGCAGATTCTGGCGCAGCTCAACCATCCGCATATCGCGCGGCTCTTCGACGGCGGGACGACAGACGAGGGCGAGCCGTACCTGGTGATGGAATACATTGCCGGCGAGCCGCTCGACTCCTGGTGCGACGCGCAGAAGCTAACGGTAGCGGAGCGGCTACGACTATTCGGGCAAGTCATCGACGCGGTGGACTACGCCCATCGGAACCTGGTGGTGCACCGCGATCTCAAGCCATCGAACATATTGGTCACCTCGTCGGGCGACGTCAAACTCCTCGATTTCGGGACATCGAAGCTGATGGCCGACGACGCGGCAGCGACGGTGTTACGGGCGATGACGCCGCGCTTTGCGAGCCCCGAACAACTGCGCGGCGAACGGGTTGCGACGGCTTCCGATGTCTACTCGCTCGGCGTCGTGCTGTACGTGATCCTGACCGGCAGCGACCCCTTTGTGAGCGGCGAATCGCCGATGGCAGCAATGGAGCGGGCGGTCTCGGATATGTCGCCGCACCCGCCGTCCGGAGTCGTGAACGACGAGACGGCGGCGGCGAGGGGCACGTCCTTAAGGGACCTGCGGAAAAAGCTACGCGGCGATCTATCCAGCATCCTGGCGAAGGCCCTGGCGTTCGATCCTGCGCAACGGTACCCGTCGGCGGCGGCGTTCGGCGAGGACCTGAAGCGGTTTCTCGATGGACGGCCGGTGCAGGCGCGCCGTCAGCGGTGGACCTATGTAGCCGGCCGGGCCCTGCGCCGGCATCGCCGCAGCGTTGCGGTGGCGGCGCTGGTGCTGGCCGGACTGTCCGCTGCGGGAGTGTACTCGTGGCGGCAGGAGATGGAGGCATCGCGGCGGTTCGAAGAGAGCCGCCAGATCGCGAAGTATCTGCTCTTCGAGCTGTTTGACGAAGTCAGCCGGCTCCCAGGCTCCACCGAAGTGCGCGCGCGCATGGCCGGGACCGCCCAGGCGCAACTGGACCGCCTTTCCGCGAACGCCAAGGCGAGCGACGCTGTGCGGCTGGAGACGGCCGCGGGGTACAACCGGCTGGCGGAAGTATACGGCGTGCCTGGGGGCGCGAACCTGGGCGATCCGGTGGCGGCAATGGACAATCTCTCGCGCGCACGGGAACTGTTGGAAGCGCTGGACCGCGGGAGCGACGAGGTCCGAATCGAATCGGCCCGGAATCGGTTGCTGCTCGCCAAGGTGCTGCTCTGGGCGCACAACCGGGCGGCAGAGGCGCGCCCGTTGGTGATGGAAGCGGCGCGTGAGTTGGATTCGGCGCGCGACGGCGCCGCGGCGTGGTTCAAGGGGAGAGCACTGCAGCGGGTGCTGGAATGCGATCTTGCGTACGCGGAGGAGCGCTGGGACGAGGAAGACGCGAGTGCGGCGCGCGGGCTCTCGGAACTCGAGCAGTGGCCCGATCCGCTCCGAGGAGCCGACGAAGAGTACGCGCTCGATCGGGCGCTGCTGCTGCGCCATGCAGGCAACGTGGACTACTATCGCGGTCGCGTGGAAGTCGCGCTCAAGCGGTACCAGGAGGCGGACGCTTTGTTGCGCGAGGCCGGGGCGCGATGGCGCAGCCGGCCGGCGCTGCTCGCGGCACAACTGCTGACGGGTTACGACATCGGGACAACGTTCGACAAACTGGGACGGGCGGCAGAAGCGGTGGACGCGATCCGCGGAACGCTCGAGGTCGGCCGGCGGCTGATTGGGATCGAGGACCGGGACCAGACACTGCTGCGGAACTACTTGATTGTGCGGCAGGCGGCGGCGGAGATGCTGGCGGAAGCCGGTCGGCACGAGGAGGCGCTGGCGGAGCAGCAGGCGGTGGTCAAGGCGCGGGCGGAGCGTGCCGCCGCGCAGCCCGACGTGAGCAGCCTGCGGCGTGACCTGGCCTTCGCCGTGTTCGTAATGGGCGAGGTGCACCGGCGCAAGGGCGACGCCGCGCAGGCGTGCGCGTCGTGGCGGAGTTCGCTCAAAGCGTTTGAAGAGCTGCGGAGCAAGGGAGAGGTCAGCGATTGGGACTGGAACCAGAACACCAGTACGCTGCGGGCGCGGGTCAGCGGCTGCCCAGGTCCTCCTTCAGCTCCTTGATCAGGCGGGACGCGAGCTTCTTCTGAGCACCTTCTTCCGAGCGGCCGACGACGAATTTGCGGTCGCCCGCCTTGTCCTGCCACAGCACGCGGCCGGTCTCGCGATCGAGCAGGCGCGCCTGCACCTGCTGGCGTTCCTTGATGCCGAACATGCGGCCGGCGCTCGAGAGCTTGCCGCCCTTGCCTTCTTCGACGGTGAGTTCGAGACGGGCGTCGGCGGCGGCGGGGGAACTGACAACCTTCAAGCGGCCGCCGAGTTGTTTACCGATCTCTTCACGCATGAACTCGTCGAGGCCGCCCGGCATCTTCTCGACAAAGACTTCGCGGACGTCGGCGAGCGTTGCGATGGCGCGGCGGGCAGGCTCAGTCGGGGGCACAGGTTTCGGGGCCGGGGCGGCAGGAATGACGGCGGGCTCAGGGGCGTGGTAGCTGGCGGCGACGATCTTGAGGAGTTCGGGCGAGGCGCCCGCGGACTGAAGGGTCTGCTCGACGGGCGGGGCCATCATGAAGGCTACGCCGCGGCGCGCGACGGCTTCGGAGATGTCGGGCAGCAGCGCCGGTGCGCCGAGTCGAAGAGCGGCGGCCAGGCCGGTGAGATGGATGGGGCGCACGCCGGGAGCCCCGGCGGGTGCGCCGGGTTCGGTTCGGTCAAGTGCCGCGAGGGCGGCGCGGCGAACTTCGGGCGAAGGTTCGGGGGCGCGGGCGGTCGTCGTGGGGAAAGGCTTGGGTTTGCTGGGAGCCGGGGCGGCGGGTTTCGATTGCGCCGGGGGCTGAACGGGCAGGAAGACAGGCGGGGCAATCTCCTGGGGAGGTGGTTCGGCCGTGGTCACAGGCGCGGGGGTGGGTTCGACGGGCGCCGGCGTGGGCGCCGCGGGAGCGGGTTCCGGCATCATTTGCGGCGCGGGCGTGTTCACTGCCGCAACCGAGGGCTGGGCGGAAGGCTTCTTGCCGCCGCCCAGAACGGCGACGGCGAGTGCGACGATGGCGAGCATGGCGACCGCGGTAGCGGCGATCGGCGCGACGCGCTTGCCGCGCAGGGACGCAGGAAGCCGTGTGTCGACGACGGCTTCGGCGTTGGCGAGCCAGGCGGCGGCGCTGAGCCGCGAGGCGGGCTCTACCGGCAGGAACCGGGTTTCCTTGACTTCGGACGCGGGGGCGCCGAGGAGGCGGCGTAAAGCACCTGCGAACTCGGCGGCTGAGGCATAGCGCCAGTCGGGGTCCTTCTCGAGGGCTCGCAGCAGCACTTCTTCGACATCGGCGGGAAGGCCGACGCCGAGCGAACGCGGAGGCGGCGGCGGCGTTTGCACGTGCGCCACGAGGAGCTCGTACTCGGTCTGCGATTGGAAGGGCAGGCGGCCGGTAAGCATTTCGTAGAGCACGATGCCGGTGGAGTAAACATCGGAGCGGGCATCGGCGGGCTTGCCCTGGATGCGTTCCGGTGCGAGGTATTCAAGGGTGCCGACGACGCGCCCATCGCGCGTCATCTTGGCCGCGCCAAGAGCCTGCGCGATACCGAAGTCCATCACCTTCACCTGGCCCGACCGCGAGAGCATGATGTTGGCGGGCTTCAGGTCCCGATGCAGAATGCCCAGCGAGTGTGCATGCTGGATGCCGTCGAGGACGCCGAGGAGTACCTTCGCCGCCTCCTGCCAGGGCAGCGCGCCGCGGCGGCTGATGATGGATTCGAGCGTCTCGCCATCAACGAACTCCATCACCATGTAGAAGTCCGCGCCCTCTTTGACGAACGTGTAGAGCTGGGCGATGTTGACGTGGTTGAGCCGGCCAAGCGTGACCGCCTCCTTGCGGAAGCGATCGAGCGTTTCCGGTTGGGCGGCGATCTCGGGCCGCAACGCTTTGAGCGCGACTTCGCGTTCGACCATGGTGTCGAGAGCGCGATAGACCTTGCCCATCGCCCCTTCGCCGAGCTTGCTGATGACGCGATACTGGCCGATGCCGCTGCCTGTCATTCGGAGCGCTCCTTCACGGCGAGAACCGCCACAGTGATGTTGTCGGCGCCGTCGCGCTGAAGGGCGAGGTCGAGCAGAGCGCGGCAGGATTCGGGCGCGGAGTTGTGGCGGCTGGCCAGGGCGCCGATCTCCTCGTCGGCAACGGAATCATGGAATCCGTCGGAACAGAGGACCATGCGGTCGCCCGGACGAAGCGGGAACGGCTCCTTCCACGTGGAGACTTCGAGCTTGTCGTAGGTGCCCATAGCGCGGAGGATGACGTTGCGGTCTTCGTGGTGGCTCGCCTGCGCGAGGGTGAGAAGGCCCTTCTGCACGAGCGCCATTGGCGCGGAGTGGTCCTCAGTCATGCGATACGCCTGTTGGCCCCGGATGAGGTAGACTCGGCTGTCGCCCACATGCGCCGAGTAAACGAGACCGTTGATGGCCGCGACGGCGGTGCAAGTGGTGCCCATGCCGGTCAAGTGTTTATCGCGCTTGGCGCGGTCGCGGATCTCCTGGTTAGCGGCGAGGAAGGCGTCGACCAGCGCCTGCTGCGGCGGGCGGTCGGAGTGATAGTAGACGTCCGCCACGCGCTCGGTCGCGGTGCGGCTGGCCACTTCGCCCCCTTCGTGGCCGCCCATACCGTCTGCGACGATCACGAGAACGCCTTTTGATCGCAGTTGCGCGGGTTCGTCAGGGTGGACGACGGCGGCGCTGTCTTCGTTCGAGGTACGCACCTTGCCGACGTCGGTGAGGAAGCTGGCCTCGACCTCGTAGCGGTCAAGGGCGATGGTTTGCGTTTCGGATGTCGCTCGTGGCTGGGTTCGCTCCATGATGTCTCACTTCCCGCGGTTCGGCAGCGCCTCGAGAGCGTAGCTGTAGACCTGCCGGTCCGTCACGTCGAATTGCACGGTCTGGTGGGCGAAGCCGTCGCGGCGGAGTTCGAACTCCAGGCGTTCGCCGAGCTTGGTTCTTCTGGTGTAAGGTGTGCGGCCGACCATGCGCCCGTTCTCCCAGACTTCGGCCTCACCGTTGACCACTTCGAGGGTCACGGCGTGCTGCCCGTCGCCGCCTTCGGCGCCGTTACGCAGCAGCCAGAACACAAAGACGAGGGCGAAGAGGGCCGCGGCGGCGACGAGAGCGCGCCGCGGCAGGCGCGGGCCTTGGTTGCCGATGCGGTTGAGGGCGCGGCGAAGAGTGGGCACGTCGCGGTATCGCTTGGCCGGGTTCTTCTCGAGGCAGCGGAGGATCACTTCCTCAAGCTGGGGCGGCAGGCCGGGCGCGTAACGCGAGGGTGCCTGGGGCGGCTCAGAGAGGATGGCGCGAAAGAGTTCGTTGTCCGCGCCGCCGTCGAACGGCAACCGGCCGGTGACTAGTTCGTAGGCGAGAACACCTAGGCTCCAGACTTCTGAGGTTTCGTCGGCAGGTCGGCCCTGAAGGACTTCCGGCGGCAGGTGTTCAGGTGTACCCATCACCATGCCGGTTTGGGTGAGGCGTTCGGCGTCGCGGGCCCGGGCAATGCCGAAGTCGAGCAGTTTGACGCGGCCATCGTGGGTGAGCTTGACATTCGAGGACTTCAGGTCGCGGTGCAGGATGCCTTTCTCATGCAGGTAACTGAGGGCATCGCAGAGTTCCTGAAGGATCCTGATGGTGTCCGCCGAGGCGAACGGGCCGCGGCGCTGCAAGCGTGTGTGCAGGGTATCGCCGTCGACGTACTCCATCACGATGCAGGGCGTCTCGTCGCAGAGGAACGCTTCGTAGAACGCGGTCACGCCAGGATGCGAGAGGCTGGCTTGGATACCCGCCTCGTTCAGAAACCGCTGCCAGGACGGGCCGTCGCTGCGGCGAACGTTGAGCGTCTTCATGGCGAGGCGCGAGCCGGTTGACGTGTCGATGACCTGGTAGACCTCGCCCATGCCGCCCGAGCCCACCAGTCCCTCGACGCGATACCGGCCCGCGAGTGAACCCACGCGGAACCGCATCGCGAGCACCTACATCACGCGGTTGGTGCCCATCAGTTCCATCCCGTACTTGATCGGCACGGCGAAGGTAATGCGCACGTCGCTGTTGGTTCCCGAGGTGAAGATACCGATGACGCGGCCTTTGTCGTCGAAGACCGGGCCGCCGGAATTGCCGGGACCGGTGGAGTTGACCGTCAACTGGTAGACGTCCCCGAATGTGCTGTAGGTGCCCTCGCCAATGCCGGCTTGGCCGCGGATGATGCGTCCGATGTTGCCAACGCTGAGTGTGGGGTCCGGGATGACTTTGGCTTCCACCCCGCGGTTGAAGACGTCCTTCGATTCGACGGCGCCGACGACGACCGGGGAGGCTGCAGGATAGCCGAGGACGACGATCTGCTCGCCCTGGGTGATGTTGCCGTAGTTATCGAACAGCTCCACTTTGCGCAGCGAGCGCGGAATGTCGATCTTCACCATGGCCACGTCGATCTGGTCCGAGACGCGAGCCAGCTTGCCGGGGATGCGCACGCGGTTCTTGGCGAAGGTCACGTCGAGGTAATCGTTGCGGCCTTCAATGCTCTTGCCGCTGATGCCCTTCTGCACGATGCGGATATTGCCCTGATCGAGGCCGCCCTCGATGACGAAGCGGGCGCTGCCCGGCACCCATGACGGGAAGCTGCGCGCGCCGATGGGCGTGATTTGTTTCACCGCGGCCTGTTCGTCGAGCGTCAGCACGACGCCCACCGGGTCAGGGAACGTATAACTGGTGAGCCATGTAGACGCGACGTGGCGGTTGGTCAGGATGAAGCCGTCGGAGCTGACGACGAAGCCTGAGCCGGTATGCCGGCCGCCGACCGCTTTGTAACTGCCGCCGCCGTCAGAGGTGGAAAGCATCGGTTCAATGCCGTTGCCCAGGGGGACGAACACCGGGAGCAGCGGCGGCCCGCCGGGCACCAGTTGCTTTTCCGCGCCGGACTCGTCCGTGGTCTTGTTGGCCATGTAGACGTGATAGAGCTGGCGGCCGCTTTCGGTGTCGACGATCTTCCAGCCCACTTCGAAGAAGACAACCGAATCGGTGTTGGCGGCGGCCACCTGCGCCGGGGACATCTTCGCGTCGCCGGCCGGGGCGGCGGGCTGGCGCGACTTCCAGAAGAGGTAGCCACCCAAAGCGAGGGCGACAACGACAGCCACACCCGCAACGGCCAGAGCAGCGTGGTTCTTTTTCTCGCTGCGCTGGATCATGCGCTCGACGGTTCCCTTCCCGACGCCGGACTTGGGCGCGGCGGGAGGAATGACAGGCGTCACCTGTGAGACGGGCGCGGCCTCGCGCGTCATCAACGGTGCGGGAATTTCCGTGGCGAGGCGCGTAGGTTTGCCAAGGGCACGGGGCTCAACATCGAACTCCAGTTCCGGTCCGCCAGGCCCGAGTTGGATGACATCTCCTGGCGTGAGCGCCACTTCCGAAGAGATCCGCTGCCGGTTTAAGAACGTCCCGTTCCGGCTCCCGAGGTCGGCCACCTTGAACGCCGGCGGCTGGCCCGCGGCTATGTTAATGCGCGAGTGCATGCGGCTGACGACGTCGTCCTTGTCCTGGTCGAAGATGATCTCGCAGGAGGGATCGCGCCCAATCGAGACGCTGCGATAGAGCTTGATGGGAAACTCGTCGACCTTCTCTGCCTTGCTGCTGTGACGGTGCCGGATGATGATCTTCTGTTCCATGGCGGTCTCGTTTTCTCTTATCGAGGCTCCGCCGGAAAGTTGCTATCGAACCTGCTCGAGCTCCGTAACGTCGATGGTGGGGGGCGGAGTGGGCGTGTCCTGCCCGACGATGGTGTTGGTTCGGCGCACGCGCCAATAGTAGTTCTTGCCGGCAGTGCCCTCCAGTTCCTCGCCTGTCTCCGGATCGCGGAGGCGCACCACGCCGCGGATGTAGTCGGAGAAGTTGCGGTTGGTGCGGTCTTGCGCCCGCTGGCGGCTCCAGTAGCTGTCGGAGATGGTGCGGGAGATCTGCTCGTTGGTCTGAGAGACGATGCGCGAGGTCTCCGCAGTGGTCTGCTGCTGCGCGCCGAACCACTGGGGGCTCACCCGGAACGTGGTGGCGACGCGGGCGATGGCCTGCTCTGCGAGAGCGATGCGGTCAACCGGCGCGATGTAGGTAACCAAGACCGTGACGTGCCACATGCCCATGCCCTGCATGGTCGTGGCCTGGGTGGCGGCGAGAACCCATGCGGCAACTTCCTGGCCGCCGCGGCGGCAGCGGAGAGAGACTTCACCCGCCGTCGTGCTTTGGGTCGCCAAGCCCTGCTGCGTGCCGCCGAATTCGGGTCGCTGGCGCTGGTCGACGACCTGGCAACCTTCCAGGCCAGCCCCACGGACGAGACTGCCGGCGTACTGCTGAGCAAAGACGGGACCGGGGAGATAGCGGGCGACGCGCATGGCGGAGCCGTAGCCGGGCGAGTAGTTCGAGCCTTCGCCGAAACCGGACATGCCTAGGGTTTGCGTGGGGATCACGAATGGCGGCAGTTCGGGGTCGCCGACGCCGACCATGACGCCGTCGGGCGACTGCATGCGCAGGAAGGCGCGAACGTCCACGGAGCTCTTTCGAATCATGCCGCCTTTGGTGCTCCAGCCCGCTGGCGTCTCCGTGGTAAAGGCGCGCTCGTACGGGTCTTCGAAGCGGACGAAGGAGAGGCTGGGCTGGGCGGCCGGAGCACGCCCCGGTCCTTCCTGTTGCTCGCCATCAAAGGAGAAGCTGGCAAGGATGCGCACGAGTGCCGGGCGCTCCTGTGTGAAACGGGCGGCGGGCGCGGCGATCACATACAGAGTGCCGACTCCGCCATGGAGAACGACCATGGCGTTCGCTCGGCCCGGGCCGCGATAGTCCACGGCGGCGAGGGCGCCGTTGCCGGAACGCGTACGTCCCACGCCGGCGAGAGTCGCCTGCGGCAGCATCCCCGCGAGTTTCGCCGCGCCTGCCTGCTTCATCCAGGAGATCGCGTCCGCGCTGGCTTGTGCGGCGACGGGGGCGATGAAGATGAGCGATGCGCCGTCGGGGCTCTGCGCAACGATCATTCCGGACTGCGCCATGCCGGACCGCCAGCCGGGCGGCAGGGACATGCGAAAGCCGGGCTTGCCGGAGGGTTGCATGGTGGTCGCCTCCTGTCGCTGTTGAGGTGCGGCGGCCGGCGGCTGCTGCTGCGCCGGCGGCTTCGCGGGGGCGGCGGGCGGCTTCGGTTTGGCTCCGCCGCGGATGACGTCTCCGAGTGACGGGTTCTGCGCGGACGCCGTGAGCGCGATGGAACCGAGTGCCGCCAGGATGCGAATCATTCTGCCTCCTGGTCGTCTTATCGGCGCGGGCGAGGGAAGGTTGTCCTTATGCGGAGCGGTAGAGCAGCAGCAAGGCGAAGGCGAGGGCGACGGCGGCGAGGGTCCACAATTCGAGAGCGGAGGGCTTCCACCAACGTTCGGCGGGAACTTGGGGCGGCGGCGGTGGCGGAGGAGTGGGCCGGGCCGGCTGTGCTGCCGGGACGGGCAGCGGCGGGGGCGGGGGTGGTGGTGGCGACGGGCGCAGCGCTTGCAGGTAAAGCCGGTAGCCGGGGACGCGGACTTCGTCCTGCTCGCTAACCACAATCGGCGTCATCTTCTGAATCGGCTGGCCGTTCACCCAGACGCCGTTGCTGCTCAGATCCATCACGCAGAGCGTGCCCTGTTGAGCCGAGACAGAAACGTGGTTGCGCGAAATCAGGGTGTCGTCGAGGGGCACCGGGCTGTCCGGGCCGCGGCCGAGGGTGACTGGACCATTCTCGAGCGACAGCTCGAACGTCTCAGCCGCCTTGCCGTTTTTCTCCGGATGAACGAACAGGCGGAAGCGCACCTCAGGCCAGCACTCCTTCCAGATAGCGGGTCAGGAGCTGCCGCATGGCCGGGTCGTTGGCCAGGAAGCCCGCCATTTCCGCGCGCTGCTGGTCGCTGAGGCGCCCGGCAACGCGGTCCTGAGAGACGAGCCAGGACGCCGACTCCCGGATGAGTTCGTTGGCCTTGGCGGGGTCCGCGAGGTCCGTCCGCTTCCAGTCTGGGCGTGCGGGGCCGGCGGCGCCCGGCTTGACGGAAGCCGGCTCCGCCTCCTGGAAACGCGGCGCGTCCGCTTTGGCAGAGTTCTGCGTTGACGCGGACGGTATCTTCCCGCCCGGCGGGTCAGTAGGGATTCTCATCGCTCGCCCTCAAAGGTGACCTGGCCCTCGAGCTCCAGCAGGCTCTCGGCCAGGCGGCCGAATTCGCCGGCGGGGTCGAGGGCGCGCGCCCGTTCCAGAGCCGCCCGTGCGGCTTCGCGATTCAGGGAGAAGAGTTCAGCTTCGCCGAGCTGCGCGTAGGCCCAGGCGCACGCGGGATCGCGTTCGAGCGCGCGCTGGTAGTGGCGCTTCGCCTGTTCGAAGCGCCCCTGCGCGAACTCGACGGTGCCAAGACCGATTTCGGGGAGCGGCGAAGCCGGCGCCAGCCAGCGCACGCCGGTAAAGATGTCGCGGGCCTGCTCATAGCGGCCGGCGTCGCGGTAAAGGACAGCCGCTTCCAGCATCACTTGGAGTTCCTGCAGCACGGGCGCGATTTGCCAGGTCATCGGGTTCTCCCGTCAGCCTTTCATGTTGCGGATGGCGGACATCGACGCGTCATGCCGCATCTTCATCACGGTGGACGCGGTTTCGAAGGCGCGTGCCTCCATCTGCATGGCGCGCTGCAGTTCCAGGAACTGCGTGGTCTCGCCCATCAGTCCGGTGGAGTTTAAACGTCCCCCGGAAATCATGCCGCCGATAGCGGTGCCGAGGCCGGGCGCGAAGAGATTCGCTGCCCCTCCCACGATGCCGCCGAAGATCTGTCGAAACCGGCTGCCGGGTTGCCGCACCTGCGTAGACTGCAGGATCTGGTCGATGGTGTAATTCGGCGTGTAGGCCCCGCCGATGCCGCGCGCTACTGACATCTGTTATCGCCCTCTGCCCAGTTATCGGGCTCGTTCCTGGGCGGTTGCTAGGGACGCCGATGCGGCGAGCTGCTCGAGCAACTGCAGGGTGTGTCCGTAGGCGGTCATGGCGGCACGGGCCCGTTCTGCGGTACGGGCATCGGATGAGCGGGTCAGCTCGTCCAGCTGCCGGCACGTAGCCTCGCATTGCTGCAGGAAACTCTCAAGGCGGCCCTCGCTGAAGAGCTCTTCGATGGCCGGGAACTGCCGCCAGTTGGTGTTTTCGTCCGGCATTCTTGCCTCCTAAGCCACCTGACCGAGCGGAAAGAGCTCGATCTGGGGCGTCAATTGGTCGTAGCTGAGCACGGATACGTCGGGGTAGTCGGCCGAGAGCAACTGCCGTACATATCGCCTGATATCGCGCTCGGTCACGATGACAGGGGTCTGCGCCGTCGAGGGCAGCTTGGCGAAGGCACGATTGGCGGCGCCGAGCACTTCCTGCACGGCCGGCGTCGCCATGGTGAACACCTGCGCTCCACCCGACTTCCGAATCGAGGAGCGGAACATCTCTTCGAGTTTGGGATGCAGCTCGTAGACGAACAGGCGGGTGCCGCCGCGCGAGAGCTGGTAGCAGATGCGGCGCCGTAGGTCGGCGCGGACGCGTTCTACCAGGGCTGCCGGATCGTCTTCCGCCCGCGCCCAATCCCCCAACGATTCGAGAATGGCTTTCAAGTCGCGAATGCTCACCATCTCCTGCGCCAGGCGCTTGAGGATGTCGGTGAGCAGCGGCAGGGAGACCGGCCTGGGGACCACCTGCTCGACGAGCGCCGGGTAAATCTGCTTCAGGCGCTCCACCATGGAGTGCACTTCCTGCAGCCCGATGAGTTCATGCCCGCCGCGGCGCAGGAAGCCGGCCAGGTGTTGCAGCAGCACGTCCCCGGCATCGGCGACGGCGAACCCCGCCTTCAAAGCAAGCTCCGCCTGCTCCTTGCGAATCCACGTCGCGGGACGGCCGGTGAGCGGGTGCGGCACGGCATCGCCCTGCAGTCCGAAGAGGGAGAGCGACGTCGCGGGTTCGGCGACGAGCACGTGTTCCGTCTTCACCTCGCCCCGGACTGCCGGGACTTCGTTCAGCCAGATCTCGAAGGACTCGTCCGAAGCGTTCGGATCTGTGGCGACCTGTACGGGCGGATACAGCACGCCCAACTCGATGTACAAGGACTCGCGCAGCAGGTTCATCGACTCGACGAACTTGCGGCCACGATCGGTGGCGGGCGTAACCACGGGCGCGAGCGCCGGGCCTACGCGCAGCACGACGGGGACCGTAGCGAGGACCTGCGGCATCTCGACGGGCGGTGCTTCCGCGGCGGCAGCGTCGATCTCCGCCTGCTTGCCGGTCTTCGGACGGAGCACGGCCCATGCGATGCCGCCGATGGCGGCGGCGAGGACGAAGAAGGGGATCTTGGGGAGTCCGGGGATGAGTGCGAGGACCAGCATCAGGCCGGCTGCGACGCCGATGGCCTTGGGCTGCGCGATGATCTGGCCGACCACCTGCGAACCCAGATTCCCTTCCTGGCCGGCCTCGGCGGCGACGCGGGTAACGACCATGCCGGCGGAGATGGAGATCAGCAGTGCGGGAATCTGGGAGACCAGGCCGCTGCCGATCGTAAGCACGGTGTAGACCTGGGCGGCCTCACCCGCCTCCATGCCGTTCATAGCCACGCCGATGATCAGCCCGGCGATGATGTTGATCAGCGTGATGACGATGCCCGCGATCGCATCGCCTTTCACGAACTTCATGGCGCCGTCCATGGCGCCGTAGAATTGCGATTCCCGCGAGAGCTCGTCGCGCCGCTTGCGCGCCTGTTCGAAGGTAATGGTCCCGCTGCGCATGTCAGCGTCGATGCTCATCTGCTTGCCGGGAATGGCATCGAGGGTGAAGCGCGCGGAGACTTCGGCCACGCGCTCCGCGCCCTTCGTAATCACGATGAATTGCACCAGCGTGATGATAAGGAAGATCACCGCGCCGACCACGAAGTTCCCCTGCACGACGAACTGTCCGAACGATTCAACTACTTCGCCGGCGTCGGCCTGCAGCAGGATGAGGCGCGTAGCGGAGATATCGAGCGACAGCCGGTAGAGGGTGGTGATGAGCAGCAGCGTCGGGTAGGAGGCGATCTGCACCGCGTTCGGGATGTAGATGGAGACCATCAGAATCACGAGCGCCGCGGTGATGTTCACGGACAGGAACAGGTCTAACAGCCAGGTGGGCAGCGGCACGATCATCAGCCCCACCATGGCGGCGACGGCGCCGACCAGCAAAAGGTCGGCGCCGCGGGTCAGGACGCTCGAGATCCTCCCGTTGAGAACGTCCGCGACCAAACTGTTCCAGCGTGCCAGCAGGTTCATCGTCTACGCGCCGGCGGCTTTTTCGAGTTCCTTTACGACGACGCTCATGCCGTGCAGGATGGCGCGGGCGCGGTTGGCGCCGGGGTCCTTACCTTGCGGGTCGAGCTCGAGCGCGGCCCGGAAGGCCTCGGCAGCTTCTTCGCCCTTGCCCTGCCGGAGCAGCACCTCGCCCAGGTTCGCTTGAACCGTGGCGTCCTTCGGGTTGCGCTTGGCCGCTTCGGCCAGGTTCGCGTGGGCCGTCTGCAGATCTTCTTCCGCCAGCGCAATGGCCCCGAGACCGGCGTAGCCGTAGTAGGAAGTGGAGTCGAGCGCCACCAGGCCCTCGAACATCTCTTTGGCTTCCGCCGTGCGCCCCTGTTCGTAGACCGTGTAGGCGGACGCGGCCAGCGCCTGGATCTGTTCAGCGGGCAGATCGAAGAACACGTTTAGCGGGAGTTTCCCGTCAATCACCTGTTGCAGAGCGTCCGCGGGCAGCGGAGCTGTAGTTGTGCTCATAGTTCCTCTTTCCTTGCTTGGTATCGAATGCTGGATTGTGAAAGTTGCTAGATTCCGTTGCGAATTCGCTGCTGCAGCCAGCCCGGCAGGTGCTTGAGCCCGCCGGCTTCGAGCTGGGAACGAAGCGTGTCGACGACTTCGGGGTGGCCGTTGTTCTGGGCAGCGACCAGGAAGCGGTCGAGCTGCTTCCAGACTGGCGCTTGGGCGTCCCCGCGGTTGCTGACGGCGGCGGAGAGCGACATGTCGATGAAGGCGCCAGCCGCCTGGTCGCCGCTCAGGCCGTTGTTGGGCAGGTTCTTGGCCAGGGTCTCCGGGGAGACGCGCTCGAGCACGGCTTCCAGTTGCGCGGGTGTGGAGTTCGACAGGACGTTGCGGATCTTCAGGACGTCGTCGGGTGCGGGCTTTTGGTCCGTCAGTTGATCGAGCAGAGCAATCTTCTCTTTCGCCGTGCGACCAGCGATGGCGGGTACATCCGTGCGTCCGGGGTTCTGGAAAACACTGGCGAGCGTGAGCGCGTCGTCGTTCACCGGAATGTTCTTCCCGCCGGTCATGACGAGATCGCCGAGGACGGAGACGCCTTGAATCACGAGGCCGCTCTTGCCGTTCAGGTTGCGGTCGGCAAGGTCCATCATCGACTTCGCGTCGCCCTGGGCGTAGTTGTAGGTTGCGAAGCCGAGATCGACCATATTCGCGGCCACTTTACTGGCGACATCAATGGGGAAGCCTTGCGAGATGGCGTCGACCGACTGGTAGGCGGCGGTATCTTTCAAGCCCGCCGTCTCCATCACGAACTTCAGTGCGCCGACGGCCGTTTCCCTGGGATTGACGGCCATTTTGGCTGTCTTGAGATCCATCGCCAACTTGGTCGCCGTGGCCACGCACGCCTTCGTCAGATTCTGGCCGGGGTTGCCGGGGTTGGCTTTCTCGAATTCGTTGAAGTTGGCGATCGTGTCGAGGCCGATGGAAAGCTTGCCCGCGTGGGAGGCGAGCTTCTTGGTGCCTTCGAGCATACCGGCAACCTTACCAGCCAGCTGCTCGCCCTTGCCGGTGAGCTTGAGCGCCTTCTGCACCAGGCCCATCTCGCCTTCGAGGGCGTTCATCTGGCCGCGAACTGCCTCGCCCTGCTTGGTCAGCTGCTGCAGCTCGCCGCTGAGCTGGTTGAACTCGGCGACGTTAGCCTTGCTCATCTGGCTCATCAGCGACTGGATGTCCTGCTCAATCGCGGCGGACTTGGCGCCGAGTTCACCAATGCGGTTGGTAAGCCCGTCGATGTGCTGCGAGAGCTGCCCCACGGACAGTTGGCCGAGCTTCTGGACGGATTCCGCCGTGTCGCGCACGCCGATGACCTGTTTGTTGGCCTCGATCGGATCGAAGCCGGCCTTCTTGGCCTCCGCTGGCGGATCGGCCTTGGCCAGCATCTGCAGGCGGGCTTTACTGACCGCCGTGTCCACTTCGCCGGCTGCCTGGTTGGGCGCGCCAGGAATCTCTTTGGGTCCGTCGGGAGGCGGCCCGTCGGGAAGGGACTGAGGTCCCACGGCATCGGGCGCGGGAGTCGCGGCGGGGCCGGTGACGCCGCCGCTGGAACTGGTTCCGTCAGGTATGCGCATGGTGTTCAGGCTCCCGCTACTTCATGTTCTGGATCGCAGTGGACTGCGCCTTGCTGCGCATCTCCTGCATCTTCGAGATCATTTCGAACAGCCGCATGGCCTTCTGCATCAGCATCTGGCCCTTGATCTGGTCGGAAGGCTTGTCGGAGGACATCAGGCTTTCGGCCTGCGACATCATGCCGTCGATCTTGCTTGCACCCTGGGCGATGGACTGCTCACCGGCGCTCAGGAAGCTGCCGGGGTCCGTCGAAGACGTGGCAGGAGCGGGGCTGCCGCCACCGAAGGTCAGGGGAGCGGTCGAGCCGCCGCCGCCCGAGCCTTGCACAGGAGGCCCACCCATGCCGAAGGGCGAAGGACCGCCGGAGCCCGGCGCGGCCGCTGCGCCCTGCTGGCCCATCAAAGCTTGCAGTTGCTGCAGGACATCAAGGACCATCGCGAAGCCGGTGGGTACGGTGTTGCCGAGCCCGTTGACCAAGCGGCCGACCGCTTCGAAGCCCGCCGGGTTGTTGGGCGACGCGCCGCCGTTGGCGCGGATGGTGTTCACGACCTGGTCGAGCGAAAGGCGGTCCATGCGAGCGCCGTCGGCGCCGGTCTGGAAGAACACTTTGCGGTCGGCGTCGTACTTGAGGTTGTCGCTCTTCTGGAGCGCCCAGCCGACGGCGGCGCGTTCTTCGACGTTGCCGCCCTGGGACCAGGGGTTAGAGCCGTCGAACAGGGCGTTCTTCGCGGCGTCGCTGCCGACCATACGGTCCTTGGCAGCGTTCGCGAAGTTCTGCCACTCGCCGGCCGAACCGCCGCCGACGATGGGGAGCTTGTTGAAGCTCTGAACGTTTTGCGAGGCTGCGCCGAGGAGGACCACGCCCCCGCCGCCGTTGTTCATGGAGAACGGCTGCGGCTGCGCGGGGAACTGGCTGCCGCCCTGCAATTGCTGCAGCAGGCCCTGCGCCTGGTTGAGCAGCCCCAGCACCTGGCCGAGTTGTCCGAGCGCGTTGAGTTGGCTGAGCGCCTGGCCGACGAGGCCGGCGAGCTGCCCGCCTCCGAGCACCTGCAGCGAAACATTCATCGGGGAAATGTGATTGAGCGACAGCATGATTGTGTTCTCCTCCTGGTGTTCGCCGCCCGGCTACTTCATGTTCTGGATGGCAGTGGATTGCGCCTTGCTGCGCATCTCCTGCATCTTCGAGATCATTTCGAACAGCCGCATGGCCTTCTGCATCAGCATCTGACCCTTGATCTGGTCGGAAGGCTTATCGGAAGACATCAGGCTTTCGGCCTGCGACATCATGCCGTCGATCTTGCCCGCGCCCTGGAGCATGGACTGCTCGCCTGCGCTGAGGTAGCTGCCGGGATCGTTCGCGGGGGCGGTGGGAGCGGGGCTGCCGCCGCCGAACGTCTGGATGGAGGAGGACGAGCCGAGGGAGGCGCCCGCGCCGCCGCCGACGCCCGCCTGCGCCGCTCCCTGGAGCGCGCCGCCGCTGGTCTTCTGCAGCGCCTGCACCAGTTGGTTGAGCACGTCGGCCAGCTGCTGGAAAATCTGCTGCTGCCCCGGCATGGAAAGCGCCGCCGCGTTGCCGCCTACGGGCGAGAACGGCATGGGAGACGGATTCCATGCCTGAGGCGCGGCGATCACCAGGCCGCCACCCTTGTTCATGAGGTTCTGCAGAACGTTCATCGTCTGCGAGAAATCCGAGCCCGGACCTTTCTTGCTCAACAGGTTTTTGAAGAGGTCCCCGGCGATGAGCCCGACGATACCGGCGGGCCCGCCAACGACTGCACCAATGATCTTGCCGATGCCGAACATTTCCTTTTTCCTCCTGCCGCCTTGGCGGCCCCTCTAACGTTCACTCCAGATATCGTTTGCCACCGCCGGAAGTTGCTGATCTCGCACGAGCAGCGCGACGCGTGTCCATTCGGCGGGAGGAACCGCACCCCGGGCGGTTTGGGCCATACGCGCCGCTTCCGCCCTGCGCCCGCAGGCCGCGAGCGCTTCAGCGAGCCTGAGTCGCAAGCGAAGATCGCCCGGCGCGGTGCGTATAGCAGCCTCCAGAAGCGCCACCGCCCGCTCCGCGGCGCCCAGCGAGAGATAGCAGGCCGACAGTGCGCGAGCGGTCCACGGCTCTGGAGCCGCCCCCCAGAGCACCTCCAGCACCTGGGCCGCGCGATCGTAGGCCCCTTGCCGGTAGAGCTCGTACGCCGCCTCGGCTACCCGGTAACGATCGGTTTCGCTCCACGTCATGACGCTCACCTCCCCACCGCGGCCCGCGCGGCCAATCGTTCTTCGAACAGCGCGCGAAGGGGCGCGCCCTCGGGGGAATCGAGAAGCGCGCGCCAGGCCAGGCGCCTCTGTTCAACGCTGCCTTCGATGTAGCCCGCGGGCTTCGGCGGCGCTTCAAGGATCGGCGCCGACGAGTGTCCGGACTCGCCGCCGACCAGCCGCTGCCACTCGGGCGCAATGCCGGCCGCGCGTTGGCGCAGAACCTGTTCGAAGGAGACCGCTTCCGCTCCGCTTGCCGCCGCGGCCCGCGCGGCCGTCAATTGCCAGCCGGGCACCGTGTATTCGACTCTCATTTGCCTTTCTCCTTCAACTCGCGCACCCACAGCAGCACCTCCGCCACCGCGGTGTACATCTCTTCGGGAATCTCGTGCCCGGTCTCCACCTTGAACAGCTGCCGGGCCAGGGGGATATCCTGCATCACCGGCACGTTGCTTTTCCGGGCGATGTCACGGATCTTCGCCGCCTTCAGGTTCTGGCCTTTCGCGACCACCCGAGGCGCGTTCATGGTGTCCGCGCGGTACTGCAGCGCGACGGCCAGGTGCACGGGATTCACCACCACGACGTCGGCATGCGCGGCGTTGCCGGCCTCCGCCTCGTTCAGCAACTGGTGATGCAGTTCCTTGCGCATGTGCTTGACGTGCGGATCACCTTCGCTTTCCTTGTACTCGCGCTTCACCTCTTCCTTGGTCATCATCATTTCCTTGAGGTGCAGCTTCTTCTGGATCATGTAGTCGGCGAACCCGATGACGAGAAAAGCGCCTCCTGTTTTGTAGAGGAGGCCGTACATCGCGCCCGCCGCCAAGCCGGCCATCGCCGGCACGTCGAGGCGCCCGGCAAACGCAAACTCCGCCATGGCGCGCTTCACTTCGAACCAGGCAATGCCGGCGATGATGGCCAGTTTCAGCAGGTTCTTGCCGAGCTCGATCCACGTCTTCGCCTTGAAAAAGAGGTTCTTGAATCCTTCAATCGGGTTCAGCTTGGAGAGCTGCGGCTTCAGCACTTCGAGTGAGAAGAGGCCGCGCGCCTGAAGGAACCCGCCAGCCAGCGCGATGAGCACCGCTGCGCCCAGCAGCGGCGCAAGGCCCACGGCCACTTCCCGCCACCACGCTGCGGTCACCGCGCTCCAGGCGGCCGGCTCGAGATCGCCGCTGAGGAAACGCGGATCGAAGGAGGCCTGCATCGCCCAGCGGAGTTTGTCCATCAGCAGCCAGCCGGACAACTGAAGGGTAGCGGTGACACCCAGGAAAAGCAGGGCCTGCGTCAGGTCAGCGCTGCGCGCAATCTGCCCCTTCTTGCGCGCATCGCGCAGCTTCTTCTCTGTCGGCTGTTCGGTCTTCTCTCCCGCCATGCGTTACCTTAGCGAGGCCATCAGAGAGCCGATCTGCGAGAACAACTGCTGCGGATACTCGCGCAGTTGGCCCGTGAGCAGCGGCAACACCAGCACCAGCACAAACAGGCTGACGAACGCCTTAACAGTCTGGTTTTCCGAGTGAATGGGCACCTGTGCCGTCACCCGGTTGAACACGCCGAAGCAGACATCGATCAGGAAGAGCGCCAACAGCACCGGAGCGCTCAACCGCAAGGCGACCACAAACAACTCCGCCGTCGCTCGCAGCAGGAACTGTGCCATGCCGAGCCCGTCCGCGGCAAAGCGGGGCAGCACGGTGGCAGGGATGGTTTGAAAACTGTCAGCCAAAGCGCGGATGTAGTAGAGATGACCGTCGAAGGTGAACAGCAGCGCAATAGCCGCCTGTACCTGGAGCATGCCGAGCAGCGATGCGTTGCCCGCGAGTTGCGGCGTGTAGAGCGAGATTTGGTTCATCCCCCGCTGGTTGTCAATGCGCGCGCCGGCCATCTCGATCCCCCAGAAGACGATCTGCGCGAGAAAGCCGATGAGCGCGCCGGTGAGCATCTCTTTCACCAGCAGGGCCAGGGCGAGCAGCGCTCCGACTCCTTGCGCGGCGGGCAGCGACCGCATCAGCAGAACCGCGATGACGGCGCTCAGGCCGACGCGGACCTGCGCCGGCACGTTCTGCCCGCCCAGGAACGGCGCCAGGTTGATCGCGGTGATCAGCCGCGCGAAGACAAGCCCGAAGAGAAGCAGCCAGGAGTCGAGGTCCCCGGTGAACCCGGCTGCGGCCACGAGGCGCTTCAGGACGGGAAACAGGTCCATCTAATGCACCAGCGGAATGGTTTCCAGCAGCGCCGCGGTGAAGCGGACGGCCTGTTCCAGCATCCAGGGACCGAGCAGTGCGAGCGTGACAAAGGTCGCCAGTAGCTTGGGAACGAAGCTGAGCGTCTGCTCCTGCACCTGCGTAGTCGCCTGCAGCAGGCTCACCAGCAAGCCCACCAGCATGGACGCGAGCATCGGCGCGGCGGAGAGCAGAATCACCAGTACGATCCCTTCGCGCAGCACGCGCAGGATAGCTTCCGCGGGCATCAGTTCCAGCCCTCACGCATAGCTCAGCACCAGTCCTCGCGAGAGGAGATACCAGCCGTCCACCATGACAAACAGCAGCAGCTTGAAGGGCAGTGAGATGACTACCGGAGACAGCATCGACATCCCGAGCGCGAGCAGCGTATTCGCCACTACCATGTCGACAATCAGGAACGGCACGTAGACCAGGAAGCCGATCTGGAACGCCTCCTTGAGCTCACTGGTGACGAACGCGGGAATGAGAACGCGAAACTCCTCTTTATCCACTTGCGGATTCTGTTCGCCCGACTGGCGATCCAGTCTCGAACTGAGTTCCATGAACAGGACGCGGTCTTTGTCATGGCAGTGGCGGGCAAGCCACTTGCGCAGCGGCTCCTTCCCGTTCTGCGCGCCGTCGACGACGGCCTTCACACTCGATTCCGCGAAGATGCCCGCGCCGCCAGGCAGCGTTCCCGCTGCCGCGTACATCTGTTTCGCCACGGGCGTCATCACGAAGATGGTGAGGACGAAGGCAAGCCCGGTGATCACCTGGTTCGGCGGCACCTGCTGGGTGCCGATGGAGTTTCGGAGGATCGACAATACCACCGCGATCTTCACGAACGAGGTGAGCATGATGAGCACGAACGGCGCGAGCGCCAGGGCCCCAAGGACCATCACCAGCAGGACGGGGTTCGACGTCACGGGCGCCTCCGCGTGAGCAGGTCGCGAAAGCTCGGCGGCTCCGGGCGCGGCTCGGTGCTCTCGTCGGGCACGCTGCCCGGCGGCAGCACGGCGATCATTTCGAGCGATTGCGGGGCGGCGCCCACCAGCAGCGTCTGCGTTCCGGCCTGCACCAGGTACAGGCTCTTACCCGGCTCGAGCGGGCACACGGCGCGAACGCGCACCAGCCCTTCGAGGCCAGGCTGCCCGACGCGCAGCCTTGGCAGCACGTACCGCAGCGAAAACCAGATCACGCCCAACGTCACCGCCAGGGCCAGCACCAGTTGCAGAATGTCGCCGATCTCAGGCATGCCAGTCCACGATACGCACGCCCAGCCGCCCGTCCACGCGCACCAGCTCACCACGTCCCATCAGCCGGCCGTTGAGCGCTAACTGAACCGGCTCTCCGTCGCCGCGCCCCAACTCCACGATGCTGCCCGGCACAAGGGCTTCGAGTTCCGCGTAGGTGAACTCTCTCTCGGCAAGGATCGCCTGCAAACGAACGGTCAGGCCGTTCAGAGGGGAGGAATTGTTGTCGGATGCGGTCACGCGTCGTCCCAGCCACTTATTGATCACGAGGCGCGAAAAGTTGCTATCGGCCGTGGTGCAACTCCATTGGCCGCAGTCCCCCGCGGGAACCAGCGCGAGGTCGGCTTCGCAGAGCACGATGTCGCCCGGTTCTAGTGCAGCGGCTTCGCTCGACGCCAGTTCCACTTCGGCTAAAAGCGCCCGGCAGGCGAAGGGGACCCCCGGCAGCGGGTTGCGCGGAGGATCGATCGCGCGAAGCCGCTCCACGGCGCTCTCTGGCAGAACGATAGCTGCCGCCCCAACTCTGCCGCGGATCTCGATGGCGCCTTCGAGAAGCAGCGCCGGGCCTTGGAATACCGGCTTGCGCAGCTCGACTTCAACCGCCTCGGGCAGCAGACGGGCGGCAACCGCCTGCAGCAGGGCCGCAAAGCACTCGATATCGACGTCAAGCGAACCCCCCGCCGGCAGATCGTCGACTCCGAGCATGGCGGCCGCCAACTCCGTCCCGAGTTCCCGGCTCAGATACAGCCCGATCTCTTCGCCAAGCCCCGGCAAGCGTACCGCCGCCGCCATTCCCGAAGGCGCCTTGGAGTAAGGCGCGATCTTCCACGCGCCAAGGCCGATGCGGTCCTCCCGCTCCCAGGTGCGCGACAGTTCCAGCCGGAGCGTATAAGGAAAGATGGTGAAGGCAACGCCGGGTGCGATTCTGGCCGGCGTGTTGGGGTCCAGCTTCCGATCGCCGATGAACGTCCCAAGCCGGCTCCCCAGATCCTCAATGGTGAGTTCCTGGCCGTGAACCGTGATGCGTGCGTGCTCGCGGTGCACCACCGATTCCTCGAGCACCAGCTGACAGTGCTCTTCCCGTCCAATCAATGACTCGCCGTCCTTCAGGACGATATCGAGAGGGGGCTTTGAGGCATCCAGCCAGTGACGCATATGCAGCACAACCTCCACTACGCCCGGCCGCACAAGGAGCCGGGAGAGCGCCTCCCGCAGCCGCTCTTCGCAGCCCTGTTTCCCGCCGGCGAGCCAACCCAGCAGGCGCGCTTCGGCGGCGGTGTACTGCTCGCGGACTTCAAGCACGGCCGGCGCGATGGAGACGGTCACGAATCCTGCTCCTCGCTCTGCCGGCGCTCGCGTTCGCGGCCACCACGGCTGCCGCCGCCGTCCCGCGAAACGGTGATGGCCGCATCGAAGCCGCGCATCTCCAGCGCTTCACGAAGCCCACCGGCATGCGCTTCCAACAGCCGCGCCACGGGAGGCGTGGCGTCGAAGCGGATCTCGAGCGATTCGCCGTGCCGTTCGAGAGTCACCTTCAGCCCGTCGAGGGTGCCCGGCTCAAACTCGATGCGGACCTCGTGAGGGCTCAGCGACTCAACCTTCGAGACCATTGTCTCGACCAGTTCGGTGAGCATTGGGGGCAGGACGGGCGCCGCAGCCGGAGCAGTCTCCTCGGCGCCGGCCGTCTGAAAGCCCGCAGTCGCGGGCGCCGGCATCGGCGGTGGCGCAGGCTCCTCGGCTTCCCGGCGTTTGGATTTCTCCCGCAAGAGTTCCTCGAACTTGCCCGTCTTCTCGCCGCGCTCCGGAGCACCGGATGCTTTCAAGGGCCCGCCGCCGCGCTCCACCTTCACAGCGCACCCCGCTTGTGAAACAGCACCGTGCCTGCCTCGTCCATCTCCGCCGCTTGCTGTCGCTCGCGCTCCCGCTCGAAGCGCACCCGCGCGCGTTCACGGTGCTTGTTCAGCACCTCGACCTCGCGCAGCGCCTCAGCCAGTTCGCGCCGGGCGTCCTCCAGCCGGTCCTCCGCGTCGTTCACCGCGATCTTCTGTTCGAAGACCGCATCTTTGGCCTCCGCGGCCAGCTGCAACATGAGGTCGAGATTAGCCGCACGCTGCCGGAGATCCCGCCCGCTCATGGAACCGCCCTCAACGGCCATCAGTCGGACGCGCTCCTCCGTAGCCCTGTGAGATGCCTGCTGGGCCGACAACTCCCGCTCCGTCAGGCGGCGGCGCTCCTGTTCGAGCTCCGCCAGGCGGATGGCAAGCGCCCGCTCTGCGGCCTCCCGGGCCTCCTGCTTGCGGTCGAGCAACACCTGCAGCCGGTACACAAAGGCGCTCATATCTTCTCCAGCCGGGCAATCGTCTCAGCGAACGGCGCGGGTTCGCGCGTCCCTTGGCGGAGAAACGTGCGGATCGCGTCGATAGACGCAATGGCCTCATCCACCCGCCGGTCGCTGCCCTTCTGATAGGCGCCCAACAGAATCAGGTCCCGCTGTTTTTCGTACGCCGCCAGGAGTCCGCGAAGCCGCATGGCCGCTTTCACGTGCTCCGGGGGCGCCACGGCGGTCATCACGCGGCTCGCGCTCTGCAGAACGTCGATGGCGGGATAGTGTCCCTCCGCGGCGAGGTCGCGCGAGAGGATCAAGTGACCGTCAAGGATCGAACGCACCTCGTCGGCCACCGGCTCGTTCATGTCATCGCCCGCCACCAGAACCGTGTAGAACGCTGTGATGGACCCGCGATCCGAATTGCCCGTGCGCTCCAGCAGCTTGGGCAGCTCCGCGAATACGGACGGGGTGTAGCCGGCACGCGCTGGCGGCTCGCCGCAGGCGAGGCCGATCTCCCGCTGCGCGCGCGCGAAGCGGGTTACGGAGTCCATCATCAGGACGACGCGTTTACCCTGATCGCGGAAGTACTCGGCGATGGCCGTGCCCACATAGGCCGCTTTGAGGCGGACCAGTGATGGCTGATCGCTGGTGGCGCACACGATCACCGATCGACGAAGACCATCTTCGCCCAGATCGTGCTCCAGGAAGTCCCTCACCTCGCGACCGCGCTCGCCCACCAGCGTGATGACATTGACGTCCGCTTCGGTATTGCGCGCAATCATCCCAAGGAGTGTTGATTTGCCCACCCCGGCGGCGGCGAACAAGCCGACGCGCTGCCCTTCGCCACAGGTGAGGACGCCGTCGATGGCGCGGACGCCCGTCTGGAGCGGCTGGAGAACCCGGCGGCGCCGCAGAGGGTCGGGGGGCCGGTTCGTGACCGGGTACTCGCCGGCGGCGGCAAGGGGGCCGCGAAGCGCTTCGTCAATCGGATCGCCAAGCCCGTTCAGTACCCGCCCGAGCAGTTGCGGACCGACGCGAACCGTAAGGCATGAGCCCGTGGGAACCACCTCGCTGCTTGGCCCGATGTTGGCGGCCTCGCCCAGGGGCATCAGCAGCACGTCGCCGTCGTGGAACCCGACCACCTCGCTGCGGAGGGGCACCCGCGAGCGGCCGGTGAAGATGAGACAGACCTCGCCGACAAACGCCTCGGGCAGCGTAGCCCGCACCAGCAGGCCCATGACGCTGCGCACCCGGCCGCGCACTTCCACCGGGCTGAGCCGGTCAACCACATCCAGGAAGCGGTCATACGAGGATGCCGTCACCGCGACGCCTCCTCGAGCAGCGCGCGCTCGATGAGACGCAGTTGCGTTTCGATGCGCGCATCGATGGCTCCCAACTCGCTGACGATGCGGCAATCCCCGGGCGCCAGGTCGGAGGCCTCGTCGAGGCGAAGAGCACAATCCGGCCCTAGGCGCTGTTCAAATCGTGCGCGCGCCGGCTCCAGGACCGCGCGGCCCCCGGGCGCAACGTACACCGTCACCCGGCGTTCGCGGACGATACTGCGAAGCGCTTCGTCGACGATTCCCGCCAGGCGTTCCGGAGCGGCTTTCACTTCCTCTCCCAGGATCTTCTCGGCGATCCGCACGGCCAGCCGCAGCACTTCCGGGCGGCTCGCCTCAATGTAGTCGCGGACGCTTCGCTGCGTTTCGGCGATGGCCGTTTCCCATTGGGCAAGACCCGCACGGAAGCCCGCCTCAAACGCCTCCGCGTGCAGACGCTCGCGCTCCGCGGCGGCTTCGGCGAGGATCCGCTGTGCCTGCTCGCTGGCGCTCAGCACCTGCTGCTTCAGCACCGGCCCAGTGGCCTGGGCGGCGGCGGCTTTGAGAACTTTACCTTCCATTGCCGTCCTTCACGCGGGCCTGCCACAGCAGCCAATCCCTGACAAATGGCGGCCGGGACGCAAGAGCGGGTGCGGCCGTCATCCGGGCGGTCCACTCCGCGGCTCGCAGCGCCAACAGGCGCGCGCGCCACTGATGCGGATCGTCCAACTCCTTCAGGATCCGCCGGCTCTCCTCGCGATAGTCCATGGGGCTGGCTAAATGGCGGTGGTCGCCGACGCGGACGCCTTAGCTGCCGCTTCGCGCGACCGTGCCAGTTGCATCTGCAGGAACTTGACTCGCCCCAGGAGGGTGAGCGCGAGAATCGCCGTCAGCCCCAGCAGGCTGAGCGCGGCCACCGTGATCTCCTGATTCCCGATCATCGCGAGCAGGTCCGCGGGCGGCTCGCGCCGCGCAGGCACGTGCTGCATGACCACCGTGATCTCTTCCGCCTTCAGGCCCGCCACGCCTTTGGCCACCAGGCCCTTCACGCTTGCCTCGTCGAGCGGCGGCTTCGCTCCCCGGTACTTCAACAGCACCGCCGCGGAAGGCGGTAGCCATTGTGCACGGTCAACCAGAGGGCTGTTTTCGGGGATGACCACGTGCACCCGCGCATCGGCGACGCCGGCCACGGAGCGCAGCGTGCGGCTGAGTTCCCCGGACAGGCCGACCAGCATCTTCGCCCGCTCCTCGCCGGAAGTCGGAATCATGCCCTGCTGCGCGAAAACGTCCTCCAGTCCCTTCACCCGATCGCGAGGCAGGCCGTTCTCCTCCAACACCCGCCAGGCCTGGATCAGATTCTGGTCTCCACCCTTGATGTAAACGCTCCAGGCAGGCTCTTTCCGTTCGCCCGGACGTAGTTTCCGTGTCGCGTCGAAGCCGTGCTCCTTCAGCACGACGATCATCTCCTGGGCTTCCTTCTCCGTGAGGCCTGTGCTGATCTCCTGCTGCAGGCACCCGCACAGCGGGAGAATCAGGGCCGCCAGAAGGGCCCGGCTAAACCTGCGTCTGCATGACTGTCTTGAGTCCACTGTTCATCTGCTCCACGGCTTTGGAAACGATCTCAATGTTCTGCGTCATCTGGTACATCTCCATCTGAAGCTGCAGCATGGCGCGGGGGTCCTGCATGTCCGGTAGCCGCTTCAGAATCGATGACGCCTTCTGAAACTGTTCGTCGATGGCCTGGAGGTGGCCGCTGAGCGATTGGGCCTGTCCCGGCTCCTTCAGGCGCCCGACGGAGGTCCGCATCTTGTCGATGCGCCCCGCG
This sequence comes from Bryobacteraceae bacterium, assembly GCA_033763935.1. GTDB lineage: Bacteria > Acidobacteriota > Terriglobia > Bryobacterales > Bryobacteraceae > DALYJJ01. Next base: position 27,485 of record JANRJO010000089.1, read on the forward strand.
GCATCCTCCAGCTCCGGCCCCCACACTTTCTCGGGCGTGGAAGACGGATCCGCCTCCGCCTTCCGGCGCACCTCGCCGATCAACTGCTTCCGCTCGGCTTCCGACACGGATTGCACGGGCGCAGGCACTTTCGGCTCCGCGGCCTTCTCCGCCAACTCCGCCTGGACCGATTCGAAAGCGCCCTTCCGGCCGGCCTCCGAGACCTTGTCCACGGGCGGTGTCTGTACCGCCGTCGAGACCACTTTTCCGGTTACCGGGTCCGGCACGCCACTTCCTCCACTCCCCTTATCGGGCTCCGGCGATTTCCGTTGCCTGTTCGCCCATCAGCTCGAGCATCGCCTCGCGAAGCGACTCCAGCGCCTTTGCGTGCACCCGGCAGATCCACGACTTGGAAAGGCCCAGCCCGGCGCCCACCTCTTCGAGTGTCCGGCCCTCGAAATAATAGCCTTCGATCACGCGCCGGCTCTTTTCGGGCAACCGTTCCAGCGCCCGTCTGAGGTAGCTGCGCGATTCCTGGTCGAGCAGCGCCTGCTCGGCGGAGACGGCATTGGTGTCGGCTTGATCGATCGCGTGCGCTTCAAGCGAAAGCAGATAGCAGCTCGCTACACTCTCGGTGAGGAACTGAGCTTCGCGCAGCGCACCTTCGGGCCCCGCTTCCGTGGCCCCGGTCTCCGCATAGTCGCTCATGACATCGTTGGCCGCCATCTGGAACCGGTAGCGGTCGTACATCGACTTTGAGAACCACGTGGCTTTGCGGATGCCGTCGTAGATGGCGCCCCGGATACGGTAGTAGGCGAAGGTCTTGAAGAGCACGCCGCGCGTGGGGTCGAAGGCGGCCGCGGCCTCCACCAGCCCCAGCTCCGCGGCGGCTTCGATATCTTCCCGGAGTACGTGAGACGGTAGTCCCTGCAGAATCTCGCCGGCCAGGGCATGTGCGTAATTGCGGTGCGTCTCCACCAGTTCCAGTGCCCGCGGGGGCAGGGGATTCGACATAAAAGCGCCCACTCTCCTCTGTGCTGCTGAATACTGCGAAGAATCGCTGCGGAGCCCCTCATTCGCAAAACGTTCGGATAGTACTAGTCCCCTGTCCGAATGCTGTGTTCACCGGCCCTGTGATACCGTATGGCAGTTCGCACTATGGACGGTGAGGGCGATGTCACAAGACTGCTCGAGAGTTGGCGCAACGGGGATCCGAACGCCTTTGAGCAGCTGATTCCCGTCGCCTATGACCAGTTGCACGCCATCGCCATCGGGCTGATGCGCCGGGAGCGAACGGACCACACACTGCAGCCCACGGCGCTGCTGAACGAGCTGTACGTCCGGCTGCTGCAGCAGCGCAAGGTGGCATGGGAGGACCGTGAACATTTCTACACGTTCGCGGCGCGCCTGATGCGCAACATCCTGATTGACCATGCGCGCGGCCGCAACGCGCAGCGCCGCGGCAGCGACGCCGTGCGGATCCCCATCCGGGAGGATCTGGGGTGGTTCGAGGGCGGCGACGACGATCTGCTCGACGTGAACCGCGCACTCGAAAAGCTGGAGGCCGTGGACCCGCGCAAAGCGAAGCTCGTCGAGTTGTACTACTTTCTCTCGTTCACGGTGGAAGAGGCGGCCGAACTGCTCAACGTGTCGCGGGCCACCACCGAGCGCGACCTCAAATTCGCGCGCGTTTGGCTGTACCGTGAACTCAAGAAGCAGAAGACGGCTCCTCCCTCGGGCGCCTGACATGGACGCGGAGCGCTGGCGGCGAATCGAGGAAGTGTTCCACGAGGTGCTCGCGGAGCCGCACGACCTTCGCGCGGCGAAACTCGAGGCCCTGTCGGCGGGAGACACCGTAGTGCAGCGCGAGGTGGAATCCCTGCTCACCGCCGCGGAAGAGCAAAGCCGCCTGTCCCGTGACGACGCCGTCTCGACCGACCCTTGGGTCGGGCGCACGCTCGGCCGCTACCGCCTGGAGCGCCTGGTGGGGCGGGGCGGTATGGGAGCCGTCTACCGGGGTTCGCGCGTCGCCGGGGACTTCGAGCAAACGGTCGCGGTGAAGCTGATCACCGCCCGGCTGACGTCAGACTGGCTCCGGCACGGCTTCCTGCAGGAGCGGCAGTTCCTGGCCTTGCTGCAACACCCCAACATTGCGCGCCTGCTCGACGGAGGCGTAACCGAGGGCGGCGAACCGTTCCTGGTGATGGAGTACATCGACGGAGTCCGCCTGGACCGCTACGTCGAAGAGAACAAGCTCTCCGCGCCCGAGATTGTAAGGCTCTTCCTCCAACTGTGCGAGGGCGTCTCCTACGCCCACCGGCGCCTGATCGTGCACCGGGACTTGAAACCGGGCAACGTGCTGGTCACGCGCGACGGCGTGGTCAAGCTGCTCGACTTCGGCACCGCCAAGCTGCTCTCTCCCGGCGAGGCAAGGAACGCCACCGTTCTCGGGCTCCGCGCCTTCACGCCCGAGTACGCCAGTCCGGAGCAGATGTTCGGGGAGCCCGTAACCGCGGCTGCCGACGTGTACTCGCTCGGAGTCATTCTGTACCGCCTGCTGACCGGGCAGCTTCCTTTCGATGTGGCGCAGCTTTCGAGCGCCGGGCTGGTTCGGGCTTTCTTCGACACCGAGCCGGCAACGCCCAGTTCTCTGGTAACGCGGGTGGTGGCGGGGGATGCGCCGCAACCGGCGCGCGCTACACTGCACGCTCAAATCCGTGGAGACCTCGACGCCATTGTGCTCAAGGCGCTGCGGCCGGCGGCGGCCGAGCGGTACCCTTCCGTGGACGAACTCGCGCTCGACCTGAGGCGATACCTGGGCCACCGGCCGGTGGCCGCACGCCGCGGGTCGGTGGCCTACCGCGTCGGCAAGTTCGCGCGCCGGCGTGCGGTGCCCCTGGCGGCAGCGGCCGTGGTCCTGGTTTCCACCGTGGCGGGCGTGAGTTCCACCGTCCGCCAGGCACGCATTGCCGCCGCCGAGGAGCAGCGCGCCAACGCCGCCTTCCAGGACGTCCGGCGCCTCTCCCATATGCTGATCGGCGATTTCTTCGATACCGTCAGCCAGCTGCCGGGTTCCATGGAAGTGCAGCGCCGGTTGGTGAGGGAATCCATCGGATATCTCGACGGGCTCTCCCGGGAGGCAGGGGACAACCCGGAGGTGCAGTTGGATCTCCTGGACGCGTACACCAAGCTGGGCGGGACACAGGGGAGCCCTTACATGGCCAACCTGGGCGACCCGAAGGGCGCGCTCGAGAGCCTGGCGAGAGCGTCGGCCATCGCGAGCCGCTTGGAACAATCGCCACCCGGCCTTCCCGCTCTGCGCCGGATCGCCGCCCTGCGCCGCACCCAAAGCGACATCTACTTCGGCATGGGGCGGACCGCGGAGGCACTGCAGTACTCGCGGCAGTCCGCCGCCGCCTATGAGAAGCTGCTTGCTCTGCCCGGCGTCACCGCGGAGGACTACCTGGAGGCGGGCTCGACCTATGAAACCATCGGGGACCAACTGGGACTGCACGGCGCGGCGGGTGCGGGAGACACCGCCGGAGCGCTGGCAGCCTACCGCCGCACCGGCGAATGCCGGCTGCGCGCGCTGGAACTGGCGCCCGGCCACCCGCGCGCTTCGCGGGGCTACGTGATCCTGCAGATGAAGGTGGCGAACCTTCACGCCGAGACGGAGCCGCACGTCGCGCGCCGTATCTACGAAGACGCCCTGCGCGCTTGGGACGGCATGCCCCGGGAAGTGCGGGACACCATCGTTGCCCGCCGCGTGCGAGGGCTCATTTGTGTACGGCTGGGCCGCCTGCTCCCCGAGATCGACGAGGCCGCCGCGGCGCTGCCGCACCTCGACCGCGCCCGCGAGGTGTTTCGATCGCTCATCCCGCTGGATCCGAACGATGCCCGTCTCAAATACGACCTCGCGACGGCCGACTTCTATGAGGCCGAAGCGTTGCGCGCGCTCAACCGGAAGACCGAGGCGCTGCGCAGCTACACGGCGGTGGCGGAGACGCTCGGGAAGCTCCTGGAACAGGTGCCGGACAACCTGGTGTGGCAGAGCCACCGCGCGCAGGCGCTGTTTGAGGCCGGCCGCCTGGAGCGCGAACTCGGGCGGCGCGAACGCGGCAGCGAATTGCTGCGGCGCGGGCTCGACTTGCTCGTGCGTGTAGCACGCAACCCGGCGGCCTCGCCGAACGACCTGCACCGCGCAGCCGGCGATCTGCTGACGGCAAAAAGCGGCGTAGAGCAGGCCCTCGGCTTCGCACAGTCAGCCGTCGAGAAGACCGGCGGCAAGAACGCCGTGTATCTGCTGACACTCGCCCGGGCCCAGCAGCAGGTGGGACAACGCGAGGCGGCCCTGGAGACGGCCCGGCGCGCGCTCCAGCTGCTGCCCCAGCCAAAGGCGGGAGAACCAGCCGCGCCGCTCCGGCAGTCGCTCGAGCAACTGCTACATCAGTTGCCGCAGCAGCAACAGCAGCAGTAAAGTGGCGACCGCAACTCCGGCGATGATCAGCGCGCTATGGGAGTGCCAGGGAGAGCGGGCCGCCGGCCGTGGCGCGGCGGCAACCGGCACGCGAAACTGCTGCGTAGCCTGAGTGCGATAGATCGTGTTCTGGATGACGAACTCGGCATCGCGGTAGTTTGCCAGACGTTTTGCGGGATCCTTCTCGAGCATCCGCGAGAACAGATCGGAAATGTCCGCGGGAATCGTTTCGTCCACCTCGCGAAGCGGCGCCAGGCGTTTCTCGCGGTCGACCTGCCACTCCAGCCAGGCAAGGTCGCTGCCTTTGTCGATCACGTCCCGCAATTGAAGACGGAACCGGCGTCCGCCCGCCAGCAACTCATAGAAGAGGATGCCCAGCGAGTAAATCGTCGCGCTGCGCCTGCCCGCGGCGTCAGGCGCCGATCCGCCACCCAGCAGTTCCGGCGCCGCATAGCGGGGCGCGGCCACCATCCAGGTATCGCTCTCCGACAACGGCGGACGGGTGACAATCTCCGGCTCGGCATCGCCTCGCAGACGTACCGTGCCGGGCGTGATCGGATCGTGCACCAGGCCGCCTTCATCGGCCTTCGCGAGAATCTGTAACAGGCGGTGCATCACCGGAAGGACCACGGCGACTGGACGAGGCTCTTCCTGTAACCAGTGGGAGAGGGTTCGCTCCGGCTCCGAGGGCGGCGGCGGTGGCGGCGCCGGCAGTGGATCATCCCCCACGCCGTCGGCATTTACCGAACGCAATTGTTCGAGCAGCACGTTGGACGATGGCCGCTTGTGCGGGTCCGGCGCAAGGCAGGCCTCGACAATCGAGGCGACGGCCACCGGAACGCTAGCCGCCGCGTCCCGCACCCGGGGAGGGGCGTTCGAAATCCGTTTTGCAGGGCTCAAGCCGCGCAGCGGCTGCGTGCCCGTGAGCATCTCGAAAAAGACGGCCCCGGCCGAAAAGACGTCCGAATAGGCGGTTGCCGCTTCTCCCACCAACTGCTCGGGAGCCATGTATTCCGGCGTCCCCCGCGCCGTCCCCAACGTGACCGTCTCCCCGGTGAGGCGGGCGATCCCGAAGTCCATCAGCTTCAGCCGGCCGTCGCGCGCGAAGATCAGGTTCGCGGGCTTTAGGTCGCGGTGGACGATGCCCGCGGCATGCACCACTGAGAGGGCCTCGGCCACCTGGCGGGCCAGGTCCAGGAATTCCTTCAGCTGCAAGCGGGGGCTCAACTGCAGAAGTTCCGAGAGCGGCCGCCCGCCCACAAATTCGAGAACCAGGTAATGGAGGCCGTCCTGCTCGCCTGAGCCAATAACCCGGACGACGTTTGCGTGATCCAGGCGGCTGGCGATACCCGCCTCGCGCCGGAAGCTCTCGAGCACGCGCGGATTCTCCAGGTTCTCCGGACGGATGATCTTCACTGCGACCAGCTCCCCGGACTCGAGGTCGCGCGCCTTGAAGACGACGCTGGTCCCGCCTTCGCCAAGGCGCTCCAGAACCTGGTACTTGCCGGCGAACAGCACCCCGGGCGCGGGTTCGGGCAGACGGATCTCGCGGTGCACTTCGGCCATGACGCTCCAACCGCTTATCGGCCCGGACCCGCCGGAAGTTGCGTCAGGGCCTGAAGGCGAGCGCCGACCTCGGACTTTCGCCCGGCCGGAAGCATGGCCAGGCCTTGCGCCGCCGTCGCCTTCGCCTGCGCCCACCGTCCGCATTGCCGCTCAGCCTCGGCACGGAGCGCGAGTACTTCGGGCGAGTCGGGCAGGGGCCGGAGCGTCTCCAGCGCCTCCACGGCTCGACGTCGCTCGTGGGGCTGGGCGGCAAGCAGGACCTCGGCCCGAATGAGCGGCGAGGTAACGAGCTTGATGCCGCGCTCGCTCATCGCGGCGACGCCCTCCCGGCGGCCCATCAGGTATTGGATGCGCGCCAGACGGACCAGCGCCTCGCCGTACGGCGCACCCTCGTCGAGCGTCGACAGCACCTTCTCCAGGCAGGCAGCCGATTCCGCGGGCCGGCCCGCGGCTTCCTCTGCATCGGCCAGAATGCGGTAGAGAACCGCCAGATCCCACTGCGCGCGCTTGTCGGACGCGTCGGCCTTGGCGTTGGCCTCCGCCGCGGCAATGCCCTCGCGTATCACGCGCACCGCGTCTTCGGCGCGCCCAGCTTGGGCCAGGGCGCGGCCGTAACGGCGCATCAGGGAGCCGCCCGCGCGTCGCGTCGCGGGTTCTGCGAGCAGTTTGGCGTCGAGTGACCGGTACTCTCTCAGCGCTCGTTCGAACTGCGCGATGGCCGCATCCAGGTCAGTCTGCGCGAGGTTGTCGCCAATCTTCATCGAGAGAATCACCTGGCTCCGTCGCGAGCGGCCGGTCAGCGGACCCGGCGGCAACTCCGCGATGCGCGCCGAGGTCGCGCGGGCCTTCTCATACCAGTTGCGCGCGGCCTCGCCCGCCGAGAGATCACCCGCGGTTTCCATCTGCGAAGACGCCGTCATCAACACCTCGGCGTCGGTTCCGTAGCGGGTGGCAAGATCCTCGAGGAGGCGCGCCGCCTGCTGGGCATCCTCCAGGCTCTGATCCACCTCGCCGCGCGCTCCCAGCAGCCGCGCGTACAGCAACCCTCCATTTCGCGAAGGCTGAAGTCCATCCACCACGCGCATCCCTTCGCGTAGCGTGCTCAGCGCTTCTTCGCCCTTCCCCAGGTTCTTCTCGTAGGGGTTGCCGAGCAGGTTTCCCAATCGGAGGTACGCTTCGCCCAGTTCCAGGCGCAGACGGTCGTCATCGCGGCTCTGCGCCGCCAGGCGCCGCAGATACTCGAGTGACCAGCCCACCAGTTTCTCCTGCGCCGGTGTGGAACCAGGCAGGTCGCGGACCGCGTCATGAAACTCGAACAGGAGAGAGCCGGTGATGCGCCGTACGTCGCGGAAACGCTCCTCGGCGCGAGCCCGCGCCGTCTGTGCCTTCCAATAAGTATGCAGCGTGCCGCCGGCGCCGGCCGCGAGTACCAGCACCGCGATCACGCCGGCCGCGACCGGCACCCGATGCCGGGACGCGAGCTTGGCGAGGCGGTAGCGCGTGGAGCCCGCGCGCGATGCAATGGGTCGCCCGTCGAGCCATGCACCGAGTTCACCGGCGAACTCGGCGGCCGTTCGAAACCGCTCCTCCGGCTCCTTCCTCAGCGCCTTGAGGACAATCGCGTCGAGGTCGCCGTCCACCTCCGGCCGGCGCGCCCCTGGCCGTTCCGGGCTGGCCTCCAGCGTGGCTCGCAACAGCGCGAGCGGCTGCGCCACCACCCCTTCGAACGGGTGAGTTCCGGTCAACAGCCGGTAGAGAATCACGCCCGCGGAGTAGATGTCCGTGGAGGTTCCTAGTTCCTCGCCGCGCAGTTGTTCCGGACTTGCGAACTCCGGAGTAAACGGCCGTAGCGCGGCTCGCGTGGCGGCGTCAGTGACCCCGTAGCGGAGAGGATCGAGGAGTTTCGCGACGCCGAAATCGAGTAGCCGCGGGCTGCCATCTGCTGTCACGAGGATATTGGCGAACTTGAGATCGCAGTGTGCGAGCAGCCGCTGGTGGGCGTACTCGACGCCCTCAAGAACTCGCTTGACCAACGCGACACGTTCCCGGAGGCCGAGCTTCGCCCGGTCGCAATAGACATCGAGGGGCTCGCCTTCGACGTAGTCCATCACGATGAAAGGCAGCCCGTCGTCCGTTACGCCGCCGTCAATCAGCTGCACGATGTCGGGGTGCTGCAGTTTGGCAAGCACCTGGCGCTCGGCCAGGAAACGGCGCCGCGTTTCCTCGTGACCGATACCATGGAGCAACACCTTGATGGCGACCCGTTGGTTGAAGTCCTCCAGACGCTCGCCAAGAAAGACGCTGCCCATGCCGCCCTCGCCAATCTTGGCTACGGCTCGGTATTGGCCGAAGGTGCGTCCAGTGATCACGTAGACGGACATTCTACTGAAGGGTGGGGCGGCCAGCCAAGCCGGAGCCGTTCATGGGCGATGATGAGTACGACATGCTTTCGCGCGATCTCACCTTTGCCCTTCGAAGCCTGCGGCACAACCCGGGGTTCGCAATGACCGCCATTGCCACCATCGGCCTCGGCATCGGAGCCAGCACGGCCATCTTCAGCGTGGCAAACGCGGTGCTGTTGCGCCCGCTGCCGTATGCAGACCCGGAGCGGCTGGTGCTGGCCGGCGCCGACCTCGTACGGCGGAATGTCAAGGACTTCCCGATCTCCAACGCCGACTATCTGGACATGCGCAGCGGCAGCCGGCAGAGCTTTGAAGATCTGGCGGCGCTGAGTACCGGGCGTGCGCTCGTGACGGGCCGCGACGGCACGCCCGAACAGGTTCGTTTCGCCGCTGCTTCGCACAATATCTTCAACGTTCTGGGGCTCCGCATTGCCGCCGGCCGCGGGTTCAGCGAGAACGACGGTATTGCACCGCCGCCGGCCCCCGCAAATCCCGGGCAGGCTGGGGGTCAGCCGCAGTTGCCGGTCTTTGCAGTCCTGAGTCAGGAGTACTTTCAGCGGCGCTTTGCCGGTGACGCCAGGATCATCGGGCAGCCGCTCCCGGTAGCGGGCGGTCCGGCCGCGGTTGTCGTGGGAGTTCTTGCGGCGGGCGCCGAACTGCTCTTTCCTCCGCACTCCGGTATTGAGCGGACGCCCGACGTGTGGGTAGCCGCGCGCATCCCGTACGACACCGTGAACCGCAACAACGTTCAATGGCGTGTCGTGGGGCGCCTGCGCGCGGGTGTCACGCTGGCACACGCGCAGAGCGAAATGGATGGCGTCTCGGAGCGCCTGCGGCAGGCGGAACCGATATCGCGGACTGCCGGCCTGACCATCCGCTTGACGCCCATGAAGGAGCACTTGGTGAACGGCGTCCGCCCGGCGATCGTCGCGCTGTTCGGAGCGGTCCTGTTCTTGCTCCTGATTGCGTGCGCGAACGTTGCGAACCTGCTGCTGGTGCGGTCCGCACAGCGGGAGCGTGAGTTCGCCGTTCGCACTGCCATCGGAGGGAGTTGGTGGCGCCTGGTGCGCCAGTTGGTGACGGAAGCCGTGATCATTGCCGCCTTCGGGACCGCGTTGGGCGTGGCCTTGGCGTGGGCGGGATTACGAGAAGTGCTGCGCCTGGCGCCGCCATCACTGCCCCGGCTGGATACGGTGAGCCTGGACTTCACTGTCCTGTTGTTTGCATCAGCCGCTGGTCTGGCCGCGGCGGTGCTCTTTGGGCTCGTGCCGGCTTGGCGCGCGGCGCGTCCCGATGTGAACAGCATTCTTCGCGGTGCGGGAAGGAACGCCAGCCTGGGTGGTTCCGGCTGGCTGCGCAGCGGTGTGGTCGTGTTGGAAGTAGCGCTGTCGTTTGTGCTGCTGATCGGCTCGGGGCTGATGTTCCGGACGTTCCTGGCGGTGCAGCAGGTCGATCTCGGATTTGATCCCCGGGGGCTGTTGACGTTTCAGATCATCGGCAACCCAGGCGAGACGCCGGAAGCCCGGGCGGCGGCCCTGCAACAGGTGGAGAACCGGCTGGCTGCCATTCCGGGGGTCCAGGCCGTAGGCGCGGCTCTCGTGCTGCCCCTGGCGGCGCCGCCGCAGCCGGTGCGATGGGGAACCGGGGAAGCGCTGACGGACGAGACGAAGTTTCGCGCCGCCGATCTGCAGATCGTGCGGCCCGGCTATATCGAGGCGATGCGGGTCCCGCTGTTGAGTGGCCGTACCTTCTCCGAGGCCGACAACCAGCCGGAGCGGAAGGTGGTGATCATCGACGACCACCTTGCGGCCCGGGCGTTCGGGGCAGAGCCGGCCGTCGGCAAGCGCATTCTGCTCCGGGTCAACACTCCGAAGGCCGAGTGGAGTGAGGTCATCGGGGTCGTGAAGCATCAGCGGCAGACATCGTTGAGCGAAGCCGGGCGGGAACAACTCTTCATCGCCGACGGGTACGTCGGGCACGGCGCAGCGGGATGGTGGGCCGTCCGGACCGCGGGTGCTCCCGCCGCCTACGCGGGGCGCGTCCGAGAGGCGGTTGCGGCGCCGGCGACTCCCTTCGTGCTGGACGATCTCGAGCCCATGGACGCCATCGTGGAAAAGGCTCAGTCGGGCGCCAGGTTCTCGCTGGTGCTCATTGCCGTGTTTGCGGGAACCGCGGCGCTCCTCGCCGCAGTCGGGCTGTATGGCGTCTTGTCCACCATGGTGCGGCAGCGGACAGGCGAAATCGGTGTGCGCATGGCATTGGGCGCGCAGCCGGCAGCGGTGTTCAGGCTGGTGGTGGGCCACGGAGCACGCCTCAGCCTGCTGGGGATTGCCATCGGGATCGCAGCGGCGCTGGCGCTGACACGCCTCATGCAGGCAATGCTGGTCGGAGTGACGCCGGCGGATCCGCTCACATTCACGGTGATTGCCGTTTTGTTCTTCGCCGTTTCGCTCGCCGCCGCGTGGGCCCCGGCGCGGCGGGCCGCTGGGCTTGACCCCACCCAGGCCCTGCGGGATAGTTGAGTCGGGTGTTCGTCGGTGCCTGGACACGAATCGCCCGGCCAGGACTTGAACCTGCACGCGCCCCCCTGGCGAATAAAGATCACCACGGTACGCGTATCGTGACGCGGCCGTGCGCGCGGTGAGAGAATTTACGCCAGTGCGGCGGGTAATGACAGCGGCGGTGTTGGCGGCGGGGCTCGCCTTTGGGCTGGATCCGCAGACGCGGATCTCACATTACAACCTGCGGGTTTGGCAGGCGGGCGATGGCCTGCCGGACAACTTCGTGCAGAGCGTGGTGCAGACGCGAGACGGGTATCTCTGGCTGGGCACGCTGGAAGGGCTGGTGCGCTTTGACGGCGCGAAGTTCACGGTGTTCGATACCCGCAACGCTCCCCAGTTGCGGAGCAGTTCGGTGGTGGCGCTGTGCGAGAGGAAGGACGGATCACTGTGGATCGGAACGGGCGGAGGAGGCGTCACGGTGTGGGGGGAGGGGGCGTTCCGCGAGACGTACACCCGGCGCAACGGCCTGGCGCATGATCACATCCGGTTCATCTACGAGGACGCGAAGGGAGTGGTCTGGATTACGGCGCACGACGGCGGGCTGGTGGAGTACTCGGGTGGGCAGTTCCGCACCTGGACTACGAAAAGCGGCTTGCCGACCGACGCGTTGCGCACCGTGCTGCAAGACCGGACCGGGGTCCTGTGGTTTGGGACGGACGAACTGGGGCTGGCCAAACAGCAGGACGGGAGAATCAGCAAGGTGCCGGCGCCAGGGGGCCAGATCCGCGTGTTTCTCGAAGACAAGGCGGGACGGTTGTGGATCGGCACGCGGGGCGACGGGCTGTGGCTGCGGCAGGGGGAGGCGCTGCGGCACTTCACGACAAGAGACGGGCTGCCAAGCAATGCCATCCGCTGTTTGCTGGAGGACACCGACGCGAATGTGTGGATTGGGACCGAAAGTGGGGGACTGGCCCGATATCGCGACGGACAGTTCAGCGTGCTGTCAACCCGCGACGGTCTGCCGCACAACTTCGTGCGGGCCCTTGCTGAGGACAGCGAAGGGAACATCTGGGCGGGGACGCGGGACGGCTTGGTGCGATTGAAAGATAAGCGCGTTACTACCTGGACAACCGCCGACGGGCTGCCGGGAGACAACGTTCGCTCCGTGATGGAAGACTCGGCCGGGCGCATGTGGTTCGGAACGGCGACGGGCGTCGCGTACCTGCAGGACGGACGTATGCGCAGCCTGCCGCTCTCGGATGACTGGTCGAAGGACTACGCGCGCGCAATGGTGGAGCGGCGGGACGGGTCCATTTGGATCGGCGCGCACACGGGGGTCTTTCGATGGAAACCGGGACGCGGGGCGCCGGTTGCGGTGGACGTGGGTATCGCCGACGTACGCGCCATGGCGGAGGACCGTCAGGGGCGCTTGTGGATTGGGACCGCCGAGGACGGAGTGTGGGTAGAGGGCGAGCGGCTGTTGCGGTCGGAGAGCGTGACCGCGTTGCTGCCCGCGCCCGAGGGCGGTATGTGGATCGGGACTACCTCCGGGCTGGTTGAGGTGAAGGGCGGTTCGTTACGGCGCCACGGCACCAGGCAGGGGCTCGGGCACGACATGGTCACCTGCCTGTATGGCGACGCGGAGGGCACGCTGTGGATCGGCACGAGGGGTGGACTCTCGCGGCTGCGCGCAGGGCGCTTCACGGCCTACACGCGGCGCGACGGGCTGCTGAGCGACAACGTGCGGTCCGTGGTGGACGATGGGCGCGGTGCAATCTGGATCGGCAGCCTGCGCGGTGTGAGCCGCCTGGCGAAGAGCGAGTTGGAGGAGTTTGCGGCGGGGAAGAGAACGGCGCTGACGGCCTTGTCCTTCGATACGGCGGACGGGATGCGGGCCGCCGAGTGTAACGGGGACGCGCAGCCAACGGCGGTGCGGGGGCGAGACGGGCGGCTGTGGTTCCCGACCGTTTACGGCGCCGCCGCGTTCGACCCGGCGGCCATACGGGTGCGGCCTGCCACGGCGCGCGTGGTAATCGAACGGGTCCTGGCGGGATCGCGGGAGGTTTCGCTGGTAGACGGCCACTACGTCGTCCCGCGCGGGGAGCGCAATCTCGAGATCCAGTATTCGGCAATCAGCCTATCGGCTCCGGAGCGGCTGAGGTTTCGCTACCGGATGGTGGACTTCGACCCGGACTGGGTGGACGCCGGACAGAGGCGCAGCGCCTTCTACACGCACGCTCCGCCCGGCGACTTCCACTTTGAAGTGGCGGCGTTTCCCTTTGAGGGAGCCACGACGCCGCAGACGGTACGGATCGCCGTCCGATTCGAGCGGATGCTCTATGAGACGGGCTGGTTCTACGCGCTGTGTGCGTTGACGCTAATGGCGGCGGCAACCACCGGTTACCGCGTGCATCTGCGTTCGGTGCGGCGGCGGTACGAGGCGGTGATGGCCGAGCGGGTGCGCATCGGGCGCGAGATCCACGACACGCTGATGCAAGGCGTGACGGGGATCGCGCTGCAACTGGAGGTCGCGTCCCAGCAGTTGCCGGGAGCGCCGAATGAAGCCGCGCAGCGCATTGGGCACGCGCTGGACCAGTTGGACGAGGTACTGGCGGAGTCGCGGCGGCGCATTCTGGAACTGCGTTCGCCCGTGCCCGTGGTGGAGCCGATCGAGGAGGTGATCCGGACGTTCGCCGAGCGACTGGGGGCGGACCGTGGCATGCATGCGACCGTGACCGTGAAGGGCACGCCGCGGCGGCTGCGGGAGGCAGTGCGGGAGAACGTGCTGCGGGTGGCGCGGGAGGTGGTGACGAACGCCGCGCGGCACTCGGGCGCGGCGCATTTGTGGATCACCGTGGATTACGAAGGCAAGGGTGTGCGGGTGCATGCCGTGGATGACGGCCGGGGATTCGACGCATCGGCGGTGGCGGCGGACCATTTCGGATTACGCAGCATGCGGGAGCGGATGGCGGAGATCGGCGGACACCTGGAATGCAGCACCGCGCCCGGGCGCGGAACCGCGATTACCGTGGCCGTGGAGGACGGGGAGTGAAGGCGCGGAAGATCCGGGTGCTGTTTGTGGATGACCATCCGGTGCTGCGCGAAGGGCTCGCCGCCATTGTGAACTCACAGCCGGACATGACGGTGGTGGGGGAGGCGGGCGGCGGAGAGGAAGCGGTGGAGTTGTTTCGCACTGTGCGGCCGGACGTGACGCTGATGGACCTCCGTCTGCCGGACATCTCGGGAGCGGAAGCCATCGCGCGCATCCGGCGGATCGACGCGGAAGCGCGAGTGCTCGTGCTGAGTTCGTACGCGGGCGAGGAGGATATCCGGCGCTCGCTGGAGGCGGGGGCGGCGGCCTATCTGCTGAAGGATACGTTGCGCAAAGAGCTCCTGGAGGCCATCCGGACCGTGCACCGGGGCGAGAAGTATGTGCCCGCCACGGTGGCGGCGCGGCTTGCCCGCAGTGCGGAGCAGCAGGCGTTGACGCCGCGGGAGACGGAAGTGCTGCGGCTGATTGTGCAGGGGATGTCGAACAAGGAGATCGGGGCGGTGCTGGGCGCAACGGAGGGGACGGTGCGCATACACGTCAGCAACATCCTGGCCAAGCTTGGGCTGGAGGACCGCACGCAGGCCGCGGTGCACGCCATTCAGAGCGGGCTGGTGCATCTATGACATTCCTCATATAGACCCTCCGCACGGCTTCTGATAGTTTCACAGCCGATGAGGGGGTCCCTATGTATCGGATGACGAAGGCGGCGTGCGCGCTGTTCATTGCCGCAGTGACGCTGCCCGCGCAGGACACGCGTGGGTCGATGAACGGGACGGTGACGGACGGCTCAGGCGCGGCGGTGCCGAACGCGAAGGTGGTGGTGACGAACATCTCCACCAATGTGAGCGTGGAGTCGACGACATCAGCCAATGGCAGCTACAACGTGTTGTATCTGCTCCCGGGGCCGTACCGGCTGACGGTGGAATCGACGGGCTTCAAGAAGCTGGTGCGTGAGGGCATCGAACTGCGCGTGCAGGAGCGCTTAACGTTGGATCTGCAGCTCTCGGTGGGTAGTTTGCAGGAGAGCGTGAGCGTGACGGCAGAGGCGCCGCTGCTGGAGGTGAGCACGGCTACGTCGGGGCAGGTGATCGACCGGCGGAGGATCGCCGAGCTGCCGCTCTCTGAAGGCAACCCTCTGACGCTGGTGCAACTGGCGCCCGGCATCGTGATCACGGGCGGCTTCACCAGCAACTCGGCGCTGAGCAACAGCGGGCCTTCGAACTTCGAGGTGAACGGGGCGCCGGGAGGCAACGAGTTCACGCTGGACGGCGCGCCCAACACCGCGGACCGGCAGGGACAGGGCGCCGCACGCGTGGGACTGCAGCCGCCGACGGATGCGGTGGAAGAGTTCAAGGTGGTGACCGCCAGCTTCGACGCTCAGCAGGGGAGGACAGCGGGCGGCAGCGTGGACGTGGCGGTGCGTTCGGGCACAAACGAGGTGCACGGGACGCTCTACCATTTCGTGCGCAACGACGTGCTTTCGGCGAATTCGTTCTTCTTCAACCGCGAGGGGCGCGAACGGCAGCCGCGGCGGTACAACCGCTTCGGCGGCACCGTGGGCGGCCCGGTGTTCATTCCCAAAATCTATAAGGGCCGCGACCGGACGTTCTTCTTTACCAGCTATGAGCGCATCCGGCCCATCACGCCCTCTCTGGAAACGCTGACCGTCCCGACGGAGGCGTTCCGCTCGGGCGACTTCTCTTCCCTGCTGAACCGGGCGACGCCGCTGCTGGTGTACGACCCGGCGACAGCGCAGGGGGACGGCGCGCGCGTAGTGCGAGACCCGATCCAGTGCAATGGGCGAATGAACGTGATCTGTCCGGACCGTATCAACCCGATCGCACGCAACTACCTGTCGTTCCTGCCGCTGCCCAACACGAATCTCAATTCGACGACGAACAACTTTGTGGGCAACGGGCCCGGCGACAACAACTACTACGTCTTCCTGACGCGCGTTGACCACACGCTGAACGAACGGAACCGGCTGTTCTTCCGCTACTCGCAGAGCAACCGCACGGAAGACGACGAGAACTCGGCCGGCATCAACAACGGGGTGCGGATCAACGGCCGAAACGGGACGCGCGGCAACAAAGGCGGCGTCTTCGATTACGTCTATGTGCCCTCGCCCAATACCGTGTTCAACTTCAGAACCAGCCTGGCGCGTTTTAAACAGGACCGGTTCGCGATGGCCGATCGGGACGTGCGGCTAGCCGACCTGGGCTTCGCGCCAGGCGCTCTCGCACTGTTCACCGCCAACACGCTGCCGCAGATCAATATCAGCAACTACTCTTCGCCGGTGGAGCCCACAGGCTTCCTGATCACGACGCCGACGTGGGCGTTCCAGCCGACACTGACGAAGATCTGGGGCGGGCACGCCGTCCGCTTCGGCTACGACTTCCGGGTCTACCAGGAGAACCGTCGCGAGCAGACGTTCCAGGCGGGGCAGTACAACTTCGACAACCAGTGGACCCGGCTGAACGACCTGAACCCATCGCTGCCGATTGAGCAGATACAGGCGCAGGCGATGGCCGCGCTGTTGCTGGGGCAGCCCTCGGGCGGCAACTTTCCACTTCTGGCGGACCGTGCCGCAACCGCAAAGTACCACAGCTTCTTCTTTCAGGACGACTGGAAGGTGACACCGCGGCTGACGCTGAACTTGGGCTTGCGCTACGAACTGGACCTGGGGACGACGGAGCGCTACAACCGCATCATCCGCGACCTGGACACGACGGTGACGAGTCCGGCGGAGGCGGCGGTACGAGCCAACTACGCCCGTGCGCCGATCCCGGAGGTGACGGACCTGCGGCTGCGCGGCGGCTTGGTTTTCGCCGAAGAGAACAACCGCGGTTTCCGGGCGGACCGGAACAACTTCCAGCCGCGCATCGGCGTGGCCTACCAGTTGAATGACCGCACGGCGATTCGCGCCGGGTGGGGCATCTTCATGGTGCCCTTCTTTATGGACGCGCTGAACCAGAACGGCTTCAGCCGGAACACGCCGCTGGTGGCTTCCGATGACCGCGGGTTGACCTTCCGCGCGAACCTGACGAACCCGTTTCCGCAGGGCCTGATCGCGGAGACTAACCGTGGCATCGACAGCCTGCTAGGGCAGGGATTGGGCACGATCGTTCCCGCGAGCCGGAAGAACGGGATGGTTCAGCGATGGGAAGCGAGCGTGCAGCGCGAGCTACCCGGACGGTGGCTGGTGGAGGCGTCGTATGTCGGCAACAGCGGCTACGATTTGACGACGGCGGTAGACGGCAACCCGATCTTCCGCCAGTATCAATCGACTAGCCCGGTACGCGATCAGACGCTGATCAACTTCCTGGACACGCCGATCACGAACCCGTTCCGGGGCGTGGCGCAATTCCAGGGGACAAACCTGTTCACCGCCACGGTGATCAATCGCAGCCAGTTGCTGCGGCCGTTCCCGCATCTGGGCGGATTCAGTATCGAGCGCTATGACGCGGCGAGTTCGTATCACGCGGGCCAGATGCGCGTGGAGAAGCGGTTCTCAAAGGGATACACGATTCTGGCGACGTACGCGTACTCGAAGTACCTGGAGGAGATGTCGCAGCTGAACCCGACCGACGAACGCTACGAGAAGCGCCTGGCGGGCGCGGATGCGCCGCACCGGCTGGCGCTGAGCGGCATTTATGAGCTGCCTTGGGGGCGCGGGCGGGCGTTCGGCGGCGCATGGAGCGGCTGGAAGCAGGCGTTCCTGGGCGGCTTCCAGGTGCAGGGGATCTACCAGTTCCAAAGCGGACGGCCCTTGACGATGGGCAACGTCTACTTCAACGGAGACATGTCGGACCTGGAGATGGCCATCCGGAGTTCAACCATCGGCGCGCTTGGGACGACGAACATCCTCGACAACACGTTCCGGACCAATATCCAGACGACGGGGTTCTACTTCCAGGACGATGCCGTGAAAACCAACGGGCAGTTGGACTACACCAAGCAGCGCAACGACACGCGCATCCAACTGGCGCAGAACATCCGCACACTGCCCACCCGATTCTCCAACCTGCGCGACGACGCCATCAGCCTGCTGGACCTCTCACTGATCAAAAACTTCACGTTCAGTGACCGGGTGTACCTGCAGTTTCGCGCGGAGGCCATCAATGCGCTCAACAAAGCGCAATTCAGCGGGCCGAATATCAATCCGCGCGACACCAATTTCGGACGCGTGACGAACACCGATCTGCCGGCGCTGCCGCGGGAGTTTCAGTTGGGGCTGCGGCTGGTGTTTTAAGGAGGCCTGATGTCAGAGCACATTGCCCACGTTGCAGTGTTCGAAGATTGCTGCCGGCTGGCGCTCCACGGCGGGCGCCTGGCCGGGCCCTTTCGCACGGTGTTGACGCGTCACTGGGACTTCGCCCGCTTCGGCAGCACCTCGCGGTCCGGCGACCGCTTTTCGATCCCCGTTCTGAAGTACTGCCGCGAGCACTGGCCGGACGGCGGCAAGAACGTAGAAGAAAAGCTGGCGTTCGTAGTGGCGTGGCGGTGCCATCAGGCGGCGGACCGAAGGTTCAAGCCGGTGTACCGCGAGCTGGAGCCGGAGCACTACGCAAAGCCAAACGCGGATAGCGAATCCGGCGAGCCCAGCGAGAGCCGCGTGCTACATGACGTGGTGGTGTATCGCGAGGTGTACGGGGCCGGAGAGTATGCGCCCTTCATGCGCGGGCTGCTGGACGACCGGCTGCACTCGCTGGCGGGGTCGCAGACGCTGGATTACGATGCGACCTTCGCCGCGCTGGGGGGCGTGTGGCAGCGAACGCTCCAGCAGCAGCACCCGGAGCGCACGGCGGGCGGATTCGCGGAAGCGACGGCGAAGGCGCCGGGCCGGTTTCAGCGCTATTACGTAGACGTGCAGCGGTACGCGGAGATGCTTGCGAATCCGGATCCCGATTTAATGCGGCGGTTCATCGTCGAACCGAACTTCTACGATCGGCGGGATCCGCTGATCGCGCTGGCCCGTGCGCTGCAACGCAAGGAGTCTCTGCCGGCAGTGCCGTTCGAGAAGGCGTATGAGCTGGCTGCGGGCCAGAGCCAGTATGCGCAGAGTCTGCGGATGGGGTTGCGGTATGTGTTCGCGTCGAGCGACTTCTTCGAGGGGAAGATCAGCGAGGCGGAGGCCATGAAGCTGTTCGATCTCGATCGGAGCCATCTTCAGGGAGGGAGCTACCAATGACGCGGCGAGAGGCGTTGCGTTTGGTGACGGCCGCGGCGATGGCGGTCAGGCCGGGTTACGGAGCATCGAAAACGCACGGCTGGGGCGGCTACGTCACGGCGGCTTGTGCCGTGGACGATGTACGCCGATTGTTGACAGTGGATACGCGGGCGCCGAAGGTGCTGCGAACGGCGCTGCTGAAACATGGTGACCTTGCCCGGCTGGGATGCGGGTTGCCCAAACCGGATACCGCGATCTCGCTGTCGTGGCCGGCTTCGGGAAAGGTGACCACGGAGCACCGCCTGGCGGTAGGCGGAGGCGCGCTGATTGCGGCAGTGGTCGGAGAGGCGGTGGCGATGGCGCCGGATGCCATAGCCCTTGACGCGGCGCTGTTAGCGGCGCGCCAACCCTCCCCGAAAGCGTTGCCGAAAGCGGCGTACGTCGAGTACCTGACGGCGATGGACCTGCGCTGCCAGATTGAGTTACACACGCTTGACCCGGAGGAGACGGACATCCACGCGTGGCTGGAAGGGACCGCCGCCTGGTACAGCAACACGCGGGCGTACATCGATAGCTTGGCGACGGCGCTGGCGGCGGGCGCGTCGAGTCCGGCGTTTCATCGGAACGACCCGCTGCTGCTGCTTGCGGAGCGAGTGCGCAGAAGCGAGGGAGTGTCCAGAGACGCATTGGCGACAGCGAAGCCGACGTCGAGCTACGGCAAGGGGTTGGCCGCCGCTCTGGACAAGCTGGCCGAGGTTCGCTAGGAGCATCCTACGACGGGGAGTGCCTGCTATTTGTCGCCGCTACAGCAGAAAGGCCGTCGTTTCCTTCGGTCACAACGGCCTTCGTTCATGGTGCAGAGGACAGGACTTGAACTGCACGAGATTGCTCCCGCTAGCACCTCAAAGCACTTGACAAGGTTTTGCGGGGCTTCACCGCGGCGCAAGTTGTTGAAAATTGTGGGCAGCGGTTTCGCGGGTTTGCCCCGGATTTCGGTAGGACGGTTGCAGTGGGAACACGAGTTGGTACCGCTTAGTAGCTAAGTACTCTGACATCCGAAGATTCCCACTGTGAGTTGAGCCTGTTCTCTGCCCGCTCGAGGCTTCGCACGGCGGACCCATTCACACTTCATTCCGCAGCCGGCAGATCGAGGCCCGATTTCTATTGGCCGACACTACTATGGCTTGGGTTTCCGCCGAGGACGCGCCTTCGCCTTCGCAGATTCGCGAGCATCCGCTTTGAACCAACCCGCCGCCTCAAACACTCGCCGACAATCGGGCTGCCTGGCCAATTCCCAAAGCGCGTCAACGCTGTCTGTTTCTCCCCTTGCCAGCCTGCGTATTGCGCGTGCGACCTGGATGCCTGGATGATGATCAACGCCTTCCGCGATTTGGACGATCTGTGGCTGCAACTTTAGTTTGTCATGTTCGAACAGAGAGCACCACGCATCACACATTAGCCGCCACGCCAGGCACCAATGGTCAGCATCGTTCGGTGTTCCCGCGAGAAAAGCTTCTTCGGTCCTGCTCATAACACCTGGGTCCCAGATGGCCAGATTCGGTGTAGGACTGATCAACGAGTTGTAATTCAGTGCAGCTGCCCACTGGGCGTCCGGCTCCAAGCGGAGGCCATGCACGATCATTTCAATTCCAACAGTGGCGATTTCTGGAGTTGGCGCGTGACGGGACCCAAGTGTTGAGGCCCTCCTGCGGGCCCGATCGAGATCGAGGGAATCAATCATCTCATCCATCCTCTCACCGCCGTCCGCATCGACGCGTGCTCTCAGAAAATCGCGCCCTTTCCAGGAAGGCGACTCGCCACGGTGAGGACCGACACCAAGTTCGATACGTTGCGTCGTACCAGAGCGTGTCCCCACTTTAGTTGAAGGTTGAACGGCGGTGGCGAGCCGGTTCGATAGAATCGATTCGCCAAAAACAACCCTTCGAAAGGACACGCACCGCCGTGAAGAAACCCTACCACATCGTCAGCCGCGACGAGAAGAA
>JANRJO010000098.1:0-67371 GCA_033763935.1 Bryobacteraceae bacterium
GCAACGCAGGGATGCGACTCGAGCGCCGACTCAAGGGCCGGAATGGCCGGGGCGGCTTCGTCCGCCCCACTCAATTCAGACGCCCAGGTCGCTAACTTATTGCGGGCTGATTTTGGTCTTGACAACCGGGACCACCTTCTATCACTGTCTGGGACGTCCTGAACTGGCTCGCGGCCGGTATGTCCGAGCGGGAGATCCTCGACGACTATCCCGAACTCCAGTCCGAGGACTTTCGCGCGGTCTATGAGTTTGCGGCCCGGATGGGCAAGCGTGTTGCTCTGTGAAATTGCTGTTGGACGAGAAGTTGTCGCGCAAGCTCGTCGCGCGTACGCCGAGTTTGTACTCCGGCGCGACGCCATACGATTGACAGAGTTCGCGGGCGATCCTGACCTCGGCATCCTCGTGCTTGATCGCTGACGGTCGATACGATTACCTTCCTTCTGAAGGCGACTTCCCGGAACTCATCGATGACGCTCTCGGCCCTCCCAAGAAGGGCAGCACGACGGGGTGTATCATCAGGCTGGCTGCATAGCCGATTCCGAACCGAGGCGCCAGGATGAGCGAACATATCAAGCTCCGGGTGGACGATGGGGTACTCGAGATCACGTTCGCGCGGCCGGACAAGAAGAATGCCCTGTCGAACGAGATGTATGTCGCGGCGCGAGAGGCGCTGGACGGGGCGCAAGGGGACAGGGCCGTTCGCGTTGTGCTTTTCAGCGCGGAGGGCGGGGCCTTCACGGCGGGTAACGACATTGCCGAATTCGCGGCTTTCGGCGGCGGGCAGGGAGGTGAACTGCAGGCGCTTTCCTTCATCGAAGCGCTGACCCGGGCGGAGAAGCCGATCGTGGCAGCGGTTCCGGGGCTCGCTGTGGGGGTCGGCACCACCATGCTCCTGCATTGCGACCTGGTTTACGTTGCCGAGACCGCTACCTTGTCCGCTCCCTTTGTGAACCTGGGGCTGGCGCCGGAGGCTGCCTCGAGTCTCCTGCTGCCGGCGTGTATCGGGCATGTGCGCGCGTTTGCGATGTTCGCGCTGGGGGAGTCGCTTTCGGGTGTCGAGGCGGTTCGGCTGGGGCTCGCTAACCGGGCGCTGCCGGAGAGCGAGGTGCTCGGGGCGGCGCGGGCGGCGGCTCGGGCGCTGGCACAGAAGCCGGTCGCTTCGATGATCGCCACCAAGAAACTCATGCGTGACGCGGGCGCGCTGCTGGCGCGGGTGCAGGCGGAGAGCGTGGTGTTCGGGGAGCGGTTGAAGAGCGGCGAGGCGCGCGAGGCGCTGCGGGCGTTTGCGGAGCGGCGGCCTCCCGATTTTTCGCAGTTCTGGTAGGAGGCTAGAGGTTCTCTTCCTTTTCGAGGATGAAGAAGCCGCTCTCGGCCTCGGGGCCGCCGTCGGTGCGGGTCCAGGCGACACGGGCGCGGCCTGCCGATTTTCTGCAGAGAAAGGCGATCTCGGCTCCTGACCGGAAGGGCGAGCCGACGTAGCGGGCGCGGAATCCGTGCTCGCTCTCATCGAGCAGACGTCCCTTGCAGGTGATGCCGCGGCCGGCGGAATCCGCGCCGAGCAGCCAGACGGGTCCGCTGGCCTCGCGGCGGGGCTCGCCGCGGCGCTCAATCTCCGTTACAAGCGACGGCCGGCTGCCGGTCCGCGGTGATTCCATAAGTCTTCAACTTTCTCGCGATGGTGCGGCTGGAGATGCCGAGCATGGCGGCGGCTTTGGTCTGGTTGCCGCCGGCGGCGGCGAGGCCGTTCATTATGAGGGCCCGTTCCATTTCTTCGAGGTTCATGCCGGAGAGGAACGGCGGGTGCGCGTTGGCATAGGGGGGTGCGGTGTCCCCCCAGTCGAGGTGTGCGGGACCGATGACGCCGTCGTCGGCGAGCAAGGCGGCCTTGGTGACGACGCCGCGCAGTTCGCGGACGTTGCCGGGCCAGTCGTAGGCGCGCAGGGCCTGGAGGGCGGCGGCGCTCAGGGTGGCCGAGGGGGCCTGCTGTTCGAGGAAGTAGAGCGCGAGGGCTTCGATATCGTCGCCGCGTTCGCGGAGAGGAGGAATGCGGAGGCGCAACTGGTTGAGGCGGTAGAACAGGTCCTTGCGGAACCTGCCGTTGCGGGTGGCCTCCTCGAGGGATTGATTGGTGGCGGCGACGATGCGCACGTCGGCCGTTACTTTTCGTGTGCCGCCGAGGCGGTAATAGGGCACGCCGTCGAGGACGCGGAGCAGCTTGACCTGCATGCGCGGATCGAGCTCGCCGATTTCGTCGAGGAAGAGGGTTCCGGTGCCGGCGAGTTCGAACAAGCCCTGCTTCGTGGTGGCGGCGCCGCTGAAGGCGCCCTTCTCGTAACCGAAGAGTTCGCTCTCCACGAGGTGCTCCGGCAGCGCGCCGCAGTTGACGTCGACCCAGGGGCGGGCGCAGCGGGCGGAGAGGTGATGCAGGGCCCGCGCGATCCACTCCTTGCCGACGCCGCTTTCGCCGGTGATGAGGACGGTGGCCTTCGACTGGGCCACGCGCGCTACCGTGGCGAGCAGGTTGCGCATGACCTGGCTGGCGACGACGCCGGTCATGCCGACGAACTCGTGGCGAACGGGGGCGGCGGTCATCGCGGCGCCCTTGTTCGGCGACGGCCGGGCGGGCCGGGCACCCTTGCGGCGGGCAGTGATCGGAACGCACACGCGCAGGCGGCTACACGGGAGGCGGCGGTCCGAAACGAGGGCATACGGTTTTCCTATCGACTCCGGGAGGCGGAGCTTTACGGCTGGCGTTGCCCTATAGTCGCTTGACCTTAGCGGATGGCGGCCGTAGCCCGGGACGGGGGTCCGTACTAAGAAGGATCGGGCGGCGGGGGCGGGGACGTTTCCCTGATGGAAGCACTCAGGTCAACGCCTGTGCGGGAATCAGCCGACCGAGTGGCCGGACTGTTGCCTGGCCCAGGTGGCGGGGGGCTGGCCGATGAGAGTGCGGAAATCGCGGTTGAGGTGCGCCTGGTCGTAGTAGCCGAGGCGCTGCGCGAGTTCAGACATGTTGATGGGCTGGCGTTGCTCGATCGTTGCCGCGGCTTCCTTCAGCCGGAACCTCCGCAGGATCCACTTGGGTGACACGCCGACATGCTGGTGGAAGAGCCGCTGTAGCGTTCGGACGCTGGCGCCGAACGAGTGGGCGGCCTCATCCGTGGTCAGCATTTGGGGGTCCGCCTCCATACGGTCGATCAGTGCTTCCAGGCTGGCGCCGATCTGGTCACGGCGCGGCTCCCTCATCCGCAATGCACCTTGCAGCAACTCCATGAGGCCCGGCTTATCGGTGTCTCTCGCCAGGCGCTGCAAGGCCGCGCTGTCCACGCCGGGCAGAACGTCGGTGAGGGGATGGCGCCGGTTGGTGAATCGTGCCACCGGCTGCCGCACGACTGGGTAGAACCCGCAGGGCCGGAATCGCAGGCCGAACACGAAGCCCTCTCCGGCGAGCGTGGTGGAGAAGGCGCCCGTCACGATGCCCAACACTTCCGCGCGCCCGGAGTGGTCCACCACGATCTGCACGGACGGGTTCGGCAGCACCTGCTGGGTGAAGGTCTGGTCGTTTGGCAATCGCCATTCCATGGTCCAGGCGACGGCGACGAAGGGGGCGAGGTCCGCGGAGGGCATCAGATGCCCGCGCACACACACGCGGTCGAGTGAGCCGGCGTTCAGCAGGGTGACCTGGGGTCGCGGGGAGCCACTCGCTGCAGGGTTGGCGGGTTTTTCCAAGACGGCTGTGCTCTCTACCCCCGATCATAGGCGCAATGCTGACCACGCGGTGCTCGTTCGTCCTGATCCTGCTGTTCGTCGCCGCCTCTGTGGCCGTACATCCGGCGCAGCCGTCGTTCGATCCGATCGATGTCGCGCTGAGCTATTACATGAACGGCGCTCTGGGTTGGCTGCTGGGAGTGGGGCTCATCAGTTTGGGGGCGGGGTCACTCCTGTTGGGCGTGGCGCTCCGGGCTGACCGTCGTGAGGGTGTGTCCATTGCAGGCCTGATGCTGCTGGGAGTTTGGGCAGTGGGCTGCGTGATAGGCGGGTTGTTTCCGCCTGATCCTTACGGCCAATGGAGCCGGCCTCCGTCGACTTCCGGCCTGGTGCATGGCGTGGCCGCGATGGCGGCCTTTGTCTGCTTTCCGGGCGCGGCGATCGCTCTTTCGCGGAAACTGAGCGTCCGGCTCCAGTGGGTGGCCGGCGTTTGCGCTCTGATGACGGTGCTTTTGTTCCTCTGTCTGGCTCCGGTCTTCCAGCACCGCCCCCCTTATGCGTTCGGTCTTGTGGAGCGGGTGGCTTTGGGGTGTGATGTTGGCTGGCTGCTGATGGCGAACATCACGGGTTTGCTGGGTCGCGGTCGAAGACCATCCGGGTCTTGAAGGGCCGCTGCTTCGCGTCGGTTCCGGAGACGGTGGCGGTGAGGGATTTGCCGTCGCGGGACACTTCGTAAGTGGCGCGGCCGACGATCTGTCCTTCGCGCTCACTTTCGACGAGGAGGGTGTGAGGGTCGGGGCGGGTGACGGTGATTGTCACGCCGGGCGCGGCGGGTACGGGGCGTTCTTTGCCGTCGGGAACGAACCGTTGCGGCGTTTCCTTGACCGCTTTGCCGGCGGCGTTCACGCCTTCGGCGCTCAGGAGGTAGGCCTCGCCGTCCCGTTCCCAATGGACCTTGGCCCGCGCGGCGCGGTGATTGGGATCCATCGCGGATTTCTCGGGGTTCATGGTCCAGGTACCGACGAACGGGTCGGGCGTTTGCGCGGCCAGGAGCGCGATGCAGGCGAGTACGATTGCCCTGTGCATTCGAACCTCCCTTCTGCCGGGGCAGATGCAGTCCTTTGTACCAGATTT
Source organism: Bryobacteraceae bacterium (assembly GCA_033763935.1). GTDB lineage: Bacteria > Acidobacteriota > Terriglobia > Bryobacterales > Bryobacteraceae > DALYJJ01. The sequence continues at coordinate 4,843 of JANRJO010000098.1, forward strand.
CTTCCTTGACTGCTTAGGAGAGACGCTGTTACTGTTCTCCTATTCCATTTAGGAGAAAAGACCGGTGAACGAGGGCGGGGCGCTGCTGCCGGGGACGCTGGACCTGTTGATCCTGAAGGCGGTCTCGCTGGGGAAGTTGCACGGGTACGGCGTGCTGCTGCGAATCGAGCAGATCACGGGAGGGGCGCTCGAGATCCAGCAGGGCGCGCTCTACCCGGCGTTGTACCGGCTGGAACGGCGGGGGCTCATCGAGGGCGAATGGGGGGCATCGGAGAACAACCGGCGGGCGAAGTTTTACCGGCTGACGAAGGCGGGGCGGGCGCGCCTGGAGGAAGAAGCGACGAACTGGAACCGGTTCGCGGGCGCGGTGGCTATGGCGCTGCGGACGCGGCGCGGGGAGGTGTGAGAGCGCGCGGGTGGTGGAGAGATCTGTGGCGGAAGCGCTAGCTCGATGAAGAGATGCGCGGGGGTGATGGCGGTGGTGGGGTTGGGTGCAGCGGTAGGGCCGGCGCAGCGGGGATTCCGCATCGAGGCGAGCGAGGCGTTGCGAGGGGACGGGTGAAGCGGGGGCGGGGGGCTGATCGAACTCGAACGGGGGCCTCGAAGGAGGACGGCCGGCGGAGTGTTAGAATCTGACTAGAGTAGTCAGACCAAAGAGAAATGAACAAGACACGACGGCCTAAACCAAAAGCCGGCGCTGCCGAGCGACGTGCCGCTCCGCAGGAGTGGCAGTTGCAGGAGGCAAAGGCCAGATTCAGCGAGGTGTTTCGCTTGGCCCGCGAGCGGGGTCCGCAGCGCGTGACCAAGCACGGAAGGGAAGCTGTCATGGTCATTCCGGCTGAGGAATATGCTCGAATCACCACACCGCAGCGTGGTCCCGGCGGCATCGTGCAATTCTTCGCAGCCTCCCCTCTCCGCAACGCGGGCGTTGAGCTGTCCCGAGTCCGCGACTACGGCAGGGCGATTGACCTGTGAATGGGTTTCTGCTCGACACGAATGTAGTCTCCGAACTGGTGAAGCCGCAGCCCGACGCGAACGTTGTTCGCTGGATCGAGGAAACCGACGAGGCGATTCTGTTTCTGAGCGTCATCACCGTTGGAGAGATCAGGAACGGTATCGAACGGCTCACTCGGGGGAGACGCCGAGGCCGATTGGACTCCTGGCTAAGGATCGACCTGCGGGCCCGCTTTCGGGATCGCATACTGCCGGTCGACGAGTTTGTGGCGGAGCGTTGGGGCACATTGTCCGCCATTGCCAACGCTCGAGGTAGACCCGTGCCGGTGATCGACGGACTGCTTGCCGCCACCGCTGCGCATCACGACCTTATTCTGGTGACCAGAAACGTAGAGGATCTTGCCGGAACCGACGTGCCAACCCTAAACCCTTGGTTGTAGGGATGGGACTACTGTGTGGCCGCAGGGAGATTCTCGTCACGCCGGCGCGGCGGGGATTGCGGAGCGAGGCGAGCGAGGCGTTGCGAGGGGACGGGTAAAGGTGGGGGCGGGTGTGATCCGCCCCCGAAGGAAAGGCTACCGGTTCGTGAGACCGTAGATGCGCGAGCGGCGGCGTTGTTCGGCGCTCATGCCGCTGGTGGAACCGAGCGAAGAGCCGAGGCCGGTGCGGGTTCCCGTGGTGGAAGTGGTCCCGGTGGAGCTGGCGCCGAGGGTGCTCGAGCCGGTCCGGGTGCCGGTGGTTTCGTAGTCGTACTCCGAGGCGTTGGGGTCGAACTTCGACCAGCCGCTGGAGCGGTACTGAGCGCCGCGCTCTTCGATGTCGACGGCGCCGTGGTCGTCCATGATGTTGCGGACGTTGTCGGCTTCCACGCTGTCGCAACGGACGGTGACGAGGGTGCCGCCACGACGGACGCCTTCGGCGTAGACATGCGCTTCCTCATCGGGAACGCCGGCGTCCTTAATGGCGCCGATGATGCCGCCGCCGACGGCGCCGATGCCGGCTCCGGCGAGGGTGGTGGCGATGGGACCGGCGGCGATGATGGGGCCGAGTCCGGGAATGGCGAGGGCTCCGAGGCCAATGAGGAGGCCGCCGAGGCCGCCGAAGAGGGCGCCGCCGGCGATATTCTCGCCCACGGACGTGCCGTCGGTTGTCTTCTCATCCCCGGTGCGCGAGGTCATCTTGCCTTTGCGGTTGCTGGCGACGATGGAGATATCGTCGCCGCGGATGCCCGCGTCGCGGAGCGCTTCCAAGCAATCCTGGGCGTCGTCATGCGAATCGAAAAGCCCGACTACGGTAGTATCGTTAGCCATCTTTACGTGACTCCTCCTGGGCGCACAGCGCCCGAAGATAGACGCCACCGGAGAGCACGAGTATCAGCGAAAATGAAACCGCTTCATCTGATAAGATGAACCGTCTTTGGAGACACGTTCACCATGCTTATCGTAGCCGCCATCCTGGCGATTTTTGTATACGGCATGATCGCCGCGATGCTCGGGACGATCCTTCCGGATCTCTCGAAGCGATTCAACCTGACGCCGAAACAGAACGGGAGCATTGCGCTTTCGCAGGCCATCGGACTGGTGATTGCGTCGGTGTCGGTGGGGCCGCTGATCGATGTGCAGGGCAAGAAAGTCGGGCTGGTGCTGGGGCTCGCGCTCATCACGTTGGCGCTGTTCCTGCTGCCGAGGTCGCGCGGGTTCGGGATGATTGCGGCGTACCTGTTTGTGCTGGGGTTGGGCGGCGGCATCATCGTGACGGGCGCGAACGCGCTGGTGAGCGACATTGCGCCGGAGACGCGGGCGACGACGCTGAACCTGTTGAATCTCTTTTTCGGGCTGGGCGGACTGGCGACGCCGTTCATCTCGGCGAACCTGTTGGGACGCGATTCGGTGAAGCTGTGCTACCTGGTGGCGGTGCTGACGGCGGTGACGCTGGTGGTGCACATTGTGGCGCCGATTCCGCCGCCGGCGGGCGTGGTGCAGTTCCAGGTTTCGCAGATGGGCGACCTGCTGGGGAACACGACGCTGCTGCTGCTTTCGGCGCTGTTGTTCCTCTACGTCGCGAGCGAGGTGGGTATTTGGAACTGGCTGGCGCGGCATTTGATTGCGCAGGGGATTGCGGAGTCGAAGGCGCTGAACGTGCTGTCGCTCGGGTTCGCATTGGGCTTGCTGGTGGGACGCGTGGCGGTGTCGCCGATTCTGATCAGCGTACCGGCAACGCAGGTGCTGCTGGCTTCGTCGGTGCTGATTGCGATCACGACGTTCATGATGCTGCAGACGTCGAAGCCGGGGATGGCGTGGGGGCTGGTGTTCCTGGCGGGCGTGGCGATGGCGCCGGTGTTCCCGACGACGCTGGCGGTGGTGGGCGACCGGTTCTCGCAGATGACGGCGACGGCGATGGGCATTGCGATTACGTGCGGGTGGATCGGCCTGGCGGTCAGCAGCCCGATCATCGGAGCGATTGCGGGGTCCGACCCGCGCGGGTTGAAGAAGGGCCTGCTGCTGCTGCCGGCGGCGGGCTCGATTATGGTGCTGGTGAGTATTGCGCTGCTGTAGGTGAGGCATGAAGGTCAGCCGGCGGGAGTTCGTCGCCATGAGCGGGGCGGGGGCGTTTTCGCTCGCCGCGGTGGAGGCGGAGAGCCCGCTGGCGCGGCCGATGCGGTGGGCGCAACTGGCATTCGTTGAAGACGACCCGAAGACGTTCGATCTCGGGTTCTGGATGGACTACTTCCGGCGCATTCACGCCGATGGCGCATGTTTGAGCGCGGGCGGGTGCGTGGCGTTCTATCCGACGCAGATTCCGTTTCACTACAAGAGCAAGTACCTGGGCGGGCGGGACCTGTTCGGGGAGCTGGCGCGCGCGTGCAAGAAGCAAGGGATGGTAGTGCTGGCGCGCACGGACCCGCACGCGATTCACGAAGACGCGGCGAAGGCGCACCCGGAGTGGGTGGCGGTGGACGCGGAGGGGCGCAAGCGGCGGCACTGGGCGCATCCGGACTACTGGGTGACGTGCGCGATGGGGCCGTACAACTACGACTTCATGACGGCGGTGACGCGGGAGATTGCGGAGCGTTACGAGATCGACGGGGTGTTCAGCAACCGGTGGGCGGGGCACGGGATTTGCTATTGCGATGCGTGCCGGGAGATGTTTCGCGCGTACGCGGGAGGGTTGGAACTGCCGCGGACGGCGAACCCGCAGGACAAGGCGCGGCGGGCGTATCTGGAGTGGCACGACGCGCGGCTGTTCGAGATCTGGCGGCGGTGGGACGAGGAGATTCGCAAGGTGCGGCCGGCGGCGCGGTTTGTGGCGAATTCGGGCGGCGGGGCGCTGAGCGATCTGGACATGAAGACGTGCGGGGAGCTGGCGGCGTTTTTGGCGGCGGACCGGCAGGCGCGGCGGGGGCTGATGGCTCCGTGGGCGGCGGGGAAGAACGGCAAGGAGTATCGGGCGGCGCTGGGAGAGAAGCCGGTGGCGGGGTTGTTTTCGGTGGGCGTAGAGGAGCCGTACCGGTGGAAGGACTCGGTGCAGGTGGAGCCGGAGCTGCGGGTGTGGTCGGCGGACGCGACGGCGAACGGGATGCGGCCGTGGTTCGTGAAGTTCCGCGCGGACGTGGAAGACAAGCGCTGGATGCCGGTGATCGAGAAGATCTACGGCTGGCACTACCGGAACGAGAAGTACCTGCGGAACGTGAAGCCGCTGGCGGACGTGGGGCTGGTGTATTCGCAGCAGACGGCGAAGTTCTACGGGGGCGAGCGGGCGAGGGCGCGGGTGGAGGACCACATCGAGGGCTGGTACCAGGCGCTGATCGAGGCGCGGGTGCCGTTCGAGATGGTGCACGACCGGCTGCTGGAGCGTGCGGCGGGGCTGCGGGTGTTGATTCTGCCGAACGTGGCGGCGATGTCGGAAAAGCAGTGCGCGCAGGTGCGGGAGTATGTGCGCGGGGGCGGGAACGTGGTGGCGACGTACGAGACGTCGCTCTATGACGAGTGGGGTGTGCGGCGGGCGAACTTGGGGCTGGCGGATGTGTTGGGGTGCGACTATGCGGGGCGGGTGGAAGCGCGGATGCAGAACTCGTACTTGCGGATTGAGGACGCGGCGCATCCGCTGGTGCGGGGGATTGCGGGGACGCCGCGGATCATCAATGCGGCGGCGCGGGTGGACGTGAAGGCGCGCGGGACGGTGGTTGCGCCGTTGACGCTGATTCCTTCGTATCCGGACCTGCCCATGGAGGAAGTGTATCCGCGGGAAGCGCGGACGTCGATTCCGCAGGTGATTTTGAGCGAGTTCGGGAAGGGACGCGTGGTGTATTTTCCGGGCGACCTGGACCGCACGTTCTGGGAAGTGATGGCGCCGGACCACGGCCTGGTGCTGGCGAACGCCGTGGATTGGGCGGCGGGTGGGAAGCGCGTGGTGGACGTGCGCGGGGCGGGGTTGCTGGACGTGACGGTGTGGCGGCAGGCGGCGTCGGCGACGGTTCACCTGGTGAATTTGACGAATCCGATGGCGATGCGGGGGCCGTACCGGGAGTTGATTCCGGTGGGCGAGCAGCGGGTGACGGTGACGTGGCCGGGGCGGCCGGCGGTGCGGAAGGTGACGTTGTTATCGAGCGGCGCAGCGCCGCGGTGGAATCAGACCAAGGAGGGGCCGGTGTTCGTGACCGTGCCCTCGGTGCTCGATCACGAAGTGATCGCATTCGATTTCTGACAGGGAGGCGAGTATGAATCGCAGGGAATTTGTGCAGGGCGTGGCGGCGGCTTCGGCGGCGGCGGGTGTGCTTCAAGCGCAGGAGCCGGTGGCGCGGAAGGGGCGGCTGAAGCAGTCGGCGTGCCGGTGGTGCTATGCGAAGCTGCCGGCGGAGGATTTCTATAAGGAGTCGGCGCGGCTCGGGCTGAAGGCGATTGACCTGATGGACCCGAAGGAGTGGCCGATTGCGAAGAAATACGGGCTGGCGCCGACGGTGGTGCCCGGGCCGACGAGCATTCCGGACGGGCTAAACCGGAAGGATCTGCACGAGGGGATTGAGGCGAAGTTCAAGACGATGGTGAAGGACGCGAAGGCGGCGGGGGCGCCGAGCATCATCGTTTTCTCGGGAAACCGCAAGGGGATGTCGGACACGGAGGGTGCGGAGAACTGCGTGATCGGGCTGAACCGCATCAAGAAGTACGCCGAGGACGAAGGCGTGATGATCGTGATGGAGCTGCTGAACAGCAAGGTCAATCACAAGGACTACATGTGCGATAAGACGCCGTGGGGCGTGGAGGTGATGAAGGCGGTGAACTCACCCTATGTGAAGCTGCTGTACGACATCTATCACATGCAGATCATGGAGGGCGATATCATCCGCAACATCCGCGATTATCACCAGTGGATCGGGCATTATCACACGGGCGGGAATCCGGGGCGAAACGAGATCGACACGACGCAGGAGCTGTATTATCCGGCGATTGCGAAGGCGATTGTGGAGACGGGTTTCACGGGGTATTTTGCCCACGAGTTCATTCCGAAGCGGGAGCCGTACAAGTCGCTGGCGGAAGCGATTGAGCTGTGCGACGTGTAAGAAAGCCGGGAGGGCGGGCGGCCGGCTGGCCACCATTCCTTCTTTAGGATGTGATAATCGGTAGAGCCTCATCGCCACCGTCGGGAATCTGGGAGGCGTTTGGGATGGGTTTCGAAGTCTTTTGTCCAGCAGAGCGCACGGCTGTTTCTGAATCCGCCATGGGGTGAAAATTGTGGGGATCGGCATGAACCACGAGAAGGAACACGCCCGCACGTAGCGCGTGAACGAACTGGAGGCGCAGGTTGCGGCCTCCGAGGCCGCGAGGCAGATGGACAGCAACACCTTGACCACGTTGCGGCAGGCACTGGCGTACGCGCAGAACATCCTTGGTACCGTTCGCGAGCCGATGTTGGTGTTGGATGAGACGCTGCACATCCGGACGGCGAGCCGGGCGTTTTACCGGACGTTCGGCGTCTGCCCGGAGGAGACGGAAGGGCGGTTCGTCTACGATCTGGGCAACGGGCAGTGGAACATTCCGGCGCTTCGGCGGCTGCTGGAGGACGTGATCAACGCCGGCCGGGACTTTGAGGATTTCGAGGTGATCCACGAGTTTCCGCAGCTGGGCCGCCGCGTGATGTTGATCAACGCGCGAAAGCTGTGGACGGAGGGGAGCGATCCGGCGCTGGTGCTGATGGCGATCGAGGACATCACGGAGCGGAAGCGCCTTCACGATGAACTGGTGCGGTCGAACGAGGACTTGCAGCGTTTCGCGTATGTGGCGGCGCACGATCTACGCACGCCTTTGAATGCCGCGCTGAACCTTTCGCAACTTCTGCAACGGACCGTGCAGGCGAAGCTCGACGGGCGGGAGCAGGAGATGCTGCGGATCTCGGTGGGGAACCTGGAGCGGCTGAGCGCGCTGATCAACGACATTTTGACGTTTGCGGAGATGGGGAACGCACCGCAGCAGCGGCGGCTGATTGCGCTCGAGGAGCCGGTTCAGTTTGCGCTGGCCAACCTGAAGCACCACATCGACACCAATGGGGCAATCGTTCACGTGGCGCGCCCGCTGCCGGAGGTGCGAACGGACCGCACGCAGATGGTGATGGTGTTCCAGAACCTGGTGGGGAATGCGTTGAAGTACCGGCGGGAGGAGGCCCCGGTGATCCGGATTGAGGCGGTGCGTGAGGGGAGCGAGTGGCGGATTTCGGTGACGGACAACGGGCAGGGCTTCGAGGCGGAGCACGCGTCGGCGATTTTCGAGCCGTTCAAGCGTCTGCACGGGCGGGATATCCGGGGCAGCGGGATCGGACTGGCGACGTGCAAGCGGATTGTGGAGCGCTCGGGCGGGCGGATCTGGGCGGAATCGGTAGCGGGGGTGGGCTCGACATTCCATTTCACGCTGCCGGCCGAGGAGGGCTGAGGGGGGAGGGGACAGGAGTACAGTTCAGGCGTACAGGAGGCGGCCTCTGGGCTCAGGTATGGGCCGCCCGAGTTCACGGGCGGTCTCCAACCATTCCGCGATGACGACCTCTGCGTTGGCCACGGCCTCCTGGCGTGTGGTCCCGTCGGCGGCGCAGCCAGGGAGCTCCGGAACTTCGGCGATGAAGGCCTGATCCTCATTGCTCCAGTACAGGATGATCTCAAATTTGTTCATTCGAGTCCTTCCGCTAGTTTATAACGGACAAGGACGTTGCGAACCTGCCGCACCTGATACGGCTTGGCCATGGAACCGCGCGGCTGCAGATTCAGGATTTCTTCGACGCCTCCGCGGGTGAAAATGTGATGGCTTCCGCGAACGCGTTCCGCAAATCCCAAATCTCGCATGAGTAGGGCCAGTTCACTGAACCGGATGTTGGCATCTGAAGCGCCGTGCAGGATCTGCAGCAACAGTCGTCTGTGCACACCTGCAGTATGCCTTAGCGGTGGGGCGACGGCATTGCGTTGAGACGGTGGGTAACGGCAGTCACATCGTGTAGATCGACGATGGCTCGGCGAGGAGCGGCATCAGACGTCGTCGCGGCCGGCTCGGCATCCACCTCATGTCTGAGCGGCGGGGCGGTGGAGGGCGAAGGCCGGGTCACCTCAGCGAGTCGGCCAGGCGGCGGCGGTATTCGGCGTGGGGGATTTCGATGGCGCCGAGGGAGGCGAGGTGGGGGGTGAGGTATTGGACGTCGAGGAGGGTGACGCCGGTGCGGTTGAGGTGTTCGACGAGGTGGGCGAGTGCGACCTTTGACATGTTCGTGACGCGGTGGAACATGGATTCGGCGAAGAAGGCGCGGGCGAGCTGGACGCCGTAGACGCCGCCGGCGAGGGTGCCGTCGACGTGGATTTCGAGGCTGTGGGCTTGGCCTTGGCGGTGGAGTTCGCCGTAGACGCGGATGAACTCTTCGGTGATCCAGGTGTCGCCGCGGCCTTGGGCGCAGGCGCGCATGGTGGCTTCGAAGTCGCCGTCGAGGGTGACGGTGTAGCGGCGCTGGTGGAGGACGCGGCGGAGGCTGTGGGAGATGTGGAAGCCATCGAGGGGGATGATGGCGCGGGGGTCGGGGCGGTGCCATGTGACGAGGCCGTACTCGGGGGCGGCCATGGGGAAGATGCCTTCGCGATAGGCTTCGAGGACGGCTTTGGCGGTGAGCTTGCGGGTGACGCGGACGATGTCCACTACGGCTGCCGCCGGAGGTCCAGGGCGAGGTCTTCGCGGTACTCGGGGGAGGAGAGGACGGCGCGGCCGCCGGGGTGTTCGAGGGTGGTTTCGAGGTCAATCTTACCGGTCTTCGGGTCGAGCCACTTCGCGCGCCAGACGCCTTGGGCGAGGTTGAGGGCGAGCACGATCTGACGGCGGCCGGACTGGACAACGTAGCTGGGCTTGTGGTCCTGGAGGACGCGGCCCTGATGGATGTAGAGGGCGTGGGCGGCGCCGGGCTGAGAGAGGGCGCGGACGCTGGCGTCGTTGGGGCCATCGAGAACGAGGCTGGGGTCGGGCTGCATGCGGATGAAGTCGAAGCTCTCGAGGAAGCGTTTGAGTGTGCCGAGCTGTTTGCGGTAGGCGGGACTGCCGCCGCCGGGCTGTGAGCCGGGGTATTGGAACGTGCCGTCTTCGTTGCCGGCGACGAAGGAGTAGTCGAGGTTATTGAAGAGGGCGCCGCCGGCGAGCAGGAAGTCCCAGGCCTGGATGCGGTAGATCCAATCGGCGGTGCCGTCGAAGCCGGACTCGTCGTAGCCGATGGGTTTGTTGAGGTGCCAGTTGCGGCTGACGGCGAGGGGCGGGCGGGCGTAGTGGAAGTTGAAGAGGCTGACGTTGGGGTCGGGGTCCTTGATGTTCGCCCAGTTGTTGGCGATGTTCTGGGCGATGAGGTGTTTCTTGGGGAGCGGCTTTTCGGCTTCGGCGATGACCTCGGCGATACGGCGCTGCCAGGCGAGGGTGATGCCGCCGAAGTAGGGCTCGTTCGCGATCTCGTAAAAGAGGTTGTCGAAGGCGTTGAACTCGGAGACGAACTTGCGGACCATGGCCTCCTGCACGTTCTGCAGGGCGGCGTGCTTGAGGGTGTAGACCTCCGTGCGGGGAACGTCCTTGCGGTACATGGGGCTGAGGGGCCACATGTTGTCCTCGTAGAAGGGGCAGAACAGCGAGATCTCGACGACGATGCCGCGTTTGTCCGCCTCCGTGAGAAAGTCCTTCAGACGCGTGAAGAAGGCGGGGTTCCACTGGGTGAGGTCGAAGGTTTCGCCGCGGCGGGGCCAGGGGGAGAGGAATTGGTCGAGCGGCGGGGCGAGGGTGTTGCGGGCGATGTTGAACGCGCCGGTGGGTTCGCGGTAGGCGCCGCTGAAGATGCGGGTGTAGTTGAGGCCATCCGCGGCGAGGGTGTCGAGGTACTTGCGGTAGTCGAAGGCGGTGTTGAGGACGGCGCCGTAGTGTTCGGCGGAGGTGACGAGTATCGCCGGTTTGCCGCGGAACTCGAAGTAATGAGGGTTTTGGGGGTGGACGCGGATGGGCTGGGCCACGGCGGAGAGGGCGATGAGTGACGTGAGAACGAGCCTCGTCATGGCTCCCGTTGTATCATGAGTCTTTCCCCTATGGTGCCTGAAGTCATCCCCGAGGGGCTTACCTTCGACGACGTTATTCTCGTCCCTGCAAGAAGCTCCGTTCTCCCGAACCAGACTGATACGCGCACCTGGGTTACGCGCCGTATTGGCCTGAATATTCCGATGGTCAGCGCCGCGATGGACACGGTGACTGAATCGCACCTCGCCATCGCTTTGGCGCAGCAGGGCGGCATCGGCATCATTCACCGCAACATGGCGATCGACCGGCAGGCGGAAGAGGTCGACCGCGTGAAGCGCAGTGAGAGCGGGATGATCGTGGACCCGGTGACGATTGAGCCGGAGCAGAAGATCGCCGACGCGCTGGAGCTGATGAAACGGTACCGGATTTCGGGCGTGCCGGTGACAAAGAACGGCAGGCTGGTGGGCATTCTGACGAACCGGGACCTGCGGTTCGAGAGCCGGTACGACCTGCCGATCTCCGACGTGATGACGAAGGACGAGCTGGTGACGGTGCCGGTGGGGACGACGCTCGAGGAAGCGGAGAAGATCCTGCACAAGCATCGGATCGAGAAGCTGCTCGTTGTGGACGAGCACTTTGCGCTGAAGGGCCTGATCACCGTTAAGGACATCCAGAAGAAGCTGAAGTATCCGACGGCGGCGAAGGACGCGCAGGGACGGCTGCGGGTGGGAGCGGCGATCGGCGCGACGGGCGATTTCCTGGAGCGGGCGCAGGAACTGGTGAAGCGCAAGGTGGACGTGGTGGTGATCGACACCGCGCACGGGCACACGGAGCGCGTGATGGAGGCGATTGTCGCGGTGCGGCGGGTGCTGCCTGACGTTGACCTGATCGCCGGCAACGTGGCGACGTATGAGGGCGCGCGGGACCTGGTGGCTCTGGGCGTTGACGGGATCAAGGTGGGGATCGGGCCGGGGTCGATCTGCACGACGCGGGTGGTTTCGGGCGCCGGTGTGCCGCAGATCACGGCGATTCGCGAGTGCTCGAAGGCGACGCGCGGGACCGGCGTGCCGCTGATCTCCGATGGCGGAATCAAGTTCTCCGGGGACATTACGAAGGCAATTGCGGCGGGGGCGGACTGCGTGATGATCGGGAGCCTGCTGGCGGGGACGGAGGAGAGCCCGGGGGAGACCATTCTCTATCAGGGGCGGACCTTCAAGAGCTATCGCGGAATGGGATCCCTGGGGGCGATGTCGCAGGGCTCGTCGGACCGGTATGCGCAGGAGGCGGGCGGGAAGCTGGTGCCGGAAGGCATTGAGGGGCGGGTTCCGTACAAGGGGCCTTTGGCGGACCTGGTCTTCCAGCTGATTGGGGGGCTGCGGAGCGGGATGGGATACTGCGGCGTGGGGACGATTCCGGAGTTACAGGAGAAGGCGCGATTCCTGAGGGTGTCGGTGGCGGCGCTGCGGGAAGGGCACGTGCACGACGTGATCATTACGAAAGAAGCGCCGAATTACCGGTTGGAGCAGAGTTAGAGGACCACTCCCTTACGGCCGCGGCTCGGTAACGCCGCTTGCTGAGGCCATCGCTTCACCGGATTCCCGTTGGAGCAGAGTCAGTCAGCGTCCGGTGCGGATGAGGCGATATCAGGCTGACTGTCAATGAAAAGACGGAAGGCCTCGAGTTCATCTCTCACGACGGTGTACGTTTGGTCTACCTTCGCCACAAGCGGGGACAAATTCGGCGGCATTGCAAGTAGGGGCTCGAATTGCCGCCGAACGATCTCCAGTTCCTCCAGGGCCACCTGAATCCTGTCCGCCAGATCACGCAACACGGATCAGTTCCCCGGTGCGGAGGAGATTGCCGCCGAGCCGAAGACGAATACTTCGGTCGCTCCCATACTCTGAAGGAGGGCTGCGGCCGTCAGGACTGCGGTTGGATCCAGGGACTCCATGGCCGATAGCTCAACACGTTTACGGATAAGCCTCCCCTCCGCATTCTGAACATACCGCGGCGGAGAGACGCAGGTAGCCGCGCGGAGGCCAGTTGATTGGGGGACTACGGAGCGGGAAGGGCGCGTGCACGACGTGATTATTGCGAAGGAAGCGCCGAACTACCGGTTGGAGCAGAGTGAAGCGCTACGAGCGGCGGTAACGAGGCCGGCTCACAAACGGGGATTCGCCTCGTCCATTAGAAATGCTCTTTCGGACGGTCCTGGGTGCGCTGCTGCTGGCCTGCGGGTGGGAGTGCGCTGCGCGAGCGGAGTGTGACCGTTCTCCTCTCTTAGTCCGCAACGTGACGGTCTGGACAGGGACGAAGCTGGTGGAGGGGCGGGACGTGCTGATCCGCGATGGGCGCGTCGTGGAGGTTGCGCGAAGGATCGATAGCGGGAAGGCGGCGAGGACGATCGACGGGGCGGGGGACACGCTGCTGCCGGGGCTATTGGATCTGCACCTTCATTTTGTGATTCCCGGGCTTCCGCAGACGGTACGCGACTTCGAGGTGTCCGGGCGGCAGCTGCTGCGGTACGGGGTAACAGGTGGACGGCTGCACCTGGCGACGCTGGAACAAGCAGCGGAGCTGCGGCGTCTCGGCATGGACGACTGTGTGGCCGTACCGAGAATTCAGGCGGGCGGACCGGCCCTGGGCGGGGGAGCGCCTGACGCCGATTTTCCGGTGTACAAGGGTGTGCGAAGCGCGGAAGATGCGCGCTCGAAGGTGGAGAAGATGGCGGACCGCGGAATGCAGTGGGTCGCCGTTCACGACATCCACAAGTTCAGTGAGGCTGAGCGGAAGGCTCTCTTTGCGGCCGCGGGGCAGCGGAGACTGAGGGTGTTCGCGGCGGCAATGAGTCCGGAAGAGTTGCGGGAAGCGCTGCGGTGGCCCGTGCACACCGTGGACTACATCGACCGGACGGAGGCAGCGGGGTACACAGACGAGTTGTTGAGGGGGCTGCGCCGCCGACGCCGCACCGTGGCGGCGGTGCCGACGATCGGGATCTTCGCCTGGTACGCGGCGCTGAAGAGTGGGAGCGCTTCGCTGGATGACGCATACCTGTACGAGTTCCTGAGCGATGCAGAGGCGGAGCAGGTGCGGGCGACGGCCCGCCGGGATCTTCAGCAGGACAAGTATGTCAGTGCGAGTGCGCGGTTTGCGCCGACGCTGCCGCGCAAGCTGCGGGAGCTGGTGGATATCGGCGTTCCGATGGCGTTGGGAACGGACGTGGGGTCGCCGGCCCAATTGCATGCGGGGGCGATGTGGCGGGAGATGGAGGCGTGGCGAAGCTACGGGGCGCCACGAGAGACCGTCCTTCGCGCGGCCACGCGGGGCGGGGCGGAGATTCTGGGGGAGCGTGAGATGGGCCGAATCGAGAAGGGCGCGCGAGGGGACTTCGTGCTGTACCGCGGCCGGGTGATGGAGGGAGCGTTCGAAGCGGGCCGGGTGCGCGCGGTGGCGAAGGGCGGGGTATTGCTGGTTTCCGAGGGGAAGTGGGTCGGGCCGCGGCTTTAACCACGGGCTCCTCTTGACATTCGAGACGAGTGGCCGGGATACTCGTTTAGAATGTCTAAACAAGACAGCCGGCCGGACGTCCTGCAGGGGACGCTGGACCTGATGGTGCTCCGGACGCTGGAGACGATGGGCGCGCAGCACGGGTTGGGGCTGGCGCGGCGCATTCAGCAGATCTCAGGCGGGATTCTGGACTTGAACCAGGGGACGCTCTATCCGGCGCTTCTGCGGCTGGAGCAGCGGGGGTGGGTGCGGTCGAAGTGGGGGGTATCGGACAACAACCGGAAGGCGAAGTTCTACGAACTGACGGCGAAGGGGCGGCGGCGGGTGGGGGAAGAGGCCGAGGAGTGGTCGCGGACGGTGGCGCTGATGGAGCGGTTTCTGCGGGCGGCCGAGGAATAACGCGATGCTCAAGCGGCTGTGGGCGACGATGCGGAAGGGGCGGCTGGAGCGGGAGTTGGACGACGAGATCCGGTTCCACCTGGAGACGCTGGAAGAGGAGTTCGTGGCGAAGGGCATGAACCGGGATGAGGCGCGGCTGGCGGCGCGGCGGGAGTTCGGCGCGGTGGAGCCGATGAAGGAGGCGTATCGCGAGCGACGCGGGGCAGCGTGGGTGGAATCGTTGTGGCAGGACGTGCGGTACGGGCTGCGCGTGTTGCGGCGGTCTCCGGGATTCACGGCGGCGGCTGTGGTGACGCTGGCGTTGGGGATCGGGGCAAACACGGCGGTGTTTTCGCTGGTGCGGGCGGTGCTGTTGAAGATGCAGCCGGTGGAGCGGCCGGAAGAGATCGTCGCGCTGTCAAAGACGGGCGGGTATCACGTGCGGAAGTTTTCTTACCCGTTCTACCAGGAGTTGGAGGGGCGGAAGGATGTGTTGGCGGGGCTGGCGGCGAGCGGGGGATGGCAACGGGCGCGGGTTCGGATGGACGGCGAGAGCGGTTCCGAGCAGCGGTTTGTCGAGCGGGTTTCGGGTACCTATTTCGCCACGTTGGGCGTGCGCGCGCGCCTGGGACGGTTGCTGGAGCCGAAGGACGAGACATCGGCGGTGATTAGCGAGGAGCTGTGGCGGACGCGGTTCGGGGAAGATGCGCGGGTGCTGGGCAAGAAGATCACGGTGGATCAGAGGGTGCTGACGGTAGCGGGTGTGGCGCAGCGCGGGTTTCGGGGGCTGGAGCCGCAAGCACCGATCGACGTGTGGACGCCCATCCTGATGGACGCACAGTGGAAGAAGTTCACGACTTCGAGTTGGCTGGTGTTGCTGGCGAGGCTGCGGGAGGGGGTTTCGGCGGAGCAGTTGCGCGAGGCGGTGGAGGTCGCGCATCGGAGTTACATGGAAGAGGCGCTGCGGGGGCAGAATCACCCGTGGAAGGCCGACCTGCTGGGGTCGAGGGTGGTGGTGCGGCCGGGGGCGGCGGGGTCGCCGCGGCTGCGGGAGCAGTTTGACCGGCCGCTGGTGTTTCTGATGGGTCTGGTGGGGCTCGTGCTAGTGGTCTCCTGCGCGAACGTGGCGAACCTGCTGCTGGCGCGCGGGCTGGCGCGGTGGAGGGAGTTGTCGGTGCGGCTGGCGATCGGCGCGTCGCGATCGCGCCTGGTGCGGCAGATGGTGACGGAGAGTTGTCTGCTGGCGGTGATGGGAGCGGCGGCGGGTCTGGTGCTGGCGGTGGTGGGGAGCGAGGTGCTGGTGAGGTTTCTGCCCTACCAGGGAGCGGGGACGGTGGGGTTGGACGTGACGCCGGACGGGGCGGTGCTGGGGTTCACCGTGGCGGCGGCTGCGGCGGCGGTGCTGTTCGGAGTGTTTCCGGCTTTGCGGTCGCTGCGGCCGGTACGGCGCGGCGGGCAGGGCTCGCGGCGTGCGCTGGTGGCGGCTCAGGTGGCGCTGTCGATCGTGGTGGTGGCGGCGGCGCTTTTGTTTTCGCGATCGCTGGCGGAGTTGCGCGGCGTGGACGCTGGGTTCGACCGGGATGGGGTATTCACCTTCGCGTTGGAACTGCCCGCGGAGTATACGCGGCCGCAGGCGGCAGCGGTGTATGAGCGGGTGCTCGAGCGGCTGCAGCGGGTGGCGGGAGTCGCGGCGGCGAGCCACGCTGCGCCGGGGCCGTTTCGGGAGGGAAAGGGATCGCGCACGCTGCTGGTGCGGGGGGAGCGTGGCGAGACGCCGCAGGGCGTGGACGTACAGGAGGTGACGCCGAACTATCACGCAGTGCTGGGCGCGCCTTTGTTGGCCGGGCGGGGATTACAGGAGCGGGACCGGGTGAGGCCGGTGCGGTCCGCAGTGGTGAACGAGGCCTTTGTGCGGCGGTTCTTGCAGGGGCTCGGGGAGCCGGTGGGCCGGCGGGTGGGAATGGGGCGAGAGGCGGACGGCGGTCCCTTCTTTTCGATTGTGGGCGTGGTGAAGGACATCCGGCACCAGGCGCTGCGGGAGGCGGCGGTGCCGATGGTGTACATGCCGGCGAGGCGCGACGAGGCGTTCAACAGTGTCCCGTTTCAGGTGCGGGGAACGATGAAGCCGGAGGACGTGCGCGCGGCGATCGCGGAGGTGGACGGGCAGGCGACGATGGGGGAACAGTGGTGGCTACGGCAGTGGGTGGAGGATTCGCTGTCGCAGGAGCGGTTGCTGGCGGCGGTGAGCGGGATGTTCGCGGTGCTGGCGCTGGTAGTGGCGGCGGTGGGCTTGTATGGGGTGATGGCGTACGGGGTGGCGCGGCGGACACGGGAGATCGGGATCCGGATGGCGATCGGGGCGCGGCGCGGCGAGGTGGTGTGGATGGTGGTCCGGGACGGGCTGGCGGCGGTGGGGCTGGGGGTCGCGACGGGGTTGCCGGCGGCGATGGTGGCTTCACGGCTGGCGGGGAGTTTGTTGTACGGTGTGAAGCCCGGGGACGCGGTGAGCCTCGGGGCGGCGGTGGGTTTGTTAGCGGGAGCGGGGGCGGCGGCGGCGTTCGCACCGGCGCGGCGAGCGGCGGGGATCGAGCCGCGGGAGGCGCTGCGGCACGAGTGAGAATCCAGCAATACGGTTAGGGCCGAGCCAACGTGTCGAGCCGAGTGCCGCGGCGGAGTTTCCGCACTTCGTCTTGAACGGAGTGGGCTTGGGGAGCGGACTTGCGCATTCCCACGAAGCGTCGCATCGCTTCCGCGCGCTTCTGGACATCGCCCAGATCTTCCTTGCGAACCGCTTGCCGCAACACTTTCGATAGGCGCCGCACGTTGTCTATCGTACATCGCGAAGTACAAGGCGCCAGTCAATCTCCTTGAGGTCCTTTGTAGCCGGGGCCGTAGATGGCGGCGCGGATGTCGCGGTGGAGGGCACCGTCGAAGGGCATCTTCTGCGTGAAGAAGACGGCGGCGAGGTGGTTGGCGGGGTCGACCCAGAAGAGGGTGGAGGCGGCGCCATCCCAGAAGAACTCGCCGACGGCGCCGCGATGTTCTTCGGGCTTCTGGGGTTGGGCGGTGCGGACGGCGAAGTCGAAGCCGAAGCCGACGGAGCCTTTGGTGGGGAGGAAGCCGCGGTCGGCGATGCGGGGGTCGAGGTGGTCGGTGGCCATGAGGCGGACGGTGGATGGCTTGAGGATGCGGGCGCCGTCGAGTTCGCCGCCGTTCAAGAGCATGCGGGCGAAGCGGAGGTAATCGTCGACCGTGGAGGCGAGGCCGAAGCCGCCGGGGGTGAGGCGGTGATCCCTAAAATTGAGTGCGCGGTTGCGGTCGTCGGGGATGCGGGTGAGCTTGCCGTTGTCAGGACGGTAGACGGCGGCGAGGCGGGGCAGGCGGTTGTCGGGCTGGCGCCAGGCGGTTTCGCGCATCTGGAGGGGATCGAAGATGCGGCGCTGCACGTAGGCAGCGAACTTCTCTCCGGAGAGGACTTCGACGAGGAGGGCCTGGACGTCCACGGCGACGCTGTAGAGCCAGCGGGCGCCGGGGTCGTAGAGGAGGGGGACTTTGGCGAGGCGGCGGCCCATTTCGCGGAGGTCGATGTCGAGGGCGAGGGGGTTGGCTTTGACGTAGGCTTCGTGGACGGGGGTGTCTCCGGCGCCATAGACGAAGCCGGCGGTATGGCGGAGGACATCGCGGACGGAGATGGGGCGGGCGGGGGCGCGGTAGGCGGGGGTGGCGGAGGGATCGTAGACCTGGGTGGAGGCGAACTCGGGCAGGTGGCGGGAGAGCGGGTCATCGAGGCCGAACTTGCCTTGCTCCCAGAGCTGCATCAGGGCGACGCCGGTGACGGGCTTGGTCATGGAATAGACCTGCGCGATGGTGTCGCGGGACATCTTGCGGCCGGCTTCGCGGTCGGCAAAGCCGGCGGCGTGGAAGGCTGCTTCGCGGCCGTCTTTCCAGACGAGGGCGGAGGCGCCGGCAGTGCGGCCCTCGTCGACCATGGCGGAGAGGGCGGACTGGATGCGGCGGGGGTCGAGTGTGAGGGGCTGCGACGCGGGTGCGGCGGGGAGCGCTCCGTTTTGCGCCAGGCAGGGGAGGGGCAAGAGACGGAGTAGAGCTCGACGGGAGTGGGGTGCGAAGGGCATTCCCTCATGCTACTCGTTTGGCCGGGGCGCGAGGGTATGATGCTTCGCAGGATGAGCACAGGTTCAGGGCGCTTCGACGTGGCGGTGATTGGGGCGGGTGTGTTCGGTGCATGGACGGCGTACACGCTGGCACGGTCGGGAGCACGGGTGGTGTTGGTGGATGCGTTCGGGGCGGCGAACGCGCGGGCGAGTTCGGGGGACGAGTCGCGGATCATCCGGATGTGTTACGGGCCCGATGAGATTTACACGCGTTGGTCGGCGAGGTCGCTCAGGATGTGGCGGGAGTTTTTTGCGGAGATGGGGCGGGAGGAGCTGTTTCAACCGTGCGGCGTATTGTGGATGGCGCCGCGGGGGCATGAGGGGATTGCGGGAAGCCGGGCGGTGTTGGCGCGGTGCGGGGTGCGCTTCGAGGAGATGGAGGCGCAGGGCATTGCACGGCGGTTTCCGCAGATTGCTCCGGCCGAGGGGTGCTGCGGGATCTACGAGCCGGATTCGGGGGCGTTGCTGGCGCGGCAGGCGGTCCGGGCCGTGGTGGAGGCGGCGGTGCGGGCGGGGGTCGTGTTTGAGCGCGAGGCGGTGAGCGGCGTGGCGGACGCGAAGCGGCGGTATGGCGGGGGCACTCTCGTGTTTGCGTGCGGGGCATGGCTGGGCGGGTTGTTTCCGGAGGTGCTGGGCGGACGTCTGTTCGCGACGCGGCAGCCGGTGTTTTACTTTGGCCCGCGCGCGGGGGATCGCCGGTTTTCGTCGCCGGAGATGCCGTGCTGGGTGGACGAGACGGAGCCGGGGATGCCGTACGGGCTGCCGGACATGGAGTCGCACGGCGTGAAGCTGGGATGGCATGAACAGGGGGAGTCGTTTGATCCGGACAGCGGGGAGCGGGTCGTGGGGCAGAGCGAAGTGGAATCGGCGAGGACGTTCCTGGGGGCGCGGTTTCCGCCGTTGGCCGGAGCGCCGCTGGTGGGGGCGCGGGTGTGCCAGTACGAGAATACGGGGACGGGGGATTTTGTGATCGACCGGCATCCGGAGTTGCGGAACGTATGGCTGGTGGGGGGCGGGTCGGGGCACGGGTTCAAGCATGGGCCGGCGGTGGGGGAGTATGTGGCGGGGCGGCTGGCGGGGACGGTTAGGGAAGAGCGGCGATTTGCGCTGGTGCGAATGGAAGAGGGCTCGGGGCGGAGAGTGTATTGATATGGGAGACGGAATGAATCGATATGCGTTGGTGACGGGGGCGGGAAGCGGGATTGGGCGCGCGGTGGCGTTGGCGCTGGCGGGCGCGGGGTGGAGTGTGGTGCTGGCCGGGCGCCGGAGGGTGGAGTTGGAGAAGACGGCGGCGGCGGGGCAGGGGCGCATGATCGTGGCGCCGGCGGATGTGAGCCGGCCGGAGCCCGTGGAGGAGTTGTTCGGGGTGGTGCGGGCGGAGTTTGGGCGGCTGGATCTGTTGTTCAACAATGCGGGCGTCAGCGCGCCGGCGGTGGCGATGGACGAGCTTTCGTTCGAGCAATGGACGGCGGTGGTGAATGTGAATCTGACGGGGGCGTTTCTGTGCGCGCAGCAGGCGATGCGAATGATGAAGCGGCAGGAGCCGCGGGGCGGCCGGATCATTAACAACGGTTCGATTTCGGCGCATGTGCCGCGGCCGAACTCGGCTCCCTATACGGCGACGAAGCATGCGATTACGGGGCTGACGAGATCGATCTCGCTTGACGGGAGAGCGTTCGGGATTGCGTGCGGGCAGATCGATATCGGGAACGCGGCGACGGAGATGACGGAGCGGATGAAAGAGGGCGTACCGCAGGCGGATGGACGGACCTTGGTGGAGCCTAGGATGGACGTGCGGCATGTAGCGGAGGCGGTGTTGTACATGGCGGGGCTGCCGCTGGAGGCGAACGTGCAGTTTATGACGGTGATGGCGACGACGATGCCGTTTGTGGGGAGGGGATAGCGGCGAAGTGTGCTATTCTGCGCGCGTCTGCGTTGGACGTTGGGCGGGTAAAAACGGGAGGGCGGCGATGGCTGAAGGCAGTAGCGGCGAGAACGAACTTCGGCAGCAGCTTCGAGAGGCGTACCGGCAGATTGGGGAACTGCGGTGGCAATTGCAGAGCGAGCAACAGAATCGGCGGCGGCAGGACAGGCTGTTGACGGAGCAGGCGGGGGCGATGGCGGAGGCTCGTGAGGAGCACGAGCAGGAGATGGCGGACCGGGAGCAGGAAATCGCGGACCTGGAGGACGAGCAGGGCGGGTCATTCCGAAGTTGGGAGAAGGGGAGGACGGAAGGGCTGCGGCCGGCGCGCGTACGGCTCGGCGAGCCGGGGCTGCGAGTGATGGGGGAACTGCTGCGCTGGACGGCAGAGCAGGCTGTTGATGGGCAGATTGCGGGGGAGCTACGGGAGTGGGAGCGGCGCGTGCGAGTGATGCTGGAAATGGAAGACGAGCTGAACCGGAGGCCGGCGGGAGAAGGCGCGACCGAAGCGGCGCTGAGGCGGGTGGCAGCGGGACGCGGCAACGCGGGATGCACTTTCGACATCGCGATTGAGGACCGGGAAGTGAGCAGCGATCAGTTACTGCTGTGCGGATTGCTTGTCGACGGCTGGCTGGGAGCGAGTGAAGCAGGAAGCGGGAAGTCCGTGGCGATGCACCGCGATGCGCAGCGGCGGGCGATTCGGCTCGATCTCATGCCGGGGAGCGGGGCAGAAGACCTTTGGTTGCGGGCGGCAGTGGAGAACCTGAGGGCACACGCGGCGTTTGATCCCGAGCATCAAACGCTGACGGTGACGTTTCCGGCGGCCGGCTAACTGGCTTCCCTGCTATACTTAGAAGCACCTGTCAAGGCTCTGCACGGCCCGATACTGCGGTCTGATCGCCGGGGGTAGTGCCCACTTCAAGGTCATAACCTCGACGGCGATCGAGCGCCGTAAAAGGATGCGATGCCTTTCGGAAGTCCGTTCCCGCGGACGTTCTCAGCAGGGTCTATTCTCAACCTTGCTCCCGCTGTTCCCGGTATTTACGGTCTATCTAACTCCCAGCAGTGGATTCTCATTGGACGAGCAAGCAACATTCGCGATGCGCTGCTCGAACACTTGTCGGATGCCACCGGCATTGTGAACCGGCTGGCGGCGACGGGTTTTGTGTTCGAGGAGTGCGATGCTTCGCTGCAGGCAGCGCGGCAGGATCGACTGGTGTTGGAGTACGAACCCGTAGGGAACCGGATGCTGCAGTGAGCAGCCTGGCGGGAAGCGCCGAGGAGGCGCCTTTTATGCAATTCACATTGATCGGGTTTCAGCAGGCGAACTCCGTGAGAAGGTTCGCGTTTGAGAGTGTCGCGGAGGACCGTTCGCGGCACACCGTAGTGGTTTCCGCGGACCTGGCGGTGGCGCGCCGGTATCAGATCCAAATTCAAGATCTTCCGCTCTTATGCCGGAGGCTCCTTATCGGGTGCGACGCGCAGACATTACTGCTGGGCCGGGCGACGCTGACGGAAGCGCATATGGCCTCGGTGCACCGGGCAACGTTGGACGCCGCGGAAGATAAGAAGAATCGCCGTGGAGGCAAGGTCACGCGTGAGGCGTGGCAGCGAATTACTCCGCTCGGCGCACGCTGAGGGCGGGACTTACTGCGGGGCCGTCTCGGGCACCCGCCATGGTTCGTCGCCGTACCGTTTCTGCAGACGTGCGAGTTCCGTCTTCATCCGCTGGACGATACCTGCGTACCCGGCGTCATGGTAGACGCTCCGCATCTCTCGCGGATCCTTCTGCAGGTCGAAGAGCTCCCAATAGGGCGGCTTCGGCTCAGCGAGGCCGCCCCTCGTGCCTAGCGGCTGTCCGTAGAAGTAGATCAGCTTGTAGCGAGCGGTTCGGACGCCGTAATGGGCGGGCACATAGTGGTCGGCGAGGTGCATCCAGTAGCGGTAGTACATTGATTGACGCCAATCCCGCGGGGTCTTGCCTTCGAGCAGCGAGCGCAGACTGCACCCCTGCATGGAGGCGGGGGGCTTGACCCCTGCGTAATCGAGAAACGTCTCGGCGAAGTCGAGGTTCAGGACGATGTCCTGGTTGCTCCCGCCCGCGCGGACTCCTCCGGGGTAGCGGACCAGGAACGGCATGCGAAGGCTTTCCTCGTACATGAAGCGCTTGTCGTACCAGCCATGGTCGCCGAGGAAGAAACCCTGGTCCGAGGTGTAAATAACGAGAGTGTCGTTCTCGATTTCCTCGTCGGCAAGATAGTCGAGCAGCCTTCCCACGTTGTCATCGACGCTCTGCACGCAGCGGAGATAGTCCTTGATGTAAAGCTGGTACGCCCACTTACGCAACTCGCCGGCGGCCAGGCCGGGAGGAGGATCCGTTTTCAGGCCGGTCTTCGTCATGTGCTCGCCGACTCTCATGCGGGCGTCCCGCGCGCCCTGGCCTCGATTCTCGTAGTTGTCGTAGAGGGTCGGCGGCTCGGGTACGGTTTCGGAAGCGAGCAGATTACGATACCGTGCAGCGGGCTGCCAGGCGCGGTGAGGTGCCTTGTGGTGGCACATCAGAAAGAAGGGCTTCGATTTATCACGCCTTTTAAGCCACTCGAGCGAGAAGTCACCGATTAGATCCGTGCAGTACCCGTCGTGCTTCTTCTCAACGCCGTTCTCTATGAAGGCCGGGTTGTTGTAGGCGCCTTGGCCGGGGAGTATGTTCCAGTAATCGAAGCCTGTGGGTTGGCTGTGTAAGTGCCACTTACCGATAATCGCGGTGGCGTAACCGGCGGCCTGAAGTTGTTTCGCGACATTGTCGCGGGCGGGGTCGAAAGCGTCGTTCAGGGTCCTCACACCGTTCATGTGCGAGTATTGTCCGGTCATGATGACCGCACGGCTCGGCGTGCAGATGGAGTTGGTGACGAAGCAGTTGTCGAAGCGCATGCCGCCGCGCGCGAGGCGATCGATGTTGGGCGTGCGGTTGATCTTGCTGCCGTACGCGCTGATGGCGTGGGCGGCGTGGTCGTCCGACATGATGAAGAGAATGTTGGGACGCCTGGCAGATTGGCCGAAGGCGGGAGTCAGTGAAGCGCCACCGAGGGTCTGGAGCAGGTGTCTGCGGGAAGGGAGGGCCGGCTGCATGACGGCGTATCAGCGGGCGAGGATGACCGGGGCGGCGGCGAAACGGTCGCGGGCGGCGGCACGCAGGGTGGACAGGTACTCGTGCGCGAGGCGGGTCTGATTGTGGACGTATTCGATGCCCGCTGGTTGGCCGTTGTCCATCGCCGGGTGGCAGAACTCCCAGTTGACATAGCCCTGGTAACCGTTCTCGACGAGGGCGGCGACGTAGGCGGGGTAGGCGACCTGACGGCCCCAGAACTGTTTGTCGAAGTAGCCGCCGGCGACTAACTCGACGGCGCCGTCGGGGCGGCGGGCGAACTCGCCGTTCATGTGCGAATGGACCTGGAGACGGCCGCTGGCGGCGGCCATTTCGCGGGCGTGGGCGGGGGAGTCCGCTTCGGGTTCGATGTTGATATCCATGCACGCTTTGAGGGCGGGGGAGCCGATTTCCTCAATGAGGGCGAGCACGTCCTGGTAGCGGTTGACGATGTCGGGTCCGTGGTTTTGCATGGCGAGGACGATGCCGTGGTCCTCGGCGACTTTCGAGAGTTCGCGCAGGGACTCGACGACGAAGATGCGGCGATCGCGTTTCCAGAAGCCGTACTGGTTGTAGAAGTAGGTGTCGTCGTAGGTGGCGAGGCCGTCGTAGAGGGTGATGCCGCGCCAGGCGGCGAAGATCTTGCAGAGCGGGGCGCCGAGGTCCTGCGCGAGTTTGATGCACTCCCGGACGTAGCAGATCATGGCCTCGCGCTGGACGGGGACGGGGCTCGACAGGTCGCAGTTGGGCGAGACGGCGCAGAGTTCGAGGCCGAGTTCGCCGGCGAGGTCGCGGAGGCGGCGGCGGTCGTCGGGGGAAAGGTCCATCGGGGCTGCATGGGGGCGCTCGGCATCGAGCTCGAGGCCTTCCCAGCCCTGCTGTTTGGCGAGGCGGACGAGGCTGAAGACGTCGATGGCTTCGCCGCGGTACCAAACGCCGCGGTAGGTGATGCTGTAGAGGCCGATCTTCATGGAGGGCTCCTGTGGAGGGCATTATCTCCCGGCCAGGGGGTGAAGAGGGGCTTGACTAACTTTGTAGTGCAAAGTACATTGCTACATATGGCCTTCACCGTGGAGATCGTCGTCGTGTACCAGGCGCGCTACCGGCTGGGGCACGAGAAGAACTTCGTGCCCCCGCTGACAGGGATTCACTTGGCGGGGCTCACGCCGGCCGAGTATCGGGTGCGGGTGGTTCATCAACAGGTGGAGCCCGTAGACCTGGAGAGCGATGCGGACCTGGTGGCGCTCTCGTTCTTCACGGGGTTTGCGCCGGAGGCGTACCGGCTGGCGCGGGAGCTCCGGAAGCGGGGCAAGCTGGTGGTGGCTGGAGGGCCGCACGCGACGTTCAACGCGGATGAGGCGCTGGAGCATTGCGACGCCGTGGTGTTGGGGGAGGCGGAAACGGTGTGGGGGGAACTGCTGGCGGATGCGGCGGCGGGGCGGTTGCAGAAGCCGTACGTGGGGGGCGCGCCGCCGCTCGCGGGCATTCCGACGCCGCGGTACGATCTGCTGCCGGGGACGTACTTCGTGCCGCGGGTGGTGCAGGCGACGCGGGGGTGTCCGTTCACGTGCTCGTTCTGCAGCGTGCCAACGATGAATCCGGGGTTCCGGACGCGACCGGTAGAAGACGTGTTGCGGGACATCCGCTATAACCGGTTCCGGCACTGGTGGCAGCGGAAGGTGGTGTGGTTCTGGGACGACAATCTGACGGCGAAACGTTCTTATGCGCGGGAACTGCTGGCAGCGATGATACCGCTGAGGAAGTGGTGGCTGACGCAGGCGAGCATGGACGTGGGCGAGGACGACCGGCTGCTGGAGTTGATGGAGCGGTCGGGGTGCATCGGCATCTTTTTCGGGATTGAATCGTTCGGCGTGGAGTCTTTGCGGGACGCGCACAAGCCGCAAAACAAGGTGGAGGCGTACAAGAGGCGGATCGCGAAGCTGCACGAGCGGGGGATCTGCGTGATGGCGGGTTTCATCGCCGGCTTTGACGGGGACAGCCCGGAGAGCATTCGGGCGATGGCGAGGCAGCTCTATGAAGTTGGGGTGGACGTGCCGTTCCTGAGCGTCCTGACGCCCTACCCGGGAACGCCTGCCTACGGGAAGCTGGCGTCGGAGGGGAGGATTCTGAGCGGGCGCGGGTGGGAGTTTTACAACGGGTACAACGTAGCGTTCCAGCCGCGGCAGATGACGCCGGGGGAGTTACTGGCGGCGCACCGGGCGCTGTGGAGGGAGGCGTTTTCGCTGAAGTATTCGGTGATGCGGATTGTGCGGTCGTTCGGGAGGCTGCGGTGGGGGGCGTTTCTGATGTGCTTCATGATGAACGCGTTCTATTGCCTGAAGCGGATGAGGGGGAACGAGCCGGCGGTGTTTGAGGAGGTGAGGGAACCCGAGGGCGCGGTAGACTCTGGGGAAGTTCAGGTATGCCGGAGTCCGCACGATTCAGTGTCACGTTTGCGCGCAATGTGATCTTGTACGTGGGCGCGCGGGGAGTGGAGGCGGGAGAGTTGTGCCGGCAAGCGGGGTTTCCGCGGGAGTTGCTGGAGACGCCGGACGAACTGATCGCGGGCGACGCGGTGGACCGGGTATGGCGGGCGGCGGTGGAACTGGTGGGCGACGAGCACCTGGGGCTGCACCTCGGCGAATCGGTGCAGCCGGTGTCGCTGGGGCTGCTGGGGTTTGCCATGTTGAGCTGCGAGCGAGTGGGGGATGCGCTCGAGAAGATGGTACGGTACTGGAACCTGCTGACGGACGCGACGAAGCTGCGGGTGACAAGGGCCGGCGGGCGGGCACGGGTGGAGATGGAACTGGTGGATCTGCCGGGCAATTTTCTGTTGCGGAACCATCAGCCGGTGGAGTCGTCCCTGAGCGCGGCGGTGAGCCTCGTCGGGGGATTGTCGGGACGAAGGGCACGGGTATTGGAGGCGACGTTCACGCACGCAGCGCCGGCGGGCGGGGTGCGGGAGCACGAGCGGGTGTTTGGGCGGCGGCCGGAGTTCGAGGCGGAGTCGAATGGAGTGGTGTTTGAGGCAGAGGTGCTGGAGTGGAGCGTGGCCCATGCGAACCGGAGCCTGGGGGCGGCGCTCGAAGAGCAGATCCAACGGACGCTGGCGCGAGAAGAGGAATCGGTACGGGGGCGGGTGCGAAGGGAGGTAGCGCGCCGGCTGCGGGGAGAGACGCCCGAGTTGGAGGCGGTGGCGAAGGCGCTGGCCCTGAGCGAGCGGGGATTGCAGCGGGAGCTGCAGGCGGAGGGAACGACGTTTCGCGAGGTGGTGGACGACTTGAGGAAAGATCTGGCCGCGGAGTATCTGCGGGATCCTCGGCATTCGCTGTTGGACGTGTCGTTTCTGCTCGGGCTGTCAGAGCCGAGCGTCCTGCATCGCTTCGTGCGCCGCTGGTTCGGCTGCACGCCGGCGGAGTACCGGAAGGCGCAGCAATTGCCAGCCCAGCAGCGCGCACCACACTGACCACAGAAGGAACGCGGGGCCGCTGAGGGCGTCGAGGGGGGCGAGAACGGGAATGACCGTTCCCAGCGCGCCGAGGGAGGACAGCGCGAAGAGGGCGGCGGCGGCACAACCGAGTGGCCGGTGGGCGCGGCTGGGGAGGCGGGTGAGGGCAATGCTGACGGTCCAAGCGGCGAGAAGGAGTTGGCCGAGGTGTTCGCCGAGCATCGCACCCAAGAGTTGATGCTGCATCTGGAAGGTCCACTCGATGGCGGCCCGGTGGGCGTCTGAGGGCGCATTGCGGAAGCCTGCGGCGAGCAGCGGGACGGCGAACGTCCAGCGGAGGAGACCGATGATCTGAACGACGACCGAGGCGACGCCGATGGGAGTGGCTGCGGGCGGGACGCCGGGCAAGCGGGCGGGCAGCGCCGCGACGGCGAACAGAAGCGGCAGAAGAGAGCATGCGAAGGCGAACCAGATCAAGGGGAGATCGGGGCCGGCGGCGAAGTAACGGGTAAGGATGACGCCGCCGGGGAGACGGAGGACGTCGGGGTAGTCGAAGCGGAGGGTCAGGAGCGTGTAGGGGATCTGGAGGATCACCGGGCTGGCAAGGAAGAGAACGGGTAGGAGTTTCATGGTGGTTCAGGCTCCGAGCACGCGGTGAACGGTCTTCTGGAGGCCGACAGGGATTCCGGGGAGCCAGACATCGCCGTAGGAGAGGGCGCGGATGGCGTCGAGGGCGCCGGGGTTGCGGTACATCGTTCCGAGGAATCGGAGGAAGCCTTGCGGGGGAGCGACTTCGAGCCGGAAGGTGACTGGGCGGCCGGAGCGGTTGGCGAAGCCGTGACGCTGTAAGGGGAGGACGTGGATGGAGTCGCCCGGGGCGAGGGTGCGCCAGTTGTTGCGCGCATCCCATTCGACGCTCAATTCCCCGGAGAGAACGGTGAACGTTTCTGAAATGACGCGGTGATAGTGGAGCGGTGCGCCGGCGGCGGCGGGGGTGAGTTCGATTTCGAGGACGAGGCGAGCGGCGTCGATGTCGAGCACGCGGCACGTCTCGCCGGTTCGAGGATTGTGAAGGACGTCGGTTGTCATGAGGCGAGTATGGGGGGCCTGCGCGGACCTTCCGGTGACGGGAAGCGCCGCGAAGGTGACGGAATGCGTCAGTCGTGTTTGGTCAGGTAGATGTCGCGTGCAGTCATAGGCGGGAAGGCGGGGAGGCGGCAGTATGGGGCTGCATGATACTCACAACGATTTCGATGTCGGTTGCGATAGCGTTCGGCGGCGAGGAGCCGACGTTTCGGGCGGAGAGCCGAATGCTGCAGGTAGAAGTACTGGTGCGGGATGCCAGGCGGCAGGCGATGGTGGAGGGGCTGGCGGCGGAGGATTTCGAGCTGCGGGTGGACGGGCGCAGGCGATCGCCGGTATACGTGCGGCGGGCCGGAGAGCGGCGGCGTCCGCTGGCGATCCTCGTCTACCTGAACTTGGCGCGCGAGGGCGGACTGCGCACGATGGGGACCCATGCGGCACGGGAGGCGTTCTCGACGGCGCTGGGGAGGCTGGAGGCCGAAGACGAAGTGGCCGTGTACGCGGCGGACGACTGGTTTGAAGGGCGGGCACGGGAGGTGGTGGGGTTGACGCGGGACCGGGAGACGGCGGCGCGGGCGCTGGCGGAGGCGGCGGAGGCGGCGTCCGGAGCGGGGCGGCGGCGGCCCGGGGGCGGTGATGGCGGGCTGATGACGCAGGCGGTAGAGGCGGCGCGGCGAGTGGCGCGGGAGCGGCCGGGCTCGCTGGTGACGTTGCTGTCGATCTCCGACAGCATCAACACGCTGGACACGCTCGCCCGCCCAGCCGAGCGGGAGTTGGCCGAGCGGGTGGCGGAGGAAGCAAACCTCAGCGTGAGTGCGATTCATCTGCCGATGGTGCGCGAATACGCGGCGGCCGCGGCGGTGTTGAATCCGTTGGGGGCGGTGCTGGGGTACAGCTTGACAGGAGCGGCGGCAAGAATGGCCGAAGGCAGCGGGGGCGTGGTGCTGAAGGTCGAGGAGGCCGGGGGGCTCGCTGGGGCGTTCGACCAATTGATGCAGGCCTACGCGGGGCGGTACGTGCTGGAGGTGCGGCTGGCGGAGGATGAACTGCGCGATGGGCGGTTGCACCGGGTTGAGGTGGGGGTGAAGGGGTACTCGCGGAAGGACGTGCATTACCGGCGCAGGGTGTTTGCTGCGCGATGAGGTTTGCGGTGAGCGTGGAGTATACTGCGGGGATCTATGGCGTTTCCGGGGCGTGAAATACGGGTGGCGTCGTGGCTCGAGTTAATGGCGGAGTTGCATTCGGCGGGGCTGATACCGATACGCGGCGAGGAGGGCGGGCACCGGCGGTCGCCGTATGTGTTTCGCGGGATGGACGACGCCGAGTGGGGCCTGGACACGAGCCTGCAGCGCCTGCCGGGGATACGAAAGACGCTTCCGGACGTGGTGGAGCGGTCACTGCTCCGGAGCTTCCGAAAGTACGCGAGTGCGGGGACGTTCGACCGGCAATCGGAGTGGTACGTTCTGGCGGTGGCGCAGCACAATGGGTTGCCGACGCGGTGCCTGGATTGGAGCGCGTCGCCGCTGGTGGCGGTGCACTTCGCGGTGGGCGATGAGCGGTTGAAGCACAAGGACGGCGTGGTGTGGTGCTTGAATGCGGCGCGACTGCGAGAAGTGAACGCGGCGGCGCTGCGGGGCATCTCGTGGGTGTACGACACGAGGCTCCTGGAGAAAAGCTTCGCGGACCTGGACGCGTTAGACGCCAGCGCCAAGGACGGGGAGCTGATGATCTTGTGGGAGCCGCCCTCGATCGACCAGAGGATCGCGAGCCAGTCCGGTTTGCTTTCGATGATGAACGGCGGGGCGGTATCGCAGGGGGCGTTTCTGGAGCGGCATGCGCAGGCGCACGCGGACCTGGTGCTGCGGATCGTGATTACGGCGAGCATGAAAGCCGAGGCGCGGGACATGCTGGACCAGAACAACATCTCGGAGCGGTCGTTGTATCCGGGACTGCCGGGGTTGTGCGCGTGGCTGAAGCGGTACTACGGGGCGGCGTGGTAAGGGCGTTGGGGGCGGCCCTGATGCTGGCGGGCGTGTTGTGCGGGCAGGACCCGTACGCGACGCTGCCGAACAACTACCGGCTGGAGTTCGAGAATGCGTCGGTGCGGGTGTCGCGGGTGCGGTACCGGCCGGGCGAGCGCTTGCCGGTGCACTCGCACCCGTCGCTGCCGACCGTGTACGTGTACGTCACGGACGGCGGAAAGATCCGGTTTTCGCACGTGACGCCGCGGTTCACGGTGGAGCGGCCGGCGGTGACGGCCGGCAGCGTGCGGTTCAACCGGAACGCGCAGGTGGAGACGCACGAGGTGGAGTACCTGGGGGAGCAGGAGACGGAGTACCTGCGGGTAGAGTTGAAGACGAAGCCCGGCGCAAAGCACCGGGATGCGCGGCTGCGCGTGGATTCGGATTTCCCGTGGGAGGACGAGATGGTGCGCATCCGGCGCGTGCGCGGGGACGGGGGACGGATGGAGCGCCCGGGGGTGGTGGTGGATGTGCGAGAGCGCACGTTTCGCTGGGCGGAAAGCGGCGCCGCGGCGGGGCGGGGCGAACTGCTGGTGATCATCGAACTGCTCTCAGTCGCTCTTGCGCGCGAGGCGGAAGGCGGCCATCTCGCGGTCGTTGCGAACAAGGACGATGTCGCCGGCGATCGCGGGGTGGTTCCACGTTTTACCTTCGATGGCTTTGAAGCGGGCGAGTTCTTTGTGCTGGTCGGGCGTGGCGGACACTAAGGCGAGCTCGCCGTCTTCAGAGAGAACGAGCAGGAGATCCTGGTCAGGAAGCAGGAGCATCTGGCCGTGGCCGTAGCGGCCGCCTTTCCATTTGCGCTGGCCGTCGTTGAGATCGATGCAGGACAGGATACTGCCGTCGAAGCCGTAGGCGTGCCCTTTGTGGACGACGAGGTCGTTGTAGTAGGGCTTGAGGCCGCGGGACGTCCAGCTTTCCGTGGCGGTCCATTCGCCGGTTGCGGCGGGCGCGATGGTCAGGCGGCGGGTGGCCTCTCCGCCGGCCATGCCGCCGTTGGTGACGAGCAGAGCGCCATCGGGGGCGACGGCGGGCTGCAGGATCTTGCCGCCTTCCCACGGGTGCTTCCATAGCAGCTTGCCGTCGCCGGGCGACAGGCCCACGATCGCCTGGCCGGCGAGGAAGACGATCTGATCGGACTTGCCAAACGTGACGTGGTGCGGAGAACTGTAGCTGCCGCCGATGGTGGGGCCGTTCCAGATCTTCTTGCCGGAGGCGGGGTCATAGGCGGCGAGGCGGCCGGAGGCGGCGACGACAACCAGGCCATTGATGACGAGGGGCGAACTGGAGATGCCCCAAGTGGGGATCGGCGCGCCGGTGTCGGTGGCGGCGTTGCGGGACCACAGCACCGCGCCCGTTTTCGCATCAAGGGCGCTGACGATGCCGGTAGCGCCGATAGCGTAGAGGCGGCCGTTGTGGAGCGTGGGGGTGCCGCGAGGGCCGGGTCCGGCGTTGGCCTCGTAGAAGCGGGCAGCATCGCGGTGCGCCCAGGCGGGCTTGCCTGTCTCCAACTGGTAAGCGGCAATCACCTCGTTTTCGCCGCGCTGCTCCTGCGTGTAGGCGAGGCCATAGCCGACGGCGAAGGACGACCAGCCGGGGCCGACGTCTCTCCGCCAGAGCTCTTTCGGCGGGGTCGCGGCCCAGTCCGTTTCGATGCGAATGCCGGCGGCGCGGGAGTCGCGGTCGGGACCTCGAAAGCCGGGCCATTCGGGGGGCGCGGCGGCGGGCTTTGCAGGGGCGGCTTCGGGCGGGGGCTCGGATGCGGGCGCCGGCGCAGGCACGGGTTCGGCGGGCTTCGGGGGTTCGGGTGCCGGTTCGGGGCCGGGGAGCGGTTCCGCGGCGACGAGCCGCTCTTCGGGCGTGGGTGTCCAGCGCCAGGCGAACTGCGATCCGCCTTCGCCGCGGACTCCCTCACTTCGGACGAGCGCCAAAGAAGAAGAAACGAGGAGGATGCAGGCGGCAAGAACGGCGCGGCGCGCATTCGGGGCGAGGTTGCGGCCGAGCGTCGCCCCGAGGGTGAGGCCAAGGCAGGCGAGGGGAACGGCGAAGAAGAAATAGAATATGCGCTGGCCAAGGCCCGCTACGGAGACGTGCATCAGCGGCTTCAGCGCGAGGACGGTTCCGACGGTAAAGGCGAGGGTGAGCCAGCGGTCGAGGTGGGGAAGCCGGCTGAAGAAGAGCCACCAGACAAGGATGGCGAGGGCCCCAAGGAGGTTGGCGGCGAGAGCTACGAGCATGCCGGAAGGGTGAACTCTCGGTGCAATCAACAGCAGGGCGAATAGGAAGACGGCGAATGCCAGCCAAACTTGGGGACGTCTCATTTGTTATTCCTCTCGAAGCAAAGCGACGGGGTTGAGCGACAGCGCGCGGTGGGCGGGGATCCACGTGGCGACGAGGCCAAGAAGCAGGAGCGCGAGGACCACGCCGGCGAGCACAAAGGGATCGCGGGGGGTTGCCTGATAGACGATGGCGGCGAGGACTCGGGCGGCCAAAACGCCGAGGAGGAGTCCGGCTGAGCCGCCGATCGCCAGAAGCTTGAAGGCGCGCCCGAGAGCCGCGTGGAGAACTTCCGTCCGGCGCGCGCCGAGGGCCATGCGAATGCCGAGTTCCTTCAAACGCTTGCTCACCGAGTACGCGGCCATGCCGAAGACACCGGTGACGGCGAGAAGCGCTCCGATGAGACCCATGACGCCGAGGGCCGCCGTGGCCACTCGTGCGGGGAAGAGAGCGAAATCGAGCGTCTGAGTCCAGGGCTCGATGTAGACGGGAAGGGCGGGGTCGGTCTGGCGGAAGGCTTCGCGGATGGCGGGGGCAATGTGTTCCGCGGCGTTCCCGGAAGTGCGGGCGACGAGCCAGGTCTCGGCGGCGGGCGATTGGGCGAGCGGGGTGAACAGTGCGGCGCGCGGCGGCTCGGTGAGGGACACATACTTGCCGTCTTCCACCACGCCCACGATTTGAAGTCTGATGTTGTTGCGGAGACGGAACCAACGGCCGAGAGCTGCGGCGTCCGATCCAAAGACGCGGCGGGCACACTCGCGGTTCACGATAGCGACGCGCGGCGCGCGCGGATGGTCGTGGTCTGTGAAGAGACGACCGGCGAGAAGACGAGTGCCGGCGGCCTGGAAGTAGGCCGGTGAGACGTTGAAGCGGACGGCGGTGGCGGCGGCGTTGGAGGGACGGAAGTCGGTGGTCTCTTCCGGGTACATCAGGGAGTTGGCCCAGTCGGCGCCCAAGGGGATGCGATCGATGAGGCCGGCGGCTTCGACGCCCGGGATGGCGGCGACGGAGTCGACGAGACGCTGGTGAATCGCGGGGTAAGCTGCTGCGGGGTGGCCGGCCATGGTGAGGGCGGAATGGGCGAGGAGGGTGCCCCGAGGCTGGAAGCCAAAGTCCGTGTGGAGAGATCGAATGAGGCCGCGGACGGCGACAAGAGAAGACGTGACGAGCACGGCGCAGATGGCGATCTGGAAGGCGAGGAGGAGGTCGCGCGCCGTCCACCGTGGATGAGTACCGGTCAGCCGGCCGGACTTCACGATCGGGAACGGATCCATGGCAAGCACCTGGCGCGCGGGCAGGACTCCGAAGAGAATGCCGGCCAGGAGGGCGAGGACGAGAGCGAGGGCGTAGACGAAGGGGTCGGGCTCAAGGTTCAGGCGGATGGGGAAGCGGGGAATCGGATTCCATGAGCTGAGAGCGCGCAGGAAGGTGACGCTGGCCAGGAGTCCCGCCGCGCCGCCGGCGAGCGCGACGAGGAGCGCCTCCGTGAAGAGCTGGCGCAGAACCCGCCGGCGATGGGCGCCGAGCGCAAGACGGAGCGCGACTTCACGGGCGCGGTCACTGGCGCGGGCGGCAAAGAGACTGCCGAGGTTCGCACAGGCCGCCAGGAGGATGAGAGCGGCGAGGAGCATGAGACCGGCGAGGAACGCCTTGACGGGGCGGCCGAGGAAGCTGCCGTAGAGAGATGGGTCGGCGAGGGTGAAGCGCATGCGGGCGACATCGGTGGGGTAGGTCTTCTCAATCTGGGCGCCGATGGCGTTGATGTCGTCGATGGCCTGTGCGGGCGTGACGCCGGGCTTCAGATGGCCCATGGTGAGGAATACGGAAAGCATGCGGCGTTCGTTCAGGTGATTGACACCCGTGATCTGTTCCTGGTTGACGAAAGGCGTGAAGATCTCGGCGGAGAAGAAGAGCAGTGTGCCGCGGAACTCCGGTGGAGTGACGCCCAGGACCGTGTAGGGGTGTTTGTTGAGTTGGACCGTGCGGCCGACAATCAGCGGGTCGGCGCTGAAGCGCTCGCGCCAGGCGCGGTGGGAGAGTACAACGTAGGGCGCGCTGTTGGGCCCACGCTCATCGGAGGCGTGAAAAACGCGGCCGATCTGCGGCTGGATGCCGAGCACATCGAAGTAGTTGCCGCTGACCATACAGACGTAGACGGAGGACGGGTTTCCGCTCCCGGTGTCGAGCCCGGCGGGGGAGATTTCATACGCGGCGAGACCCTCGAACGAGCGGTTGCGATCGCGGAAGTCGAGGTAGTCCGGATAGGACATGCGACCGGAGTTCGAGTCTTTGCGCTCGAGGGAGTAAAGGGTTTCGGCCCGGGGGACGTTGAGCGGCCGGGCGATGAGGGACTGGAAGAGGGCGAAGACAACGGCATTGGCGCCGATGGCGAGGGCGAGGGTGAGGACGGCGAGGGCGGTGGGGCCGGGAGTTCGCGCGAGGATGCGCAGGCCGTAGCGGATGTCCTGGAGCGTGTCGTCGACGAGGTTCACGCGGCGGGCGTCGCGGCATTCCTCTTTGCGCTGCGTGAGGCCCTGCATATCGAGTAGGGCGGCGCGACGGGCTTCTTCCTCGCGAAGGCCCTTTGACACGTAGTCGGCGGTCTTGCAGTGCAGGTGGTATTGCAACTCGTCGTCGAGTTCCTGTTCCACCAGCCGGCGGCGGAAGAGAGAGCGCAGGCGTAGGGGGATGGTGTAGACCCAGCTCTCGACGCGCATCGGCTAAGCCTCCTCCAGGCGGATCACATTCGTGATGGCGCTCGAGAGACGGGTCCAGCTTTCGGTTTCTTTCTGTAGCTGGCGGCGGCCGAGGCGGGTGAGGGAGTAGAACTTGGCCCGGCGATTGTTCTCCGTCGCCTTCCACTCCGCTGTGATCCAGCCTTGCTGTTCCAATTTGTGAAGGGCCGGGTAGAGGGAGCCGTCGCTGACCTGGAGGACGTCGCCGGAGACCTGGCGGAGGCGCTGCGATATAGCCCAGCCGTTCAACGGTTCCAGGGCGAGGATCTTGAGAAGCAAGAGGTCCAGGGTGCCTTGGACAAGATCGGATGGTTTGCTCACGGTTCTCCTCTCGGTTACCGAGAAAAGAATAACCGAACTCCTCTCGGTAAGCAAGGGGAAATGTGGGAGGGGAGGGTCAGGAGGCTGGTTTCGCGAGGACGACGATGAACCAGCGCTGCCCTGGTTTTTCGGTGGAAACGGCGTAGAGGCCGGCGTCTTTCATTTCGCGGGTGACGGTTTCGGGGGTGACGCCGTGCTGGCCGTCCTTGGCGCGGGCGGCGGGATCGGCGGCTTCCTTGTCAGGCGGGGTAAAGTCGACGACTGCGACGCGGCCGCCGGGCTTGAGGGAGGCCGCGATGGACGCGTTCATGGCAGCGGGGTCAGTGAAGTGATGGTAGACGTCGCGCATCCAGATGGCGTCGCAGGTGGCGGGGAAGTTGGTGCTGGTGGATTCGCCTTCAACGACGGTGATCTGGGGGAGGTTGCTGGAAGCGATGCTTGCGCGGAGTTTCTTGACGCGGGACTCGCCGAGCTCGCTCGTGTAGACGCGGCCGGTGGGACCGACGACGCGCGCGGCGGCGATGCTGGCGCTGCCGTCGCCGGCGCCGATCTCGCAAACCGTGTCGCCCGGGCGGGCGTTGATGGCTTCGAGGATCTTCTCAGGGGAGGCGGAGGCGAAGGCAAGGGCGGCGGGCAGGAGGGCGAGAAGGAGGCGGCGCATAGCAAGGAGTAAGACGAGGGCGGGGGCGAAGCGTAACGGGATATTTACGCGGGGCTGATAGGCTGGCGGTGATGAATCGACGCCAGTTTCTTGCGGGAAGCGCGGCCGCGGCAGCGGCGCGGGGAGGCCTGAAGGCCGCGGACGAGGGGTTCCGCTTCGTCCACTTTACGGACACGCACATACAGAGAGAGCTGAAGGCCGATGAGGGCGTGGCGAAGGCGTTCACGCAGATCGCCCGATTGCAGCCGGACTTCTGCCTGGCGGGTGGGGACCTGGTGTTCGACGTGTTAGAGAGTCGGAAGCCGCGAGCGAAGGAGTTGTTTGCGCTGTACGGCGAGGCAGTGAAGCGATTGGAGTGTCCGGTCCATTCGGCGCCGGGCAATCACGACTATTTCGGGGTGTTCAAGAAGAGCGGGGTGTCACCGAAGGATCCGGAGTACGGAAAGAAGATGTTCGAGGACCGCATCGGGCCGCGGTACAAGAGCTTCGATCACAAGGGTTGGCACTTCATTACGCTCGACACGGTGTTCATTGAGGGGCGGAAGTACAAGGGCTACGTCGACGACGAACAGCTGAGCTGGCTGAAGGCGGACCTGGAGAAGAACGGGCCGGGTAAGCCAGTGATCGTGTTGTGCCACATTCCGCTGGTCACGGCGGCGCTGCAGGTGGTGCCGGGCTGGCAGGCCCTGGGGAACGCGATTGTGGTGGAGAACGCGGCGGTCGTGGTTGAGTTATTCGACGGGTACCCGGTGAAGCTGGTGCTGCAGGGGCACACGCACATCAATGAGCGGGTGCGGTGGAAGAACACCGACTACATTACGACGGGGGCGGTGAGCGGGAACTGGTGGAAAGGTCCACGAATGGGGTTTCCTGAAGGGTATGCGGTGATCGAGGCTGCGGGAGACCAGGTAAGCTGGCGGTTCGAGAGCTACGGGTGGACGCCGGTGGCGAAACTGTAACTCGCCCGTGCCTCGATTGTTACCGGCGCCGGATACGCTGGTGGTACGGGTCTTATGTCTACTTACAAGTTAGCCGTACTCATTCTCTTCTGCGTTCCGGTTTGGGCGCAGTACACCACCGGGCGTGTTGACGGCACGGTGTTCGACTCGAGCGGCGCGCCGACTCCGGGCGCGGCTTTGACGCTCAAGAGTCTGCAGACCAATGCGGAACGTAGTTACCTGACCGGGGAGGGCGGCGCGTACACCTTCGCGGCGGTGGCGCCGGGCGCCTACGAAGTGAGCGTATCGAAGGCGGGCTTCGCAGCGGCGACGGCAATGGTGCAGGTGTACTCCAGCCAGACGACGACCCAGAACTTCACGCTTGCGTTGGCGGGACAGGCGCAAACGATCAGTGTGGTGGGAGAGGCGACGCCGGAACTCCGCGTCTCCGAGGCCCTCCGAAGCACCACGCGCAACACGTTAGAGGTGCAGACGCTGCCGACGCAGGGGCGCAACATCAGCGGCTTTATCACGCTGGCGCCGGGGGTGACGCCGACGTTCAGTCCGAGGGGCGGGAACCTCACCACCATTTCCATCGCCCAGGCGGGGCAGTTGAACGCCAACGGCGGGCGGAGCAAGGCGACGGCTCATCAATTGGATTTCACGGACGCGAACGATTGGGAGTTCGGCGGGATTGCGCTGGCGACGCAGCCGAACCCGGAGATGCTACAGGAGGTCCGGGTGCTGGCGAATAACTGGGCGGCCGAGTATGGGGTGAAATCGAATGCTCAGGTGGTGATGATCACGCGGTCGGGCAGTAACTCGCTGCACGGGTCGGCTTATAACTTCCTGCAGAACGGATCGTTGAACGCGCGGGATTACTTTGACCGGACCGGGAAGCAGACTCCGCTGCGGCAGAACTTCTTCGGCTTCACGGCGGGCGGGCCGGTGGTGAAGGACAAGACGTTCGTGTTCGGGGGATACGAGGGGCGGCGGACGCGGGGGGCGGGAACGACGCAGGTGTTCGCACTGCCATCGGAGGCGGCGCGGGCGAGCGTGACGAACGCCTCTGTGCGGCAGATTCTCGGGCTGCTGCCGGTTCCGAACACACCGACGGCGAATCCGCTGATTGGGACGCTGTCGCTGCAGACGACGACGCCGTCGGACAGCAATCAATTTGTTGCGCGGGGGGACCACTACTTCACAGATACGCACTCGCTGACGGTCCGCTACTTCCAGAACCTGGGCACGTCGGTGAACCGGACAGCAGGGTCGCTGCCGGGCTTCGATGCAACGTTCGATCCCCGGGGGCGGAACGCGATGATCGCGGACACCTGGGTGCTGAGCCCGCGGGCGACGAATGAGCTGCGGCTGGCGTACGGGCGGTCGAGCGCGCTGTTCAGCCCGGAGACGGAGCCGGCGACGCCGCGGTTCTCGGTGCCCGGGCTGGCGGGATTCGGGACGGTGCAGTCGTGGCCGCAGGGAAGGATCTTCAACGTCTACCAGATCAACGACGCATTCAGTTATAACCGCGGGCAGCATTTACTGCGAGCGGGGTTCGACTTACGACATATTCAGGATAACAGCGTGAACGATTCGAACCGGCGGGGTATTTACTCGTTCGGGGATATCAATACGTTCCTGGCCGGGACGCCGAGCTCTTACACACAGATGTTCGGGAACACATACCGCGGGTTCCGCACGAACTATCACGCGGCGTTTGTGCAGGACGACTGGAAAGTGATGCCGACGCTCACGTTGAATCTCGGGTTCCGGTGGGAGTTCCAGGGCGGATTGCGGGAGGTGAACCGGTTGCAGTCGGTGTTGGATCCGCGATTGAATACGGCGATCGGTGCGGCGGGGACCGGAGCTTTGGGCGGGTTCCGGAACGAGAGCCCGGTGGTGGAGGGAACGTCGTTCCTGCCGGGGCCGCGGTTCGGGTTTGCATGGAATCCGGGGGCGGGCCGGTGGGTGGTGCGCGGCGGGTATGGGATCTACTTCGACTCCCTGATCTTCAACGGGCTGCAGGCCGGACGGACCACGCCGCCGACAAATTACACGGGAACGTTGACGGGTGCGGCGAATTTCACGGGGGCGAACAGCCTGGAGAACCTGTTGGCGGGGACGTCGGAGTTTCAGAGGACGTTCAACGCCCTAGTGGGAGGGTTCGGGACGGCGGCCAACCTGGGGTCGATCACCTCGACCGAGCCGGACCTGCGAAACCCGTATGCGCAGCATTTCAGCCTGGGCGTGCAGCGGCGGTTCACGTCGTCGCTCGTTGCCGACGCGAGTTATGTAGGGACGCGAGGGACGGCGCTGACCACGTTCGGGCCGGCGAACTCGGTGATCCGGCGGCCGGCGCCGGCCGTGAGCCTGGAAGACGAGCGGGCGCGGGCGGCGGAGTTCCAGCAGTCGTTTGCGCGGCAGAACGGAGCGGGCAACTCGCGAATCGACCCGCGGTTCAACGATGTGAACTTACTCCGGGACAACGGGAGTTCCACTTACCATTCGCTGCAGATGGAACTGCGCAAGAGCATATCGTGGGGACTTCAGTTCCAGGCGATGTACACGTGGTCGAAGTCCATTGACAATTCGTCCGACTACAGCCCGGGGCAGGCGATCACGGACCGAAGCTACGCCCAGGACCAGTTCAACTTCAGGGCGGAGCGGGCATTGTCGCAGTTCGACATACCGCACCGGTTCATACTGAGCCACGTGTGGCAGCTCCCGTTCTTCCGTGGGCAGCAGGGCGTAGCGGGGAAAGTGCTGGGCGGATGGACCTGGGCGTCGATTAACCAGTGGCAAAGGGGAGTGCCTTATACGATTGTGAGCGGGCCGCGGACGATTACCTCCGCAACGGGGACCGCGGTGCCGATTACGGACGTAAATCTGGACGGGCAGGGATCGGGTGTGGAAGCCGGGGCGCGGGCCAGTTGCGCGGCGGGCGGCGCGTCATTCGAGTTCGGTGGGGCAATTCCCGCGCCGAACCAAAGGGGTGTGAACGGAGCCGCAAACGCGTCTAACTTCCGGTATGTGCAGCCGTTGTTCGGCAACAACGGGACGTGCGGAAGAAACACCGAGCGGCTGAACAACTTACTCAATTTCGACTGGACGCTGAGTAAGAACATCCGGCTGTTCGAGTCCGGTCCGATGCAATCGGGCCCGTGGAACCTGGAGTTCCGAACGGACTTCTTTAACATCTTCAACGTGCCGTATCTGACCGCGGCGGGGGATGACTT
This sequence comes from Bryobacteraceae bacterium, assembly GCA_033763935.1. GTDB lineage: Bacteria > Acidobacteriota > Terriglobia > Bryobacterales > Bryobacteraceae > DALYJJ01. The sequence goes on from JANRJO010000098.1 coordinate 45,143, forward strand.
CCGTAGCCTGGCGAGTTCGAACTTCGGGGTGGCGAACGCGGCGGGGGCGACACGGCGGTTGCAGATGGCGCTGCGGCTGACGTTTTGAGTCAATTGCGGCATCCCACATAATGGCGGAATGCCTTTGTTCGGCGGCGCTCTCGGCGGACGTGTGGATCACATTGGTTTGGTGGTGGGGGATCTCGAGCCCGCCATGGATGGGTACCACGCGGCTTACAGAGCGAAGTTCGGAGTGTTCGAAGTCGACGAGAGAACCAGCGTGTTCAGCGGCAGCAGCGCGGCGTACCGGATTCGGATCGCGGTGGCTCAGGTTGGCGGTGTCTCTATCGAGTTGATCCAGCCAATGGAGGGGGAGACGCTGTATTCGCGGTTCCTGGCGAGCCGGGGGCCGGGATTGCACCACCTCGGCACCTATGTCACTAGCCTGGCGCGGAGCGACAAAGAGTTGCAGCGGCGGGGGTATGTACGTTTGCTGGAGGGGCGCATTCGCGGTCTCGGGAAGTTCGGATACTTTGAGGCTCCGGAGTTGGCTTGCATCGTCGAGCCTCTGGAACTGTCGCTCGCGTTCCCGCTGTTCCTGGCGAAGCGGGCGAAGTGGTATCCGCAGGCGTAGAGGGCGCGCCGCGCTTACTCCTGGCGGAGCGCCGTGGCGGGGTCGACGCCGGTCGCCCGGCGCCCGGGTAGGTATCCGGCGAGTGTGGCGGCGAGGAGCAGCAGGATGGCCGTGCCGGCGTACGTCGCAGGGTCAGTGGCCGTGACGCCAAAGAGAAACGCGGAGATCATGCGGGAGAGGGCGAGTGCGCCGGCGGCGCCGATGGCGAGGCCGAGCAGGGTCAGGGTGAGGCCCCGGGCAATGATGGCGCGGAGGAGCGCGGCGGGCGAAGCGCCGAGGGCGATGCGGACACCGAACTCAGGAAGGCGCTGGGCGACCGAGTAGGCAAGGACCCCGTAGAGGCCAATGGCGGCGAGGCCAAGCGCGAGGGCGGCGAAGCCCGAGAGCAGGCTGGCTTGCAGGCGGCGCTGCGACACTTCGCGGTCGAGGATTTCGTCCATGGTACGGACGTCGATGATCGGCTGCTGCGGATCGAGGTTCCAGATGACACGCCGCACGGCCTCCACGATGCTCTCGGCCTTCACGCTGGTGCGAATCGCCAGCGAGCCGGAGTGGAACGGCGCCTGGAGTGAGGAGATGTAGAACTCGGGCTTGGGTGAGGCGTCAAGGGCGTCCTGGCGAATATCACGAACGACGCCGGCGACAGGGACGGCCACCTTCGAACCGAAGACGAGTTTGCGGCCGATGGGGTCCTGACCGGGCCAGAGTTCACGAGCGAGCGACTGGTTGACGAGGGCGACGAGTGGTGCGCCGTCGCGGTCGGACTCCATAAAATCCCTGCCGCGAATGATGGGCATGCCCATCGTTTCAAAGTATCCGGGCCCGGCAGCGCGGCTACGGCATTGGACGGCGTCCTGCTCGCCGCGGCCCTCGGCGGTGACACTCGAGATGTCGCCTTTGAAGGCGATGGGGATGTGGTTGGTGAAGCCGGCGGAGACGACGCCGGGGATGGCGGTGACTCGAGCGAGGACTTCGCTCTGCCAGGAAGCGATCTGCGACGGCGTGGGCCGGGGCCCGCCAAACTTCGGCAGGCCGACGGTGAGGAGGTTCGTGGTGCGGAAGCCCGGATCGACCCCTCGTAGGCGGGCGAAGGTCTGCAGGAGGAGCAGGGCGCCTATGGCGAGGACAAAGGCAAGCGCGACTTCTGAGACGATGAGCGCGGCGCGCGTCCGGTTGGACTGCGACGCGGCGATGGTGCGGGAGTTCTGCTTGAGGGCCTCGACGAGATCGACGCGGCGCAGTTGCAGCAGGGGGATGAGGCTGAAGGCGAGGGCGACGGCGATAGCGAGCGCCGCAGTGAAGGCGAGGACGCGGAGGTCGATGGAAAGCGAGTCGAGGCCGGCGAGGCGGCCGGGCGCGAGTTGTTTCAGCAGGCCGAAGGTTGCCGCGGCGAAGAGGACGCCGAGGGCGGCGCCGGCGGCGGACAGCAGGAGGCTTTCGCAGAAGAACTGGCGCGCCATTTGCCAGACGCCGGCTCCGAGGGCTGCGCGCACGCCGATTTCCTTGCGGCGCGTGGCGGCGCGGGAGAGCAGGAGGTTGGCAAGGTTGGCGCAGGCGATGAGGAGCACGCAGGCGACGGCGCCGAGGAGGAGGGTGAGGAGAGGGCGGCGGTCGCGAACGAAGTGGTCGCGCATGGGGGCGACGAAGGCGCCGACCTTCTCGTTCGTCTTCGGATACTCTCGCGCAAGGGCGGCCCCGATGGCGCGCATTTCCGCATCGGCCTGAGCGAGGGTGATGCCGGGCTTCAGGCGGGCGACCACCATCCAGTTGTGCCGGCCGCGCTCGGCCCAGCGGGCGGGCGTGTAAGCGGCGCCGAGTGGGGTCCAGATTTCATCGAGTGCGCCATGATACTGCGAGGGCGGCTCGTTGCCGGAGGAGAGAACGCCCACGACGGTATGCTGCTCGTCGTTCAGGCGGATGGTCTTGCCGACGATGGCGGGGTCGGCCGCGAAGCGCCGGCGCCAGAGGGTTTCGCCGATGATGGCCACTTTGGGGGCGTCGATGCGATCTTCGTCGTTCCGAAAGACGCGGCCGAGCAAGGGTCGTGTGCCGAGGGTGCGAAAGAGGCCAGCGGTAACCACTGCGGCGTGGACGAGTTCAGCGGGGCCGTCGCCGGCGAGGCGATAGCCGGTGACCTCGAGAGCGCCCATCTCTTCGAAGGAGCGTGCGCGTACTTTCCAGTCGGCGTAGTTGGCCGGCGAGACGGGGCTGTCGTGCAGGCCGAAGAACGGAGCGCTCTCCCAGACGAGGACGAGGCGGGCGGGGTCGTGGTAGGGCAGTGGCCGCAGGAGGACAGCGTTGAGGAGGGAGAAGACCGCCGTGTTGGCGCCGATGCCGAGTGCGAGGGTGAGGACAGCGACGGCGGTGAAGCCGCGGGATTGGGCGAGGGAGCGGGTGGCATAGCGGAGGTCCTGCAGGAGAGCGGGCATGTAATGTAAGACGTCGAACTCCGGTAAAAGTTCGGCTGCGATCGCTATCGAATAGCGACGGGGGCGACAGTGGAGCCGGTGGCGCCCTGCAGTTTGAGGGGCTGGACGATGAAGGCGAACTCGTAGGCTTTTTGCGCGGCGAGGTCTTCGAGCTTGAGGTTTTCGAGCAGGTGGATGCCGTGGACGACGAGCATGATCTGGTGCACGGGCAGGCTGATATTCGGATCGGGGTTAGGGGAGACCTCGACGGAGGCGTTGTCGGCGCCGACGAGCATCGGGTTCTGCTTGGCGAGCCACTCGGCGGCGGCGGCGGAGATGCCCGGAGAGCGGCCGGTGTAGCGTGCATTGTCCTTGCCCCAGAGCGTGCTCCAGCCTGTACGGATGAGAACGGCGTCGCCGGGCTCAAGAGTGAGTTGCTGGCGCTTGAGCGCGGCTTCGAGGTCGCCGGGCGTGATTTCGTAGCCGGGCTCGAGCATGGCCGTCTGTTTGGCGGCGGCGATATCGATGAGGACGCCGCGGGTGATTAGGGCGCCCACGTTTTCAACGCCGAGCTTCGTGAAGCCGGTGCGCGTGGAGATCTGATCGAGCTGGAAGCAGTTGTATTGGCTGTTGCCGATGGTCTGGTGGCTGAAGGCGTCGAACTGCGTGCCGACCTGGCCGATTTCCGAGTAGACGATCTCTTCGTTGCTGCCGCGGCGGTTGGCGCCGGGGTTCATGAACGTGCGCTTGGTGTTGAGTTCGAAGCGGCGCGTGCCAAAGAACGGCATGGAGGAGGAGAGGACGTGGCCGAGTTCGAAGACGGCGCCGGTGCGGATGAGGCGGGCAGCGCGGAGGACGGACTGCGGGGACATATGGTTGGCGGAGCCGCGCTGATCGTTCGGGCCCCATCGCGAAGGGCAGCGGTCCTGCTCGGCGGGGGGCTGCCAGGATTGAGCGGAGGCGAACGCGGCGAGGGCGAGGACGGCAAAGACGGGCTTCATGGGGATAGAGCTTACCGGAGATCGGGGTCGGACAGAAGCGCCGCGGAATCGCGATCGAGATACAAGCGGGCGGAGCGATGGGTGCGAAGGAGGGAGGCGGGGCAGGCTTCCGTGACAGGGCCTTCGAGGGCGGCTTTGACGGCGGCGGCCTTGCGGGACTCTGGGACGCAGCAGACGAGGTGGCGGGCGCGCATGAGGGCAGGGCACGTCATGGTGAGGGCCTGGCGGGGAACGTCTTCGAGAGTGGGGAAGTGGCCTTCGCCGGTCTGCTGCCGGCGGCAGGCTTCGTCGAGGTTGACGAGTTTCACCGTGGCGGGGTCGTTGAAGTCGGCTTCGTGGGGGTCGTTGAAAGCTATGTGGCCGTTTTCGCCGATGCCGGCGAAAGTCAGGTCGAGGGGGGCTTCGTTCAGAAGAGCGGCGTAGCGGGCGCATTCGGTGGCGAGGTCGGGGGATTCGCCGTCGAGGTAGTGGACGATCTTCGGGTCGACGCGGTCGCCGACACGCTCGCGAATCCAGCGGCGGAAGCTGGCGGGGTGGGTGGCAGGGAGGGCGGAGTATTCGTCCATGTGGAAGACGGTGACGGTGTGCCAGGGGAGATCCGGCACGGATGTGAGCGCGTCGATGAAGGCGAGTTGCGAGTTGCCGGTGGCGACGACGATGCGGGCTTCGCCGTGGTGTGCGACGGCCTCGCGAATGAGGGAGGAGGCATCGTGAGCGGCGGCGAGGGCCATCTGTTCGGTGGTTTCGAAGACGCGGACGTCGAGCGGCATGGTGGTATGGTACTCGGGATGACAACCGAGCGCGAGAAGATGCTGGCGGGCGAGTTGTATGACGCGCTGGATGCGGAACTGGTGGCGGGGCGCGAGCGGGCACGGGATCTGTGTCAGGCGCTGAATGCCACGCGCGAAGGGCAACAGGAGGAGCGCCGGCGGATTCTGCGAGAGCTGTTTGGGCAAGGTGGTGACTCGGTGTGGATGCAACCGCCGTTCTACTGCGATTACGGCGCCAACATCGAGTTAGGCGAGCGGGTCTTCTTCAACTTCAACTGCGTGGTGTTGGATGTGTGCCGCGTACGAATCGGCAGTTATTCGTTGTTCGGGCCCGCCGTGCAGATCTACACGCCGATGCATCCGATGAACGCGGAGCAGCGACGCGTGAAGGAGTATGGGAAGCCGGTGGAGATCGGCTCCGACGTGTGGGTGGGGGGCGGGGCAATCATTTTGCCAGGGGTGACGATCGGCTCGCGGACGGTGATCGGCGCGGGCAGCGTGGTGACGCGCAGCATTCCGGAAGGTGTGTTCGCGGCGGGGAATCCCTGCCGCGTGATTCGGGAGATCGGGGAGTAACTTGCCGCGGTTCCTGCATGTCTTGACCGGTGTTCATGCCATTGGCGCGGTCGTGTGTCTGGTGATGGCGGTGGGGAGCCTGGTTTCAGCCGACTTTCGCGAGGGGTTAGGCGTGTCGGGCGGCAGCCGGATCATGCTGCGATGGTTCGGGGAGTGGACGTGGGCGTTTCTGGCGGGGATCGGCGTGGTGCTGGGGGTGCTCGCGTACGGCTCGTGGCGCGTGCGCTGGTGGGCGTGGCCGCTGACACTCGTCGTGTATGGGATCGGCGTCTCCGGCAGCTTGTGGCAGGTGAGCGTGGGGATCCGGCAAGGTTGGGCGGCGGCCGTGGTGAACGGTGCTGTGTTCGTGTATGCGAGCACGCCGGCCGTGCGCCGGGCTTACTTGGGGAAGCGAACACGTTGAGATACGCTTCTTGAAGATGCTCACGAGTTTGCGAGTCAGGAACTTCAAACGATTGGGGGATGTGGAGATCGAACTGGGGCGGACGGTTGTCTTCGTCGGTCCGAACAATTCCGGCAAGACGACGGCGTTGCAGGCGCTCGCGTTGTGGGAGACCGGGTTGCGCAAGTGGCTGGAGAGGCGTTCCGACAAGGACATGCCGGAGAGGCGGCCAGGGATTACGATCAATCGCCGCGATTTGATCTCGGTTCCGATTCCGTCAGCGAACCTGTTGTGGCGGGATCTGCATACGCGCGCGGTGCAACGTCTCAACGGGAAGCAGGAGACGAGGAACATCCGGGTGGATGTGGTCGTTTCGGGGGTAGCGGCGGGCAAAGGATGGACGTGCGGCTTGGAGTTCGATTACGCCAATGAGGAGAGCTTTTATTGCCGCCCACTGAGGGCTGACGAAAAGGGTTCGGAGCGCATGCCGGTGCCGGACGGCGCCGCCCCCGTGCGCGTAGCCTTCCTTCCCCCTATGTCGGGGTTAGCGGCGACGGAGGACCGGCTGGATGCTGGCGCGATTGACGTGCGCATCGGAGAGGGGCGAACGGCGGAGGTCTTGCGCAACCTTTGCTACCAGGTCTCTTCGCAGGAAGACCGTACCGCATGGCAGGCGCTGGTAGAGCACATCCAGCAGTTATTCGGAGTCAGGCTGCAGGAACCCGTTTACCTTAAGGAGCGAGGCCAGATCACGATGTCCTACCGGGACCATGGGGTAGATCTGGATCTTGCTTCATCGGGCCGGGGATTGCAGCAGACGCTACTGTTGCTCGCGCACCTCTATACGCATCCGGCCAGCGTGCTGCTGTTGGACGAACCCGACGCGCACCTGGAGATCCTGCGCCAGCGTCAGATCTATCATTTGCTTACAGACACAGCGGACCACCTTGGCTGTCAAATTATCGCTGCGAGTCACTCTGAGGTAATGCTCGAGGAGGCCGCGGATCGAGACATGTTGGTGGCATTCGTGGGGCGGCCGCACCGGATCGACGATCGTGGGAGCCAGGTACTGAAGGCGCTCAAAGCGATCGGTTTCGATCAGTACTATCAGGCGGAGCAGACGGGGTGGGTGTTATACCTCGAGGGCTCGACAGACCTTGCGATCTTGCAGGCTTTCGCCGACCGACTCGCTCATCCAGCGAAGGCGGTGCTGGAGCGGCCCTTTGTTCATTATGTGGGCAATTTGCCCCAGAAGGCGCGCGACCACTTCTTCGGGTTGAGGGAGGCGAAGCCCGACCTGGTGGGAGTGGCATTGTTCGATTCCCTTGACCGCGAGCTACCGGCCGGGGGACCCCTCCGGCAGATGGCTTGGGAACGCCGCGAGATCGAAAATTACCTCGCGTATCCGGAGACGCTGCTGGCTTACGCGAATGCGGAGATGTCCGAGGATGCCCCGTTGTTCGAGGCGTCAGAGCGGGAGCGCCGCCTGGCGGCCATGCGAACCGCCATCGACGGAGTAGCCTCCGCGCGACGCACGCTTAGGCAGACGGAGCCCTTCGATTCCAGCACGAAGGTGAGCGACGAGGCTTTGCGGCCTATCTTCGACAACTACTTCACCGAGCTTGGCGTCGAGAACCTGATGCAGAAGACCGACTACCACGTGCTGGTGCGGTATGTGCCGCAGGAGCAGATCGCGCCGGAGATAGCAGAAAAGTTGGATGTGATCGTGCGGGTAGCGGCTGACGCTAAGCCGGTGGAGTAGCGCCGGGCTTACTTGGGGAAGCCGATGGTGTGAGCGAGCAGGATGCGGTCTGTGGGGGCGAGGCGGGCTGCTTTGGTGAAGGCGCTTCGCTGGAAGCCGGCGCGGACCACGTTGGCCAAGCCTTTCGACGCGCAATAGAGGGCTACGTTCTGCGCGATGGCTCCGGCTTCGGCGGCGACCCAGGAGAGCACGTCTTCGGCAGTGTCTTCGGGGGACTGTTTCGTGAGGGCCATGCGGGCGACGTAGACGAGGTTGAGCGGGGCCGTGTCGGCGAAGTCCTGCGTAGAAGTGAGGGGGCGGCTGTCGCCAGGGGAGACGGGGTCGAGGCGGTGGGCCTTGGCGTTATAGCGGAAGAGGCCTTCGGGTAGGGCCGCGTAGATCTCGATGGTTTGCCAGTTGTGGGCGGAGGGGGCGGTGCGGCCGCCGGCGTCGGGGCGGTTGATGCCGTAGGCGGCCCAGAGAAGGTTCGAGAGGGTTTCGCGGGGGAGGGGCTTGGTGGAGAACTCGCGCGCCGTGCGGCGGGCTTTGAGCGCCTGCATCAGGGGGCGGCCGCCGGTACTGTCGGTCGGGGGGAGTTCCAGCGCGGGCTGCGCGCAGAGGGGCGCGGCGAGGAGGAGAAGCAGGATGTGGATCACGGCTTCTCCAGCATACGCCGCGCACGTTTAGACAGCGGATGCGTCGGTCAACAGTAGCGGATAGTCGCGTAAGGGGAGGCCTTCGATTTGGAGGAGGCCGCCCTGGCGGTTGATCTTCTGCGCGGGTGTGATGTCGCCGGTGAGAAGGTCAACGATGACCGGTGTCTCGAGCTTCGCGGCGCGGCCGCTCCACACGGTGAGGCGGGTTTGCTTCGTGGGGAAGCCCTGCTGGAGGCTGGCCGGGAACCACCAGGCGTAGAGCGGGGCATTGCCGCGGAGGAACGTGGCGGTTCGGACGGCGAGCGGTTCGTACTGGCCGGCGGCGCCTTCGATGCGGAGGAGGAGGTCCGCCCGCTTTGCCTGGCTGTCGAAGAACGTGCACAAATTCTGCAGCGCATAGTAGGCCGCTTTGGGCGTGTAGACGGTGCCGCGCAGGACGCCCTTCGAGTTGGTCATGCCGCTTTGGCCGGTGGCCCAGACGTAGTTCACCATGTCGACGGTCTGGAAATAGCTGCTGACCTGCACGTCGCAGTTGAGGTCGGTGAGGAGGCGGCGGAGCAGCCACTTAGCCTGGCGAGCTTCATCCCATTCGAACTCGCGGAGAGCCCCGGTGCTGTTGTTGGTGGAGGGAGCGCCGTTCTCGCCCTGCCACAGGGGCATCCCGGCTTTGTAGCGATGAACGAGCCCGCGGAAGGCGCGGAGGTCGGCTTCGTAGTTGTCTTCGGGAACGGCGCGGTAAGGGTGGTAGGAGATGACGTCGACCAGGTTGCCGAGACCTTCCTCCATGCAGCCTTCGAAGTAGTCCCAATCGCGCAGGCCGGCGAAGGCGCCGCCGATGAGCGTGCAGCCGGGAGTGGCCTTCCGGAGGAGTGGAGCCGTGAGTTTGACGAGATCCACGTAGCCTTTCGGGCTTGGTTTTTCGGGCTGCCAGAAGCCGGCGATGTTGGGCTCGTTCCAGATCTCGTAATGCTTCACGCGGCCCGCATAGCGCTCAGCAAGTTTCGCGACGTACCTGCTCCAGGCGGCCTTCGCCTCGTCGCTGTTCATGGGAGCCCAGCCAACGGCGGAGGGATGCGCCGGGCCGGGCGTGTAGAGCGTGTTGCCGTAGCCGAGGTTGAACCAGGGCTGGATGCCGATCTTGAGCAGAGAGTCGACGACGGAGTCGAGCCAGGCGAAATCATATTCGCCTTTCTGCGTTTCGGTGCGCGCCCAGCCGGTCTGGCAGCGCGCCCATTTCACGCCGACCCGGGCCAGGTGTTCGTAGGTGCGCTCGGGGTCGAACATCTTACGGTCGAGAGTCTCGAAGCCGATCGAGATGGGGGAGGAGGCGATGTCCTTCGGCGAGCGCGGGCGTACGCGCGCCGGCGGGGCGGCGGGAGCCTGCGCCAGCGCGGCGGCGGCGGGGAGCATCGAGAGAAGAGTGCGTCGCGAGAGGGTCATTTCGTCGGTAGTCCTTTCAAGGCTTGTTGAAGCCAGCGCCAATGCGCGGGCGCGGCCATGCTGAATCCGTAGAAGTTGAAGTCTGCGGCCGGCGAGGCAGCAAGAAGTTCCAGGCGGGCGGCGACGTCTGCCGCGGAGCGGCAGTCAGGTTCGTGGAAGACGAAGCCGCCGGTGAGGGGGACCGCGGGGTGGGCGGGAATGCGTGCGATGGCAGTGCGCATGTCTTCGAGCGTCGCGCCGAACCAGGTGTAGGTGGCTTCGGCGTTGTACTCGGCGAGGTCTTCGAGCCGGAGTGTGCACTTGCCGCCGGCCCACGCTTCGGTTTGCGAAGTTCGGATGTTGAGTGTGGTGCGCGGCAGGGCTTGTCGTATGCGGCAGAGCAGGTCTTTCTGAACCTTGCGCCGCCACGCGAGGGCGGCTTGCTGAAGCGGGCCGGGGAGAGTGGGTGGCTCCGCGTAGGGATCGGTGAGCCAGTGGCGGATGTTGGTCTGGAGCGCGGCCTTGAGTTCGGGGACAGCGCCGGCGCAACGGTCGCAGCAGCAGAGCGAGAGTTGCCACGAGATTGCCGCCGGAAGCGGGATGCCGCGTTTATCGTGGAGGCCCTGGTGTTCGTAGCCCATGAAGCTGAGCGCTTCGAGATCGAGTTCCGCGATGCCGGGGATTTCGGCGGCGCGGCGGCAGAGCTGGATGCAGTGGTCTTGCACCTCGGGCTGCGCCGGACACAGCGCGTACGGGTAGCGTTCGTCGAAGGCGTTGGTGATGCAGAGGTGCGGGGACGCTTCGCCGAGGAGATCGTTGTGGCAGAGGACCAGCCAGGCCGCGGTATGGAAGCGGCGGGCCTCGGCGGCTTCGAGAAACGAGAGGAGTTCTAGAGGCGCAGTGAGTCCCGGCGAAAGCGGTTGTTCATAGACCACGCGTGAGGCGTGGCCGGGAAGCAGCATGCGGCCGCCGTGGTAGGCGAGGCCGATACGGCAGCCGTTGAGCCCGACGTTCTCGAGGTGATCGAGGACGGCTTGTGGAGGCCGGCCCTCGAGGTCCCAGAGGTTCATCCAGACGGCTCTTCTGCTCATGGCTCGAGGTCGCTCAGATCGAGGAGGGCGGCGTCACGGCCGCCGTCTACCGTCAGGAGCGTGCCCGTGATCCACGACGCCGCGGGACTCGCAAGGAAGGCGATGGCCTGGGCGATATCTTCGGGCTTGCCGAGGCGGCGCATGGGGAACGTCGAGAGCACGCGGCGGCGCGCTTCCTCGGGGTTCTTGAAGGAGGCGAAGTAGGGCTCTGTGCGGACGCTCTCGATCTGGCCGGGTAGGATGCCGTTGACACGGATGGCCGGCGCATACTCGACGGCGAGGCTCCGCGTAAGAGCGATGAGGCTGCCCTTCGACGCCGAGTAGGGGAAGGAGCGGCGCGAGGAGCGAAGTCCTTGAGCGGAGGCTACGGTGACGATGCTCGCATGCGCGGATTTCGAGAGCAAGGGGTGAGCGGCACGCGCGCAGAGCCACGCGGACTTGGCGTTGACGTCGTGGCTCGCGTTCCAGTCTTCTTCGCTTGCGGCGAGGGTGGTCGTCGAGTACAGGCGACCCGCGTTGCAGATGAGGGTGTCGAGAGAGGTGAGGCCGGCGAAGAACGCTTCCACCTGATCGCCATGGGAAACGTCGAGGACCGCATGAGCGGCGTTCAGCTTCGCGGCGGCGGCTTCGGCGAGGGCGGGGTCGATGTCGACGATGGTGACGCGCGCGCCTTCGGCGGAGAAGAGCTCCGCCGTGGCGAAGCCGATCCCGCGCCCGGCGCCGGTGACGACAACGTTCCACCCGCTGAAGCGGCTCATGCGGCGGCCTCCGAGAGGCGGACGGCTTCAACGCGGCCGATGACAAAGAGCAGTGACAGGCAGGCGAACAAGGCGAGCGTGCCGACAATCCAGAAGACGCTTTCATACCCACTGCCCTGGACGAGCCAACCCACGACGTACGTGAAGAGGGCGCCCCCGCCGCTCGCCGCCGTGCCCGTCCAGCCGATGGCCGTCGCCATAGCGGAGCGCGGGAAGAGATCGGCGTGGAGGGCGAGAATGTTGGCGCTCCACAGACCGAAGCCGAACGTGGCCAGCGAGACCCAGGCGATGGCGGAGGCGGCGCTATCGGCGCCCACGACGCGCAGGCCGCCCGACATGGCGAGTGCGCCGGCAAACATCACGCTCTTGCGCGCGAGGGTCGCCGAGTAGCCGCGCTGAAGCAGACGATCGGAGACGCCGCCCCCGATGAGCTTGCCGAGGTCGACGGTGAGGAACGGGATCCAGCCGAAGAGGCCGATTTCCTTGAGTGTGAAGCCATGCTCCTTGTTGAGGTAGTCGGGGAGCCAGAAGACGTAGAACCACCAGACGGGGGTCGCGACCATGCGGGTGAGCATCAGGCCCCAGAGTTTGCGTTCCCCAAGGAGGGAGCGTAAGGATGGACGCGCAGAACGTGCCTCCGGTTCGGTATCCAGCTTCTCCTGAAGCCAGGGATGCTCAGCGGGGCGATGGTAGATCCACCACCATGCCGCGAGCCACACGAAGCCGGCGAGGCCGGTGACGACGAACGCGGAGCGCCAGCCGAAGGCGAGGGCGAGACCGGCGACGATGGGCGGAGCGAGGATGGCGCCGATGGCGGAGCCGCCGTCAAAGACGCCCATGGCGAAGGCGCGGCGTGACTTCGGGAACCATTCGGCGATGGCCTTGCCGCCGGCCGGCCAGTTACCGGACTCGCCCAGGCCGAGGAGGAAGCGGAGCGCGCCGAGGGACCACGGGCCGGTGGCGAAGGCATGGGCGACCGCGGCGAGCGACCAGACACCGACGAACCAGGCGAAGCCCTTGCGGGTGCCGATGCGATCGATGAAGACGCCGCTGGCGACCTGTGCGAGCGTGTAGGCGATGAGGAAGAGCGTGGTGATGGTTCCGTAGTCGACGCTGGAGAGGCCGAGGTCCTGGCGCAGGCTGGGCAGCACGACGGCGAGGGTCTGCCGGTCCACGTAGTTGATAACTGTGGACAGGCAGAGCAGGGCGAGTATCAGCCAGCGCAGCGTGGGGAGCGGCATGGGTGTCAGCCTCGGGAGAAGCTGGTCTTCACGTCGTTGACGGAGCTTAGCGGCGCGGCGATGGCGTGGATGAGACCGAGGTCGACGTCAACGCCGAGACCGGGGCCCTCAGGGAGCAGCAGGTCGCCGTCTTCGAAGCGGACGCGTTCGCGCGTGACGTCGTGCGTGTAAAGGGACGGGCCGACGGGGTCGGAGGCGTAATCGAGGCGAGGGGCGGCAGCGCCCACGTGCGCCTGCGCGGCGGTAGCGACGCTCAGCTCCTGCGTGGTGCCGATGAGGCATTCGAGGTTGGCGCTGTCGGCCAGCTGGAAGAGGCGCAGCATGCCCTGAATGCCGCCCGCGACGGTGATGCTGATGTTGAAGATGTCCACCGCGCGGTGGCGGATGAGGCGGACGGCGTACTCCGGGCTGCGGACGTGCTCACTCACCGGGTGATCGATCTTGGTGCGCGCTTCGGCGATGAGTTCGACGTCGTCGCGGTCGACGGGGCTTTCTATGCTCTCGAACGGGAACTGGGAGAGTCGCTTATAGGCGCGGAGGAAGGCGGGGAGGGTGAAGAGACCGCTGCCGTCGAGCGAGGTGAGCGTCAGCAGCTTGCCGTACCGGCCGCAGATGGATTCGAGCAGTTCGCAATCGGCGTCGGTGTTCGAGCCGAAGTAGAAGCGGAAGGCGGAGAACCCACGGTCGAACTGTTCGGAGACCAGGCGTATGCGGTCGGCCACGTCGGCGCGGCTCTTCATGCGGAAGATTGGGTAGCAGATGGGGACTCGTGTGCGGCGGGCCCCGCCGAGGAGTTCGGCGACGCTGATGCCAAGAAGGCGCGCCTTGAGGTCGTGCATCGCGATACTCACGCCGGCGCGCACCAGGCAGGCTTTGCCGTGAAAGCGCGTGCCGGGGAAGTTGGCGAGCATCAGATCCTCGACGCCGTTCGTGTCCATGGCGGAGCGGCCGGCGAGGAGCGAGGCGAGCACACGCTGCAGGTCTTCGGCGTCGGGCTGCATGGCGGGGAGGTGCGAGACGTCGCTGATCTCACCCCAGCCGGTGGAGCCATCCGAGGCGGTAAGTCGAAGAAGGATGTGCTGGCTGGGTTCGCCGTAGAGGCGGCCCGTGAGGACCGGGTATAAATCGACGCTTCGGATGACGGGGGCTTCGCTCAGCATTAGCTGCCTGCCTTTCTGGTGATCAATGTCTTCGTGGTTCGATACGCCGCGCCCAGGTTCATTTTCCGATCCCCGCGATACCAGTGGGACCATTCGCCTTTGGTGTTGAGCGCTTGGCCGGCCCGGATCTCATCCCAGGATTCGAGGGCCGCTTTGAGGTGGCGGTGTACGGCGCCGGTGTCGTGTTTACGCTCGGCGATGCTTGCTTCGGCAAGGGCGGCGGTCCAACGGCCGAGGCCGCTCAGGATCTTCGCCTGTCCCACCAGGTTCGCTTGGAAGAAGTCTGCGGCCTCACCTTCGAGACTGACAGCCTCGGCTGCCGCGATCGCTCGGTCAAGAGCCGCAAGTTGGCGGCGCACGCGGAGAAGCAGGGCATCGGGCGGCTCTTCGCCGGTCGCGCGCAAGTCAGGGAAGGACTTTGCGAGGTTGGCGTCCTGGCGCGAGAGCTTCGTATAGAGATCTTCGTTGCGGCCTTCAAGCAGCGCCTTCGCGATGCGGTTGCCTTCGTGGAGGGTGAGGCCGTCGAGCAGGTCCGGGGTGCCCCGGGTTTCGTTCAGGACGTAGGCATCGAAGAACGCGCGATAGGCTTTTTCGGCTTGTTCGGCGGCCGCCGCAAAGCGCTCCTGGCACCAGCGGCGGAGGAAGGCGTCGGGCTGAAAGGCCGCGATGTCCCACACCATTTCGGCAGTGGCGGCAAGCCCGAGGACGAACTCGCGAATGTTAGCGACGTTGGCGATGAAGTAGTGGGGGCCATTGCGCTCATATGCCTCGCGAGTCATGCGAAAGGTAACGGAGGGAGGAACCGCCTGCACCAGGTGCGGGCCCCAGCCCCAGACCGCGTGATGGTAGTAACCGCCGTACGTGCGGTCCTTTTCGCGCGGCGTGTCGTGGAAGTCGGCCTGCCATTTCCAACCGGGGCTGTTGTCGGCAAAGACGATGGTGACGTCGTTCGGAAGCTTGAGATTGCCCTGCCGGAAGAGGTACGCCCCTTCCATCCAGAGCGTGGTGGTGATGGGCGGCTGCGGGCGAGGATCGGTTTCGGCGATGATGCGGCGCTGCAGGGCGATGGCGTCCGAAATCATCGCGCCGCGGCCCTCATCCGTGGTGGGCGCCTGTTTGTCCGCAAGCCAGATCGGGCGGTCGGCGATGCCGCGAAGGCCCACCTGCCAGACCACCGGGTACTGCGCCCAGCGCCTGGCGTAGAAGCGCCAGACCTCTTCGAACGCCGCTTTGTTGGATGCGTAGCTGTATTCCACGGAGCGTCCGCGCGCGCGCCAGTAGTTGTTGAAGGCGAAGGCGCTGACGCCCATGGGCTCGACGTGGTGCATGGAGACGTAGAGGCCGCGGCGTGCCGCTTCGCGGATCATACGCTCCTCGGCGGGGTTGTCAATGTCGTTGAACGACGCCGGGATCACCAGGTTCATCTTGAGCCGCAGCATGGCTTCAAAGATGCGGGGATGGATCTCAGGCGCGGTGACCTGATGGTAGTACGGGTAATTGATGTCCCGCGGGCCCCCGCCGTCTTTCCATTCGGTGAGGAGATCCTCGTCGTTGATAAACCAGCCGCGGTAGCGGAAGGAGGGGGCGGCGAGGGTGCGGTCGACGGTGAGCGCCAGCTGCTCGCGGCGCGGGTGGGAGCGGCCCGACCAAAAGTAGAGCGGGTCAACGCCAAGCTCGCGGGCGATGAGATCGTAGAGCGCGAACATCGTCCCGCGGGGATCCGCGCCGGCGATGAGGAGTATGTTTCGTGCGGGCCGCTCGAGCGTGAGCAGGCGCGCCGATTCGGGCTCTTGCGGGAGTTGCAGGCCGGGTGCGAGCCCGGCGATGATACGGCGCGAATCGGCGAGCGAGACGCTGGCGAGAACCACGCAGTGGGGACGGCAGGCTTCGACTGCAACAGCGCGCGGAAGCGTTCGTCCGGTGATGCGCCGCACGTCTTCAATGAGGTCGAGCGCGGCGAGGCGCAGGAACTCGGGCTCGGACGGCGGTACAACGATGGCCGCGGCACTGTCCTTCGATGCAAGGACAAACTCCGCCCGTGCGGCGGCGCTGACCCACAGCACCGCCGCCGCTGCAAGAATTGCCGGCCTTCGCGCCCTCACCATAGAAGCTTCAAGCCTAACTGCAACTGCCGGGCGAAGGTGTTGGTGCTGGTGACGACGCCGAAGTTCTGCGAGGTGAGCGAGCCGTCGGGGCCGGACCACTCGGGCCGGTTCAGGGCGTTGAATGCCTCGGCGCGGAACTGCACGCGGAAGCGTTCATGGATAGTGGTGGTCTTGAAGATGGAGATGTCGAAGTTGTTGCGGCCGGCCGTGCGGACATCGGGGAGGCGCGAGGTGCCGTTCTGTTCGAGCGTGAGGAGCTGCCGGAAGGCGCTGGTGTCGAACCAGCGGCCGACCGTCGGGTTCTCCAGCTTCGCGCTTCGGCCGAGGCTCTGCGCGCCGCCCACGGAGACCGGTATGCCGCCTTGCGCCGAGTAGATGACGTTGAGCTGCCAGCCTTGCACCAGTGCGCGAGTGACACCGGTAGCGGAGGCGAGTAGGCTGCGGCCTGGCCCGAAGGGCAGTTCATACGTGGTGCTGACGCTGAGGCGGTAAGCGGTGTCGAAATCGCTGAGTTCCTTCACGGGGCGCAGGTCCTGGTCGTTGAGGAAGCGCGTCTGCTCGAGTTGCTTCATCCAGGTGTACGCCGTGATGAAGCTGAGACCGGAGCTGAAGCGCTTGCTGAGCTTGGCCTGCAGGGCGTCGTAGCGGATTTTGCCGATGGGCGTTGAGGAGCGGACGACGGAGGTGAACTGCGGGAAGGGCCGGACCAGTTGCCCGACGGTGGTGTTCGCGCCGGTGAGCGTACCGGTGGTGATGAGACCGCGGAACGGGTTGACGGCGCTATCGGAGAGGAAGTTTCGGCCCGTGGAGCGGAATTGCGCTTCTGCCTGGTCCCGTATGGAGGCGGGGATGCCGTTGAGCTGTTGGGACACGGAGACGCGGTCCGTGTAGGAGCCGACGTAGGCGGCGTCGGCGAGCAACTGCCAGGGAAGTTCGCGCTGGATACCGAACTGGTACTGCTGTGCGCGCGGCTGGCCACGCTCAGGGTTGGTGAAGCTGATGCCCTGGCCGGTGAGCGTCATCAGGCCATCGGCCGCCCCGCGCGGCGTGGCCAGGCCGTCGGGGAACGGGTTGCGGAGCGTGTTCACCGGTGTGAGGCTGCCGTTGATGGTGCCGACGAACGGCGTCGAAATGCTGAAGCCGTTGCGGGTCTCATCGGTGAGAGTGCTGGCGCCGTAGAAGATGCCGTAGCCGCCGCGCAGGACCGTCTTCTGCGTCACTTGCCAGGCGGCTCCGATGCGGGGCGCGATGTTACTCCGTTGCACGTTGGCAAGACCCCGGGGCACCCCGTTGACGCCGGCAAACAGCAGCCCGCCGCGCACTTGAAACTGGTCGGCTGGGAGTTGCGCGATGGGGCTGCGGGCGTAGTTGGCCCTGGCCTGGTCCGCGATGGGCAGGTTGGTGGTAGCGTCGAAGCCGCGGTTCAGCCGGTTGTAGCGCTCCGTGTAGGCGCCCTCCCATTCATAGCGGACGCCGAGGTTGAGGGTGAGGGTCCGTGAGACGCGGATGTCGTCCTGAAAGAGCAGGCCGTAGTACGGCAACTGATCGGCGCTGGCGACGTTGTCCTGCACGCTTCCGCTGGCGCCCAGGCCGAGGAGGAACGATGCAAGGCCGAAGCCGGCCTGCACGTTATTCACTTGCGGATTCGGGCCGCGCGTGAAGACGCTGTCGAAGTTGAACGCACCGGAAGAGGCCGCACCCTGCGAGTTGATGTTCGAGCGAAGGAGGCGGCCTTCGGCCCCGAACTTAAGAGTCTGGCGGCCGACGACCTTGGTCATCGTTCCGCGGAGCGAGTGTGCGTCCTCGACATTCTTGGCAAACTTGTTTGCGCCGCCCACCGTCGTGAAGCCCGCGATGGTGATCTGCGGAAAGGCGGGAACGCGAACGGTGCCCGCGTAGTTGGCGGGGAAGCCCAGGGCAGCGAGGTCAGCGCCCAGGCTGTCCGCCTGCGCCTGCGTTTTGTAGCGCGTGTAGCCGTAGCGGATGTTGAGGACCGCCGTGGGGCTGATGGTCCAGGTGTCGTCGAGGGCGACGCCCGGCGCATCGCGCTGCTCACGGTCGGCAGTCAGTTCGTTGCGAAAAGCGCCCGCGCGCCCCACGTTGAAGCGCCGGAAGCTGTAGCGGCCGAAGATGGCGTGGCGGTCCGAGAAGCGGTGGTCGATCTTGATGACATAGCCGTTGTCGCTCACCGGGTCCTTGAAAGAGTTGAGGAAGTTGTTGGAGCCGGTGATGCTGTCGCCTGCGGCGTTGGGCAGAGGATAGCGCGCCAGCAGATTGCGGGCTACGGGGTCGAAGCGGTCGGCGGGGATGATGTTGCCGGCGAACGGCGTGCGGGTGAAGGCATTGCCCGCTTGCGTCGTTGTGGCGGGGTCGAAGATCGTAACGGCGCCGGGCTGGCCGCTCGGGAGGCGCACGCGCGTGTTCGAGAAGTTGCCGGCGCGCTGCTCGACGGTGGGAACGGTGGCCACGAAGGCGCGGGGCACGCCCTCCCGCGAACCCTCGTAGTTGAAGAACCAGAACGTGCGGTTGCGCCCGTTGACGATCTTCGGCAGGACGACGGGGCCCCCGGCGGACGCGCCGAAGAGGTTGTAGCCGAACTGAGGGATGGTGGTGGCGAAGGGGTCGCGCGCGTTCATCGCGGAGTTGCGGATGAACCAGAAGGCGCTGCCGTGAATCTCGTTGGTGCCGGACTTCACCATCGCGTTGATCACGCCGCCCGTGAAGCGGCCGTATTCGGCATCGAAGTTGTTGGTCTGAACCTTGAACTCCTGTGTTGCGTCAACCGAGGGGATGAACTGGATGGTGCCGTCGGTGCCGGTGTTGGGAACGCCGTCCAGCAGCACCTCATTCTGGCGGAGTTGGCCGCCGGAGATGGCCATGGAGGAGATGCCGGCGTTGGCGGTGGTGCGCAGGAGCGCGGAGCCCTGGCCGCGGTTGTTGATGACTATGCCGGGGGCGAGGCCGGCCAGGGAGAAGGCGTTGCGCCCGTTCAATGGGAGGTCGACAATCGTCTTGCCGCTGATGATTTCACCGCGCGAAGCCGTACTGACTTCGAGCTGCGAAGCGTCCGCGGTGATGGTGACGCTGTTGGCGACATCGCCGGTTTCCAGCGCGACGTCGATAGTGGGGCGCTCCTGAATGGCAAGTATGATCCCCTCGCGGACATACTTCTTGAAGCCCTTCATCTCCACTTCCAGGCGATAGGCTCCGGGGGCGAGAGACGGCAACAGATAGTCGCCTGTGGCGGTGGTTCGGGTACGGGTAACGAGACCCTTTTCGACGTCTGTGGCGGTGACCTGCGCGTCGGGGACGACGGCGCCCGAGGCGTCATTGACGCGGCCGGTGATGGAACCACGGAAGTCCTGCGCGGGGAGCGCGAGGGCGAGAAGCAGCAGCGCTGACAACACAGTCAGAGTCCGGAACATGTGGAGGTCCTTCTTTCCCAGATGTGTAACCATTTTCAGGTCGAGGCCAAAAAAAAGAGGTCATGCTTTCACCGCCTTCAATCGCGACGGCGGCGGGGCGCAGGAGCCGCGTTCGATGAACTGGCACGGGAAGATCCTGGAAGGGATGGCGGTGGCGGGGTCTTTGAGACGCGCCAGGATCATACGTGCGAGTTCGGCGCCGAGGCGCTCGGGGAACACGGCGATGGAGGTCAGCGGCGGCTCGAGGATCTGGAACTCCTCGCGGTCGCCGAAGCCGCAGAGGCTGATGTCGAGAGGGATGCGATAACCGCGGCGAGTGACTTCCTTCCAGACACCCGCGGCAACTTCGTCATTGGAGGCGAAGATGGCGGTCGGCGCATCCTTTCGCCGCAGCAGTTCCGCGGCGGCGAGGCTGCCGTACTCCGCTCCGGCGGCCTCCCAGTCAGCGTCGACGGAGAGGGGCGTGAGGCCCGCCTCGCGCATGGCCTTTTCATACGCCTTCTGACGCCGCCGGAACCACAGGTAGCCGCGATTGCCGATGAAGGCGATGCGGCGATGCCCCAGCCGGGCGAGGTAGGCGGTGGCATCGGCGGAGCCGGCTTCCTCGTCGTAGCTGAGCGTATTTTCCGGGAGGCGGTGGAAGTCGCCCTCGAAGTTGTTACCGAGCATCACCCAGGGGAGGGCATTCTGACCGAGGAGTTCGAGGAGGTTGGGAGCGTGCCGGCCGACCAGAATCACGCCGTCGACAAGCCCCTGGTCGGCGACGATACGCGGCAGTTCGATCCGCGCCGCCTTACCCTCTATCGGGTAATCGAGTCGCGAGAAGACCAGGTCAAAGCCCTGCTCCTTGCAAACTCGTTCGCAGGCGACGAGCATCCGCATCTGCATCGAATTGAGCCCGGCGCGGTTGCCGAGGAGGAAGCAAAGGGTACGGGAGGCATTGTTGGAGATCCGCTGCCAGTGCACGTTGCGGCGGTATCCGAGTCGGGCGACAGCGTCGTGAACGGCCCGGCCGGTGGCCTCGTCGAAGTAGCCGGAGCGGTTCAGGACACGCGAAACCGTGGCGACACTGACGCCGGCTTCTCGGGCAACGTCTTTAATGGTCGGCTTCGGGGCCAATGTGTGGAAATGATTACATATTGCACGGAGAGTGTCAAGATCCTTCTAAGTGCGTCGCCCGACCCGGTCTTTTCAAGTCGATCGCCGCGTACACTGCGAACACGAACAACCCAAAGGACACGGCAGCCCAGTCGAGGGGCTCCCCGGGCAGCAGGTTCAGGTAGAGGGACAGAACGAAGGCGACAAAGGCGAGGGCATTGGCGGCGACCGCGGAGGTCCATGCGTGCGCGGGCACGAGTCGCCGGAAGGCTCACAGGGCGGACCAGCTCACGGCCCGGATCGAGGGGCTGCGCAGGGTACCGCCTGCGGTGGCGCTGACTCGCCTTGAAGCCCGTGTCTTCGTGGCGTAGGCTGTACAGGAGACAAAGTTATGTTTCTTGCACGATCGCTCCTGGTCATCGCGTTGGTCGCAGGGGGCACACCCGACGCTCTCGCGCAAGCCGCCGGCGCTCGAAGGTACCGGGCGGTGTTCGATGGCCCGTTTGCCGATGCCTCTCTGGCCATAACGGGGTCTCCATACTCAGGGCGCGTACAGAGCGGCGTATATGGCCGCGAATCGCAAGAGTGGGTGTACCGGGATGCGCAGGGACGGACGCGGACGGAACGGCCTATGTTCGAGACGGAGGACATCCGCCTGATCCAGATTGTCGACCCGGTCGGCGGTTATCAATATGTCGTCGATCCGGTGAATTGCGTCGCGCACCGAATCAAGAACCGCCCGGTGAGCAGCCGGGCGGCGGAAGGCATGGATCCGCGATGGCGCGAGATCGTCAACCTGGCCGCGAGGTCGTTTCACCACGAAACATTGGTCGTCCGTTTGAGCGAGTGGCGCACGACGGATGTCTCCCTGGAGGACCTGGGGACGCGCTGGATCGATGGGGTGCTGACACGCGGCATGCGCATGACACGAGTCTTCCTGCCGGGGCCGAACGGACGCCAGAGGGTGGTCGTGACGGAGGCTTGGGTTTCGGACGAGCGGAAAGCAATCGTCGCGTCAAAACGCAGCGACCCGATCGACGGATCGTGGGAGACGAGGACGGTGGAGTACCGCCAGGGAGATCCGGACGCCGCGCTGTTCGGGCCGCCTCCCGGCTTTGCAGTCGCTGACCACGAGGGTCCGTTCACCTTGGACGTCCGGTTGCCCGGGGAACTCCACTGTTGTTCCGCGCAGCCCGCGCATTCCCAAGTCGGGTGTCGCTTTTGAGCGCGGTGTTTGCGCTTATCAGGATATGACGACGAAAACAACCTTTCTTCGAGTAGTCGGTGCGATGCTGGCGATGGCGGGCGCGGCCCTCGCCCAGAGCGGAAGTTGCACAGGGAGCAGTCTGGCCGGGCAGCGGTGGTCGGGCGCCAGGTTTGGCGGGAACACTTCGCTGACTTTCGAGAGCGGAGACCAGTTCTCCTACGCGGTGCGATCAGGGGCGCGCACGATGGTCTCGGCGAGAGGGCGGTATGCCGTCCAGAGGTCGAACACGCGCGGAGGCGACCGTTTTCCTTCGAGTTGCCAGATTACATTTACGCCGAATGCGGTGGATGTGAAGCCGAGCGAGGACGATTTGAGAGTCTTGCAGAACAATGGGCTGCTGGATGGTAGGGAACAGACGTTCTGGATTGAGAAGAAGGCTATAGTGGTCCCAGGATTTCAGACCACCCAATAAGTTAGAATCTGGCGCAGTCGTAAACGCAGGAGCGGCGATGACGACAACGCGCAAGCAGTACAGCCCGAAGTTCAAAGCGAAGGTGGCGCTGGAGGCGATCCGCGGG
>JANRJO010000003.1:0-128112 GCA_033763935.1 Bryobacteraceae bacterium
CGATACGCCCTGTTCCAGCCGCCGCACCGCGGCCAGTTTGAACTCCTTCGTGAACTGTCTACGAGACAATCCCCTGACTCAATTCTCCGTTCGATGGATTTTGAGTCTTAACCGGTTGTCTCAAAACAGGGGGCAAGTCCACCCCTCAATTACGGGACAGAAGCGGATCATACGCCCGGCTGGAGTTGTTCGTACCGCAAGAGCTGGCCGAGACTGTACAGCCGCTTCTTCAGCGCGTCCCTTCCCACCTCGTCGATGGGTCCAATGCGCGTCTGGCCGTCAGTCCTATCCGCAATCAACAGGCGGTCTTCGTCGAGGTTCAGCGCATCGAGCATCTCGGGACTGTGAGTTGTGGCGACCACCTGCACACTCGAGCTGGCCTCTCGCATCGCCTCAATCAGGACCTCCGCGGATGCCGGATGCAACCCCGCCTCTGGCTCTTCGATCCCGATCAGCGTCGGGCCCGGCACCTGGTAGAGGGCGACGAGAAGAGCCAGCGCACGCAGAGTGCCGTCGGACATACTCTTGGCCTCGAACGGCGGTTCGCCGAAGAGCAGATGGTAGAAGGACAATCCTCCGCGCGAGGCGCGGACAGGATTGACTCCCGGGCTGATGACTTGCAGAAACTCTGTTGCCCTCGCCAGCAACTCCGGGTGCTCCTCCTGCAGGTGGAACACAATCTCGGCCAAGTTGCGCGCGTCACCATCGAGGAGGAACCGGTACCGCGTAGCCGGACTTGGCTGGCGAAGCGCACTAGCCGGTGGATTGTAGACGTGGGTCTGAGTGAGAGAACGGTAGGCCCACCCGAAGGGGCGAGTGTCCCCCACTTTCGCGAGCAAGAACTGCGATCGTCCCACCGTTGGAAATCGATCGAGGCTACCTTCCGGTTCTGCCGGCGAGTGACGCCGAAAAAAATGATGACCAACGACGCATTCCTCAAAGCCGACGCCGGAGCTATGCACATAGGCGCCATAGCGGATCGAAATGTCCTGCCACGTACCCTCTACCTCGAACTCGATCCCTCCAGCACCCCTTCGCACGACGCTGTCCCAGCCACCGTGGGTGGCAACGGCGTCCTCAAGAGAAACCGCCAGCGCACGGGAGAGGAAGCGCAGTGCCTCCAGGAAGTTGCTCTTCCCTGATCCATTGGGGCCGGCGAGCACGGTCAGGGGCTTCAACTGTACGTCGCAGGAGGCGATGCTCTTGAAGTTCTTGATTGCCACTCGTTCGATGAGTGGGGCTTCGCGCATAGGGCGATTATGGCACGCACGGGGCAAAAAGAAGCCCGGGCGGCCTAGCGCTGCCGCCCGGGCTCGGGCATGAGGGAAGATCAAACGCCCGTAAGAAAGCCAGTCACTGCACGGTGATCTTGTGCTGCTCGAGGGTGGCGCCTACGGCCTGCTCGAGGCGGGCTACCGCGCGGTTAAATTCCAGTTGCGCGACGACGACGCGGCGCCGCGAATCCGAGTACTCGTTCTGGCGCGTCAACACCAGGAAGTTCGTCGACTCGCCGGTGTTGAACAGGCGCACTTCGCTATCGAGCTTTTCCTTGGCGGCGCGGGCGCTTGCCTCGGCCGCGGTGATGCGCTGGCGCGCCGTCTCGATGAACTGCATGGCGCTGCGCACCTGCGCTTCAATCTGCTGCTCGACGCGCGCTTTTTCCAAACTAATGCGGCGCTCGCCGATGACGGTTTGCGATAATTGCGCCTCCGCGGTGCGGTTCCGCACGTTGAAGTCGAACGTGAAGCCCGCGGCCAGCGTGCGGTAGTCGCCGCCGAACACACCTCCCAGCGCGGTACCCAGACCGCCCACCAGATTAGACGGAAGAGCGCCCCCGAAAGTTGGGGCGGGAACCGCGGGAAGACCGGCGATGGCGGACAACTGGTTGAGGCGTTGGTAGAGCGCAACGTTGGACGCCGAGAACGGGTTGGCGGTAGAACCGAGCTCGCCGCCCAAGCCCTGGTTGATGTAGTTGAGGTTCAGGTTCAGTTGGGGCTTGGTCTGGTTTTGGGCGAGCTGCTTTTGGACGTCGTTGACCTCCTTTTGCAGGCCCAGCGATTCAAGCTCGGGGCGGCGGCGGAGCGCTTCGGCGATGGCCGTGCGCAGGTCGTCGAAGACGAGCGGCGCGTTGGTCTTGGGATCGGTTGGGACGATTTCGTCGCCCCAGAGGGTGTCTTCGCGGCCGGAGGCGACGAGGGTCTTGAAGGCGTTCTCGGCGTCGGTGACGACGCCAACGGCGGCGATGTAGGTATCGAGGCGCCGCTCGAGTTCTGCCTGGGCACCTGATAGCTCTACGGGCGCGAGGGTGCCGGCTTCGATCTGGCGCTCGCTGCGGGCGACCTGTTCGCGGGCCCATTCGACGTTGTCGCGCTTCACTTCGGCGTCCTGCCGAGCGGCGACGAGGTCCCAGTAGGCGCCCTGGACGCGCGTCACGACATCGATGACCTTAAGCTTGAGATCGACTTCGGAGAGAGACGCCTGCTTGCGGCTGATCCTCAACTGGGCGCGGGGCTGGTCCGTCCCGCGGTCCCGCAGCAGGGGCTGGGTGATGCCGATCATGAGGCGCGACGTGTAATACGGATTCAGGCCGGCGAACGGATTGTTGGTGGATTGGCGGTTGTTGTCGAAGTCCACGTGGAAGGACGAGCCGGACCAGGGCAGGGGCTGGCGGAAGGAGAAGTTCTGGGCGAAGAAGCGGTCGACCAGCCGGCCATCGGCCGCCTGGAGGACATTAGCGACGGGCGTGTTGCGCTTTTCGAGCGACGGCTGCCAGCGGAATATCGGGTCGTAAAATCCGCTCGCTGCTTTGATGCCCTGATAGACGCCGGCGCGGTTCTGGCGCTCGATTTCGATCTCGAGGTTGTTCTTGAGGGCGCGCTCGATGGCTTCCTCGAGGGTCATCTTCACCTGCAGGATGCCTACTCCGATGCGCGCCGGGGGCTGGATCTGCTTCGCATCGGCGGAGGGGGCGAGTAGCGCGCAAAGCAGCAGCGCGCCGAGGAAGCTGGTGAACGCGCGGCGCGGCGAGAAGCGGCGGAGCGGAGCGGTGAGGCGCGACCAGAGGGTGCTGTGCGCGATGTCGTCGAAGAAGGAGTAAGCGACCGGCGTGACCAGCAGCGTGAGCAGCAGGCAGAGGGTCTGACCGCCGATGACGACGATGGCGACGGTGCGGCGCGAACCGGAGCCGGGGCCTCCGCCGAGGGCAAGCGGCAACATGCCGGCGACGAGCGCGGCGGTGGTCATGAGGATGGGGCGCAGGCGGTCCTCGCAACCATGTAGGATGGCCTCGAGGCGGGGCATGCCTTCGCGGCGCAGGTTCTTCACGTGATCGATCTGAAGAATGGAGTTCTTCTTCACGATGCCGAAGAGCACCAGGATGCCGAGCGAGGTGTAGATGATGGAGAAGTTCTCCTTGGTGATCAGCAGCGAGACGAGAGCGAAGGGCACCGAGAGCGGAAGGCTGAGCAGGATGGTGACGGGGTCGATGAAGCTCTCGAACTGCGCGGCGAGGATCATGTACATGAACACGATGGAGAGGATGAGCGCGATCATGTAGTTGACCGCGGCGCGGCCGAACTCTTTCGAGCGGCCGACCTCGCCGCCGCTGTAGCCGGGCGGCATGTTCAACTCGTCCACGGTCTGGTTGACGATGGGCAGCACGTTGCTGAGCGCCTGGCCTTGGACGAGATTGGCGGTGATGAGGATCTGGCGCTGGCGGTTGTAGCGTTCGATGACGGTGGGGCCGATGGCGGGCTCGAAGTGCGCCACGTTGGAGACGGCGGTGTTGCCGAGGGTGGAGGAGGGGACGTAGAGGCGATCGAGCGCCTGGGGCGAATCGCGGAACTCCTTCTTCACGCGGAGCTGCACGTCATAGCGGTCGTCGCCTTCCTTGTAAGTGGTGGCTTGTTCGTCGCCGCCCACGAGGGTGCGCAGGGCGGTGGCGACGCTGGCGACGCTGACGCCCAGATCCGCTGCCCTATCGCGGTTAATCTTGGCGCGGAACTCGGGCTTGCCGGCTTCGTAGGAGCTGTCGACGTCTACGACGCCGGGGGTTTCGCGGAGGCGGGCTTTGAGGCGGTCGGTGTACTTTTCAAGCTGGGCGAGGTCGGGCCCCTGCAGGTAGTACATGAGGTCAGCGTTGACGCCGGCGCCGGAGATCAACTGGGGAAGCTGGACGCTGGCGATGATGTCGGGGTACTTCTTCATGCGTTCGCGGGCGATGAGCATGAGTTCTTTCTGGCTCTGCTTGCGCTCGTGCATGGGCACCAACTGTACGTAGATGGAACCGCGGTCGACCTGGCGGCGAATGTCGGCGCCGATGGAGGAGAGCAGGTACTTCACGCCGGGAATGGTCTTGAGGTCCTGTTCGAGCGCGGCGACCATCTGCTCGCTGCCCTCGAGTGAAGAGCCGGCGGGCATGCGGAAGAGGACTTCGAATTCGCTCTGGTCGTCGGTGGGGAGGAAGTCCTTGCCGACCATCATGAAGAGCGGGCCGCTCGAGAGGATGACCAGGAGAGAGACGATGCCGATGACCCAGCGGTGCCTCATCGACCACATCAGCATGCGGCGGTAGGGGCCGGCGGTGACGCGGAAGAGCCAGGTGTCCTTGGTCGATTCCGACTCGTGCCCTTTCGCTTTCAGGAAGCGCGAGCAGAGCATCGGCGTGAGCGTGAAGCTGACGAGCAGCGACACCATGATGGCGAAGGCGGCGGTGTAGCCGAAGCTGGACATGAAGCGGCCGACGATGCCTTCCATGAGGGCCACGGGCAGGAAGATGATGACGAGGCTGAGCGTCGTTGCCATGACGGCGAGGCCGATGTCGCGCGTGCCGGCGACGGCCGCTTCCATGGCGGTCATCTTCTTCTCTTCCATGAAGCGGAAAATGTTCTCGAGGACGACGATGGCGTCGTCGATGACGATGCCGACCACCAGGGTCAGGGCGAGCATGGTGATCTGGTTGAGGCTGAAGCCCATCCACTGCATCAGCGTGTAGGTGGCGACGATGGAGGTGGGGATGGCGATGGCCGAGATGAGTGTGGCGCGCCAGCTGCGGATGAAGAGCAGCACGATGACGCCGGCGAGGACGCCGCCAAGGATGAGGTGCTCCTGCACGGCGTGGAAGGAGTCGCGAATGAAGTCGGACTGGTCGCGCGAGTAGGTAATGCGGAGGTCCTGGGGCAGGTTGGCCTGGAGCTGCGAGATGCGGTCCTTGACGGTTTGGATGACGTCGAGCGTGTTGGTGCCGGCCTGCTTGCGGATTTCGAGGACGACGGCGGGCTGGCCGTCGAGGCGCGCGACGGAGCGCGGTTCCTCGTAGCCGTCGAGAACCTCGCCGATGTCGCTGATGCGGACGGGCGTGCCGCCCACGTTTCCGACGACGATGCGGGCGAAGTCGGCGGGCTTCTCGACGCGGCCGAGGGTACGGAGGGAGAGTTCGCGGTTGCCCTGGTCGATGCGGCCGCCGGGGACCTCGATGTTCTGGGCGGCGAGGGCGGAGCGCACCTGGTCAATGTTGAGGTTATAGGCGGCGAGGCGGTCGCCGTCGAGCCACACTTGAATCTGGCGCTGGCGTTCGCCGACGAACTTCACCTGTCCGACGCCCGGGAGGGATTCGATGTTCTTCTTGATTTGGTCGTCGGCGAGCTTGGTGATTTCGCGCAAGTCGCGGTTGGAGGAGATGACGACGTTGAGCACGGGCGACGCGTCGGTAGCGATCTTGTCGATGACGGGCGGGTCGGCGTCCTGCGGGAGTTGGCCGAGGATGGTGGAGATCTTGTCGCGGACTTCCTGGGCGGCGACCTCGGGGTCCTTCTCGAGGACGAACTGAATGGAGACGATGGAGATGCCTTCAGAGGAGTTGGAGCGCAGCTCGTCGATGCCGGAGATGGTGTTTACGGCCTCTTCGATGCGCTTGGTGACCTGCGACTCAACCTCTTCGGGAGCGGCGCCGCGAAGCGTCGTGGTAATGGAGACGATGGGGAACTCGACTTTGGGAAAGAAGTCGACACCGAGCTTGCGGTAGGCGTCGAGGCCCATGACGACGAGCGCCATGATGAGCATGGTGGCGAAGACGGGCCTGCGGACACAGATTTCAGCCAGCTTTTGCATGTCGTGTGGTTACCCCTTGGGCGCGGCCGTCTTGCGGCTCTGGACGGGAAGGTTGTTGGAGAGCTGGGGCAGCCGGGAGACGGCCACGCGGTCGCCGACGCGGAGGACGCCGCCGGGGATTTCGACGAGGGCGCCGAGATCGACGCCGGGAACGATGCGGTGTTCCTTGACGGTCTCGCCGTTGGGCCCTTGTTCGACGGTGAACAGCTTGGTGAGTCCGGCGATGGTATAGAGCGCGTTGCGGGGGACGGCGACCACTTGCTCGGCTTTCTGGGTGACGAGGCTCACCTGGACGAACATGCCGGGGCGGAGCCGGCTGTCGGATTCACGGAGGCGGGCTTCGGCGGTGAGCGAGCGGGCTTTTGGATCGAGCGAGGGATTGAGCTCGCGCACGACGGCGTGGAATTCGGCGCCGGGGGCGGCTCCGGTGAGGAAGGTCAGCTCGGTGCCGACTTTGACGGCGCCGGTAGCGGGCTCGGGGATCTCGACGCGGAGGCGGAGCGGGTTGGTTTTGACCAAGGTGACGAACGCGGTGTTTTCCTTGGTGTACTGGCCGGGGGAGACGTGCTTCTGGGAGACGGTGCCGTCGAAGGGCGCGCGCACGGTGGCGTCGGAGAGCCGTTTCTGGGCGAGCCGGACATCGGCGCGGAGGGCGGCGATGGTGGCGAGCTGGGTGCGGAGGTCATCGCGCGTGGCTTCGAAAGCGGCCTTGCGGGCGATGTAGGCCTTTTCGAGTTCGGTGAAGCGTTCGCGGGCGATGTCGCCGGTTTTGAGGAGTCGCTCGGCGCGTTCGAACTTGGACTGGGCGTCGTCCAACTGGGCCTGCGCCTGGCGCATGGAGGGAGTGGATTCGGGGGTGACTTCCTCCTGCGAGGCGTTGAGGCCGACGCGGGCGAGGGCCTGGGCGAGGGAGGCCTTGGCGCGGTCGACTTGGAGCGAGAGTTCCTGTTTGTCGAGTTCGACGATGACGTCGCCCTTGCGGACGTACTGGCCGAAGTCGGCGCGAATGGACACGACGCGGCCGGGGACTTCAGAGCTGACGGTGACGGTCTCGTCGGGGTGCAGCGAGCCTGTGACGGCGAGGCTGCGTTCGACGGTCCGCGCTTCGGCGGCGGCGGTCAAGATGGACACGGGCTCGGGAGGCTTGGCGGCCTCGACCTTCTTCTCCGCGGACTGACGGGAGCAGCCGGCGAGAATCAGCGCAACGAGAGTGAGAGGAACAAGAAGGCGATTCATAGGACCTTTCAGGCGCGGAGGCCGGTTAGGAAGACGTCCACCATGGCGGGGATGACCTGGTCCCGGGTGGCTTCGAGATCGATGCAACCAAATATGACCGCTCCCATGGCGTAATTTGCGACCATGCCCATGAAGGATTGGGCGGCGATAGCGGGGTCGATGCGGCGGAGGGCGCCGGCGGCCATCCGGCGCTCGAAGTAGCTGGCCACCAGTTGAATGAAGGCGAGCTTCTGGCGCTGGTAGGCGATTTCCTTGAGCTCGTGATCTTCAAGAGCGCTAAACAAGAGCAGCCGGATGTAGGCGGGGTCCGCGCTGTAGAAGTGCAGAATCAAGTCGGCGAGCTGGAGGAGGAAGCCGCGGTCGTCGTCCATTTGGAGGAACGGACCGAGGAAGGTGCTGAACTTTTCCTGGCCTTCCTGACTTTTGGCATCAATGATGGCGGTGTAGAGATCGCGTTTGGTGGCGAAGTGTTGGTAGAGGACGGGCTCGCTGACGCCGACGGCGGCGGCGAGCTCGCGGGTGGTGACGCCGCGGAAGCCCTTTTCGGAGAATAGCTTAACGGCCGCTTCGATGATTGCTTGGCGGCGGTCCTGCCCGGACATACGCTGCCGGCCGGCTCCGTGATCACCCTTGCCGGGATTAGCAGGCGCTAACATAGTGGTTACTAAGATAGCGAACGCTAACCTGCGTCGTCAAGATGGACTGCTGGTACCAATGGGTGGGAGGCAGGGGACGGGGCGCATGATATCCTGATTCCCGGCAGCCGTGTTCACACGCCATCACCGGACCGCGCGGCTTTTGCTCAGCCTGGCGGACATTGCATTGACGACGGCGGCTTTCGAGCTGGCGTATCAGACCCGTCTTTCGCTTGACCTGGCACGGATCTTCTTCCTGACGCCGGAGCGGAAGCTGCTGCTGTTGTTGTGTGCAGTGATGGTGGCGGTGGCGGCCGGGGTGTGGATGCGTGTGTACGAACGGGTGCAGACGCGGAGCCGGCGGGTGGCGTTGTGGGACGCGATGCGGCAGGGGGCGGTGCTCGGCGTCGGGGTGGTGTTGTTCGAGTACGCGCTGCGGCTGGACCTGAGCCGTCCGTTTCTGGCGTTGTTCCTCGTTTACACGGTGGTGGCGCTGGGGCTGTTCCGGGTGGTGGCGGTGACGATTGCGCGGCGGGTACGGCCGTCGCCGCGGTACGTACTGGTGGTGGGGAGCGGGGACTCGGCGCGGCGGATGGGCCGGCTGCTGGAGGACTGGTCGCGGGAGGGGATCTGCCTGCGAGGGTTTGTGGCGAGCGAGGCGACGGCGCCGGACATCATTGAGCTGCGGGCGGAGTATCCGGTCTTTCCGGCGGCGAGCCTGCCGGACCTGTTGCGGCGGCACGTGATCGACGACATTGTGTTCGCACTGGATACGCGGGATATTTCCGAACTCGAGGAAGTGTTCCTGTTGTGCGATGAAGAGGGAATCCGGACGAGCGTGGCGGTGGACTTTTTCCCGCACGTGAATTCGAGCGCGTACCTGGACCGGCTGGGGCCGGCGCCCATGCTGACGTTCTGCGCGACGCCGCACGACGAGATCCGGCTGATGCTGAAGCGCGCGCTGGATGTGGCGGCTTCGGCGCTGGCGCTGATTGTGCTGGCGCCGCTGTTGGCGGCGGTGGCGGTGGCGATCAAGCTGACGTCGCCGGGTCCGGTGATCTTCCGGCAGGAGCGATGCGGGCTGAACGGGCGGCGGTTTCAGTGCCTGAAGTTCCGCTCGATGGTGCAGAACGCGGAGCAGATGCGGGCGGCGCTGGAACATTTGAACGAGCGCACGGGGGTGGTGTTCAAGATCGCGAACGATCCGCGGCTGACGCCGATTGGGCGGTGGCTGCGGAAGTTTTCGATCGACGAGCTTCCGCAGTTGTGGAACGTTTTGCGAGGCGACATGTCGCTGGTGGGGCCGCGGCCGGCGGTGCCGAGCGAGGTGGAGCAGTATGCGCGGTGGCAGCGGCGGCGGCTGCGGATGCGGCCGGGGTTGACGTGCCTGTGGGCGATCTCGGGGCGTGATAGTCTCGATTTCGAGTCCTGGATGAAGATGGACATGCAGTACATCGACAACTGGTCGCTCGGGTTGGACTGGAGCATTATTCTGCGGACCATTCCGCACGTCGTGACCGGGCGCGGGGCTCATTAGGCCGGCTCGGGGCGCCTTGGAGGCAGCCGCGGCGGGCCGGAAGAGAGCGAGCATATGCAGCTGGTACCGACACAAGAAGAAGTTCTGAAGCTGTTGCGCGACACGGGAGCGTTGCGGGAAGGCTATTTCGAGTATCCGAACGGACTGCGATCGCGGCAGTATCTGCAGGTGGCGCTGGCGATGCGCTGGGCGCAGCACGCGAAGACGTTGAGCGTGGGGCTGAGCCGGCTGGTTCGCGCGAACCCGGAGTTGCGGGCGATGATCGGCGAGCTTTCGATCGTGGCACCGGCGACGGGCGGGCTGCCGGTGGCGTATGGGGTCTGTGAAGCGTTGCGGGCGCACCAGGTGTACTGGGCGGAGCGTGAGAACGAGAAGGACGCGCTGCGGTTCCGGCAGTACCTGGAGCCGCACCGGGGCGAGAAGGTGCTGCTGGTGGACGACATTCTGCGGAGTGGGCGGAAGCTGCGGGAGCTGCGGGCGCTGTTGGAGTCGAAGGGGGCGGAGGTGGTGGCGCTGGCGGTGGTGATCTTCCAGCCGACACCGGAGACGCCTTCGTTCGGGAGCCTGCCGTTCTACTATCTGGCGCGGCTGGATGGTGAGTATTACACGGACGGCAAGGAATGGGACGTGAACGGAGTGCCGGTGGAGCGGGTCTGGGTGTAGGGGCTTCGGGGTCGGGGCGGCCGGTGGCGCGGGGGGTGGGGCTTGGGTTCGCTTGGCGAAGAAATTTTGGGCGCCGGTGGTGGGCGGTTGGGGGTGCGGTGTGAGGACGGGCTGCTCGGGGAGCGAGTTTGCGGAGCGCGGCGGCGTGGGACGTGGGGCTTGGGTTCGCTTCGAGAAAAAAGTTGTGGGGCCGGGTATGGGCGGCTGATAGCGCGGTGGGTCGGCGCAGTGGTTGGGGAGCGCGCTTGCGGCCCATGGCGGCGCGGGGCGTGGGGCTTGGGTTCGCTTCGTGAAAAGATTTTCGGTGTCGGTGGTGGCGGGGTGGGGTGTGAGGACGGGGTGCTCGGGGAGTGGGTTTGTGGCGGAGGGCGCCGTGGGGCGTGAGGCTTGAGTTCGCTTCGTGAAAACTGTGGGGCGGGGTATTGGCGGCTGATGGCGCGGTGCGTGGACCGGGTGGTTGGAGAGCGGTTTTGCGGCGCATAGCGGCGCGGGGCGTGGGGCGTGGGTTCGCTTCGTGAAAAAATTTTCGGCGTCGGTGGTGGCGGGGTGGGCTGTGAGGACGGGCTGCTCGGGGAGCGGGCTTGCGGAGCGCGGCGGCGTGGGACGTGGGGCTTGGGTTCGCTTCGTGAAAAAAGTTGTGGGGCCGGGTATGGGCGGTTGGGGGCGCGGTGTGTGGACGGGCTGCTCGGGGAGCGGGCTTGTGGAGCGCGACGGCGTGGGACGTGGGGCTTGGGTTCGCTTCCCGAAGAAATTTTGGGCGTCGGCTGTGGCGGTCTGGGAGCCGGGTGTGCTGGCCGGGGGCTCGGGGAGTGCGGGGCGTCGGGCTTGGGTTCGCTTCGTGAAAAAAGTTGTGGGGCTGGGCGGCTGATAGCGCGGTGGGTCGGCGCGGCGGTTGGGGAGCGCGTTTGCGGCCCATGACGGCGCGCGGCTCGGGGCTTGGGTTTGCTTCGCGAAAAAAATTGGGGAGCCCGGCGGGCGGGCCGGGGGCTCGGGGAGCGCGGGGCGTCGGGATTGGGTTCGCTGCGTGGAAAAAATTGTGGGGCCGGGCCGGTTAGCGTTCACGGAGCACCTGGGAGGGGGACGAGGCGGTCGCGCGGAGGGCTGGGGCTACTACGGCGAGGGCGGCTACGGTGAGGAGGGCGGCGGCTACCGCGGCGGCGGTGAGGGCGTCGCGCGGCGTCAGGCCGAAGACGAGGGAGCGCAGAGGCGCGAATGCCGCGGCGAGGGCTGCTGCGCCGAGGGCGAGTCCCGCGGCGGCGGGCTTGAGCACCTCCAGCAGCATCTCCCGCACGAGAGCCTGACGAGTGGCGCCGAGGGCGTGGCGGACTCCCATTTCCCGGGTTCGCTGGGCGGCGGAGAACGAGACCAGCGCGTAGACGCCGGTGGCGGCGAGGACGACGCCGAGGATGCCGAAGACGCCGAGGACGAGGGCATTGAGGCGGTGGGGGGCGAGGGCGGCGTCCACGCGGGCCGGGAGGGTGGACTGTTTGGAGACGGCGGCGCGCGGGTCAATGTCCAGGAGGGCGGCGCGGAGGAGGGGGGCGGCGTCGGAGGGTCGTCCCGAGCGGGTGCGAATGGCGATGGACAGGGTGCGGGAGGGGAACTGTTCCCAGAGGGCGTAGACCTCGGGCTCCGGTTCGCGGGCGGGGTCATGACGGAGGTCGGCGACGATGCCCACGATCGTGAACAGCGTCGGGCGGTTGGCGGGGGTGGTGTTGAAGAAGCGGCGGCCGATGGGGTCTTCGCCGGGCCAGAAGCGGCGGGCGAGGGTTTCGTTGATGAGGACGACGCGCTCGGGTTCGCTTGGGGAAAGAAATCTGCCGCGGCGGAGCGGGATGCGCAGGGCGCGAAGGTAGCCGGGATCGACGGTGCGCCACCAGACGGTGGGGATTTCGGTGGGGGGAGGAGTGGGGCGGCCTTCGGGGAGGAACCAGGTGGCGGTGTTGCCGGGGCTCATGGGGAGGACGTTGGTGGCGCCGGCGGCTTCGATCGGAGGCTGGGCGTTGAGGCGCGCGAGGAGCTGTTGGAGGGAGGAGGGAGAGAGGGAGACGTTGGCGGTGAGGACACCGGCGGGGTCGAAGCCGGTGGGGGTGTGCTGAAGGCGCGCGAGTCCCGCGACCACCAAAGCGGCGGCGGTGGAGAGCAGGAGGGCGAAGGCGATTTCGGCGGCGATGAGCGCGTTATGGGCGAAGGTGCGGGCGGTGACGGAGCGTGCGGAGTAGAGGCGGGGACGGATGGCGAGGGCGGGGACGGCGGCGCCGGCGAGGGCCGCGAGGACGGAGACGAGCACGGTGAAGGCGACGACGGGGGCGTCGAGGGTGGCGCGTTGGAGGAGGGGGAAGCGCTCCGGCGGGAGAGCGGGGAGCAGTTTCAGGAGGACGGCGGCGAGGGCGATGCCGAGGGCGGCGGCGGCGGTAGTGGGGAGGATCGCTTCGACGCAGACCTGGCGGAGCAGGAGGCTGGGCGGGGCGCCGAGGGCGGCTCGGACGGCGAACTCGTCGCGGCGGGCGGCGGCGCGCGCGAGGTGGAGGATGGCCGCGTTGAGGAACGCCAGGACGAGAACGCAGGCGACGGCGAGGGCGGCGAGGCGGAGGCTGCCCTTCAGGTCGCGGACGAGGTAGGCGTGGAGGGGCCA
Source organism: Bryobacteraceae bacterium (assembly GCA_033763935.1). GTDB lineage: Bacteria > Acidobacteriota > Terriglobia > Bryobacterales > Bryobacteraceae > DALYJJ01. The sequence goes on from JANRJO010000003.1 coordinate 12,815, forward strand.
GATGGCGACGTCGGCCTGGGGGCCTTGGGTTCGCTTGGAAGAAATTTTTCGCACGCCGGAGAGTGCTTCCGTGAGGCCGGCGCCGGTGCGGAGGCGGGCGAAGGCGCCGACGGGGGTGGCGGTGGCGGCGGAGCGGCCGGAGGGGAGGGCGAAGGGGATATAGAAATCCGCAGGGCGGGAGCCGAAGGAGAAGGAGGGGGCGAGGACGCCGATGACGCGGTAGGCTCGGCCGTCGAGTTCGACGGGCCGGCCGATGACGCCCGGGTTCGCTCCGTAGCGGCGCTGCCAGAGGCCGTGGCCCATGACGGCGACGGGGGGCGCGCCGGGGAGGTCCTCGGCGGGGGTGAAGGCGCGGCCGATGGCGTAGGAGGCGCCGAAGAGGGGGAGGAACGCGGCGTTGACGCGCATGACGCCGGCACGCTCGGGTTCGCTTCGATCGAACAATGTCATTTCGACGGGCTGGTAAGCGGTGAATTCGGAGAATACGCCGGATCGGGGCCATTCGGAGACGTCGGAGTAGGGAAGGAAATGGAAGGGGATGCCGCGCTGGGGGCTGGTTCCCCAGAGTTGGACCAGACGGTGGGGGGAAGGATAGGGGAGGGGCTTCAGGAGGACGGCCCAGACGACGCTGAAGACTGCTGTCGTGGCGCCGATGCCGAGGGCGAGGACGGCGACGGAAGCGAGGGCGAAGGAGGCGTTGCGCAGGAGGGTGCGCAGGGCGAATCGGAGGTCGTGGAGCATGGGTCTGTTCCTGCGCCGACGGTATCAGGGGGCGTCAAGGGGAAAGCGCGGGTGATAGGAGAGCGGTGTTGAAAAGAAAGGGAATATTTTGGCAACAATATACTTGACTGACCATCCGGCTTGGAGGATAATAGACCCATGGAAGCGCCAAGAACCCTTCAGGAAGCGGTGATCTACTTCGCCGATCCGGAGAACTGCCATGCGTTCATGGTCAGTCTCCGGTGGCCTGACGGCGTGGTGCGCTGCCCTACCTGCAACTCCGACAAGGTCACCTACCTGCAAAACGCACGGCTCTGGAAGTGCTACGGTAAGCATGACCGTCCAAAGTTCAGCCTGAAAACCGGAACCATCTTCGAGGATTCACCGCTCAGCCTTAGCAAGTGGCTCCCTGCTGTGTGGCTGATTGTGAATTGCCGAAATGGAGTAAGTTCTCACGAGCTTGGTCGAACCGTTGGCGTGACCCAGAAAACCGCGTGGTTCATGCTCCATCGAATCCGGCTTGCCATGCAGGACGATCTTACCGGGGGCAACTTGGGCGGCGAGGTTGAAGTCGATGAAACCTTCATCGGCGGTAAGGCCCGCAACATGCACAAGGACCGTAAGCGCCGCGTTCAGATGCATGGGCGGAACACTGGCGGCAAGGCCATCGTGCTCGGCATGCTGGAGCGGAAGACCGAAGGCAAGGCGAAACGGATTCGCGCAACCGTCATCAAGGACCGCACTCGCGCGAGTATCGCTCCTGAGGTGCAAAGCGCCGTCGAGAAGGGCTCTACTATCCACAGCGACGAACATGGAACCCAGTGGCGAATGGAAGATTACGAACACAACGTCGTCAACCATGCGGAAGCCTACGTGAAGGACAATGTTCACACCAACGGATTGGAGAACTTCTGGAGCCTCCTGAAGCGCGGGATCGGAGGAACCTACGTAAGCGTGGAACCGTTTCACCTGTTCCGCTACATCGACGAGCAGGCGTTTCGATTCAATAATCGGCTGGACGTGGACGGATTGAAGATTCCGGATTCGGAGCGGTTTCGGACCGCTCTTTCCCAGGTCGTTGGGCGTCGGCTCACCTACGAAGCCCTGATCGGGAAGGAGGCGGAAACGGCCAGCGAGGAAGCCGCCGGTTAACGCTGAGCTTCGGCGTCAGGGACGGGGCCGCTTGCCCCGCGCCTACGCTTCGGCCCGCGACGGTTCGGATTAGCCTCGGATTGCCGCTTGTATTCCGCTTCGCGGCGCTGGATCTCTTCGCGGGGGATGGAGAGCACGCGCTTCATGGCGGCATTGAATGCCGTGAGCGCCTCCCCTCCCTCACGCATGCTCTGTGCGGGTGGCTTCATGTTTTCATTTTCTCATGAATCTCGCTTTGCGCTCCTTCTCTTGGGCAGATTAAGCGCGGATATGCACTTTAGCGCGCTGGGGTCAATACGGCTAAGGAGCCCATCGCGGTCAAAGTAGTCGCCATCTCGATCAATTTTCAACAACCGCTCATGCCACTCGCCAGCGAGCTTCGCTCGTCGGCTTACAGCCCAAGCGAAGATATCAGCACACTGTAACGCCGGTGTTTCGGATGCCCTAGAAGTACTGACGGACACGCGCGACCAATCCGGGCCACTTCCAATAGCTCTCTTGCTTCGGACGCGATCAAGAACATGCCCACAGAAAGGTTCATTCTGATCAAAAAAACACAGGCAGCGGTAAGACTCAAGAGCTTTGCAGTAGCGAAGACTGGCATGAATCGCCTGGACAACGCAAAACTCCTCAACCGGAACCAAGTCGTCTATTTTGGAAAATGCTTGCCGGTAACCACTTAGAGAAACCGTTACTGTTGCCGGTCGCAGGCCTGCGTAGACAATCTTTCTTCCACTCCGGATCGAACAGCACCTCTCCAATACGGTTACACAATCCGCAAGAAACCGAGTTATCTTCTCGCGACCGGCGTTTCTAAATATTCCCTTAGCAGCTACGGCATCGGTTGCATGAAGATATTCAAAGCCATAGGTGCGTAGAACGTGACCCCAGGATTCTTCAAAACTGGACCAGTGTGCGCTGGTGCCAGACACAACCGCTAAAGTCAGTTCTGGGCAGCTACCACCAGTATCGGCCTTACCACTACCATCAAAGTAGCACTTGAACGCCATGAGAGCGCACCTAGAGAGATCTGAAATAGGGGCCAAGTGGCACAGCCCAACGCGTTCAGTTGCAGTCACGGATTACCTCGTGGCACACTAAGAGTGTCCACTTCGGTCGATCCTGTCGCGGGGTGCTGCTAACACCCCTGGACCGCCGCAACTGGCCCGAATATGTTTCAGCCCCGCCACATGCGGGGCTTTTGCTTTTCAGTTCAATGTTACCACGGATTTAGCTGGCTTGGTCAGTCAGGTATATTCATGCCAATATTTTGAGGGGGCTTAGAAGGCGGCGAGGCGAAGAGTGAGGGCGGCGGGGGCGCGGTTGGGGGTATCGGCGAGGACGAGGATGCGGCGGCCGTCGCGGGAGACGTCGTAGCGGTGGTCGGCCCAGGCCTGGGCGCCGGTGGCGAGAGTGAAGAGGCGGGCGGGTTTGCCGGGGCGGAGTCCGCCGCCGGGGAGTGGGGTGAGGGGGGCGGCGTGGAGGTCGCCGGTGGAGGAGAGGAAGAAGAGCTCCTGGCCGTCGCCTCGCCAGACGGGGTGGGAGCCGCCGGCGGAGGAGACCTGCCACTGGGCGCCGGTGAAGGGGAAGTCGCGGATGTAAATCTCATAGCGGCCGGACTCATCGGAGGCGAAGGCGATCCAGCGGCCGTCGGGAGAGAAGCGGGCATGGACTTCGTTGGCGCCGGAGGTGGAGACGGCGACGGGCTTGGCGGAGGCGTCGGCGGGAACGATCCACAGATCGCGGCCGGAGGTGGGGTTCGTTTCCTCGTAGATGAGGCGGCCGTCGCGGGCCCAATCGGTGGGGCGCTGGGGGTGCGGGCTGTCGGTGAGGCGGCGAGAGGCGGAGGAGCCGGCGGCGGCGCGGACGTAGAGATTCGAGGGGCCGTTGCGGGTGGAGGCGAAGGCGATCTGGTCGCCCGCGGGAGACCAGACGGGGGAGAAATCGCGGCCGGCGTCGAAGGTGACGCGGGCGGCGGCGGCGGAGGGGAGGTCGTGGAGCCAGAGGTCGCTGATGCCGGTGAGCGATTCGGCGGTGGCGGTGACGGCGCGGACGCCGTCGGGTGCAAGGCGGACGGCGACGTGGACGGCCTCATCGCCGGCGGGCTGGGGCGGGCCGCCGTTGCGGTCGAACCAGACGAGGCGGGAGGTGGGTTGGCCTCCGGGGCGGAAGGCGAGGATGCCGGAGGGGGCGACAGAGAAGCCGGCGTAGTTGATGTGGATGAGGGTGCCGAGGCCGGCGGCGAGGGTGCGTGCAGGTCCGCGAGGCTTGAGCGTAGACCAGTCGAACGGCTGGGACTGGAGGGATTCTCCGGCGAGGAAGAAGAGCTGGCCGGCGGCGGCGGCGGCGTTGTGGTTGGCGCGTAGGAGGCGCACGGGCTGCTGGCGTTGGGGTTCGACACCGCGCTGGGCGACTTCGATGTGGCTGCCGCCGCGCTCGACGGACCGCGCGAGGTAGAGGAAGCGCTTGCCGTCCGGCAGGACTTGCGGCCAGAAGTGGCCATCCTCTTTGCGGGAGGGGTTGGGCTGGGTGAGGCGAACGGGTTCGCCGCCGGCTTCGGGGATTTCGAAGACCGATCCGGTAGCGTCGGCGGTGAAGAGGATGGCGCCGTCGGGGGTCCAGGATCCGCCGCGGCCGACAGGGGCGGGCGCGAGGGCGATGGGAGCGCCGCCGGCGACGTTCATCTTGCAGAGCTTGCCGGAGGCGAAGAAGGCGAGGCGGCGGCCGTCGGGGGACCAGAAGGGGAACGACGCGCCCTCGGTGCCGGCGAGGACGACGGGGTCGAGGGAATCGAGAGGGCGGACGGCGAGCACGGGGACGCCGTTGCGGGTGGTGACGAAGGCGAGGCGGCGGCCGTCGGGGGAGAGGGCGGTTCCGGCGGCGAGGCCGGTGAAGAGGAGGGATTCGCCGGGGGGTGGGGTGACGGAGAACTCGACCGGCTGAGAGGCGTTCTGGACGGGCGCACGGGCGGAGAGCCAGCCGGCGAAGGCCCAGCCGGCGGCGCCGAGGGTGAGGGCGAGGGCGGCGGCGGCCCAGGCGAGCTTGGGAGTGCGGGCGGGCGGCGGGGGCTGGGCGGGGCGGGAGGCGGGGGTGTTGAGCTGGCGCTCCAGGAAGGCGAGCTCGGCGAAGAGGTCCTTGGCGCTCTGGTAGCGCTGGTCGGGGTCCTTGGCGAGGCAGCGCTGGACGAGACGGTCGACTTCGGGCGGGGAGATGGGGGTGAGGGCGGAGACGGGGGGCGGGTCGGCGGAGAGGATGGCGGACATGACGGCGGACTGGCTTTCGCCGCGGAAGGCCTTGGTTCCGGTGAGCATTTCGTAGAGCAGGGCGCCGAAGGCGAAGAGGTCGGCGCGGGCGTCGAGGGGTTTGCCCTGGATCTGCTCGGGGGCCATGTAGTTGAGGGTGCCCATAACGATGCCGGCGCGGGTGAGGGGTGCGCTGGCGTCGGAGGCGGCGGCGTCGGGGTGGACGATTTTGGCGAGGCCGAAGTCGAGGAGTTTGGCGGAGAGGCGGGCTCCGGCGCGCACCAGGAGGACGTTGCCGGGTTTGAGGTCGCGGTGGACGATGCCGGCGCGGTGGGCAGCTTCGAGGGCGTCGGCGATCTGGGCGGCGTAGTGGAGGGCTTCGGGGGCGGGGAGGGGGCCCTGCTGGAGGCGGGCGGCGAGGGACTCCCCTTCGAGGAACTCCATGACGAGGAAGGGCATGCCGCTCTCCTCGCCGATGTCGAAGAGGGTACAGACGTTGGGGTGGTTGAGGACGGAGATGGCCTTGGCCTCGCGGAGGAAGCGGCGGCGGAACTCGGGGTCTTCGGCGAAGGCGCCGTTGAGGACCTTGAGGGCGACGGTGCGGCCGAGGCGGATGTCGCGGGCCTTCCAGACCTGGCCCATGCCGCCTTCGCCGAGTTTGCCGAGGACCTCGTAGTGGGCGACGGTATAGGAGGCGCCGGTGCTGCTCACCCCTGGTTTATCGGCAGAATGGGGGGAATTCTAGCGGATGTTTTTCGGGGCTGGGGGGGCGGGGTCGAGTGAGCGGCAGGCGTCGAGGAGCTGGTGGTCTTCCTGGCTCAGCGGGGCGCCGGCGGCAAAGCGGTAGACGGCGAGGTAGCGGCGGGCGCAGGTTTCCCACGTGAGGGCGGCAGAGCGGTGGGCGGAGGTGAGTTCGACGGTTCGGGCGCGGGCGCTGTTGTCTTCCCAGAAAGAGTGGATCACGCGTGCCATCGAGGCGACATCGTGGGGGTCGAAGAAGGCAGGGCCGTCGCCGCCGAACTCGCGGAAGGGAGGGATGTCGGAGCAGGCAATGGGGGCCTGCAGGCGGATGGCTTCGAGGAGCGGCAGGCCGGCGCCTTCGAAGAGGGTTGGAAAGACGACGAATCGGGTGCGGCGGTAGAGGGCGAGGAGGACGGGGCGTGAGGTGAAGCCGAGGTCAATGAGGGCAGGCTGGGGGGTGAGGGTGGCGTGGCGAGCGAGGACGTTCTGCCAGTGGTCGCTGCGGCCGCCGGTACAGACGAGGGGGATGCGGACGCCGGAATCGCGTTCAATGCGGGAAAGGGCGTCCAGCAGGGCGATGTGGTTCTTGTGGCGGTAGGAGAGGGCGGGATAGAAGATGAAGGCCGGGGGCAGGGAGGCGAGGCGGGCGGCTTCCTCGGCGGAGAGAGTGCCGTCGGCGGCGGCGGGTTCGACGTAGGAAGCGTAGGGGATGGTGAAGAGCTTTTCGGGGGGAACGGGGTGGTGGCGCTGGAAATCGGCGGCAGTGAAGTTGGAGATGGCGACGAGGGCTTCGCAGCGGCGGACGGCATCGAAGAGCGCGCGCCGGTAGCGCATGTGCGATTCGGTGAAGATCCCGGGCAGGTGTTCGTGCTGAAGATCCTGAACGGTGAAGACAGCGGGAGGGCCTCCGGTGGCGTACTGCAGGGGCATGAAGAAGTGGATGACGTCGGCCTGCAGGGACAGAATGAACGGGTCCAGGGGGGGAGGCGCGTCAGGCAGCCCGACTTCCGGTTTCTGGAGGACGCGGCGGACGAGCTTGCCGGCGGGGCGGCGCAGGGGGCCGAGGGCGGCGCGAAGGAGCGAACCGGGGTTGGGCGGAGGCGCGGGGCGAGTGATGATGCGGACGGCGTCGCCGGCGGACGTGAGCAAGTCCTGGGCCAGTCGAGGTGGGCAGAGGAGCGAGATGCGATCGGATCCACGGTCGATGGCAGCGAGGCCGCGGACGAGGCCGTGGGTGACGGACTCGCCTCCCCCGAGGCTGCCGAGTTCCGATTCCATGAGAATGAGTGCGTGGATGGCCATAGCTGTCAGACGGTGGAGCGAAACGCGGTGAGGGCGCCGACCTGGCCGCCCGGGAACGGCTGGGAGGTGGAGACGAACCCGTGGCGGGCGAGGAGTGCTTCCAGCCGGAGACGCATCCCGGGTCCGTGCCACTCCATGAGAATTAGCGTAAGTTCGTGCAGTCTATTTTCGGCGGCCAGGGTGTCGAAGATATCGCCCTCGGCGCCTTCGCAATCCATCTTGAGCACGATGGGCAGGGTGGGGTAGGCAAGCCGCAAGCGATTGAGGGCCTCGGCGGCGGGCATGACCTCAACTCGCTCGCGCCGGAGCGCGGCATCGGTGGTGATCATCGGCCCCTGGAGCCCGACCACCCCTTTGATGTCCTCGTGGTAGGGAAGTTCGAGGATCTCGGAGCGGGCGCCGATGCCGCAGGGGAAGGAAGTGATTTTGGGAGCGACCTGTTGATTGAGGGCGAAGTTGGCGCGCGCCTGTTCGGCGGTGGGGCCGAACAGTTCGTAGGCATGAACGGCGGCCACCTCCGGCATGGACGCAAAGTAGAGGCTGGCCATTCCGACGTTCATACCGACGTCCCAGACCACGCAGGGCCGGGCGAGCTGGAAGCGGTATAGCTCGCGTACGAGGATCTCGTGCATCACGTCGATGTCGCCCCAAGTGCGAACGTTGAGGGTGATGCCGGCGGCGGCGAGGAGAACGCGATCCGAGTCGAGGTGAAGGCGGAATGAATCGGGGAAGGCCCGCTTGAGTTCGCGGAGGAGCTTGTACCCTCGGAGGAGTCGCTCGGCCGCCCAAAGCGGCGCTTGGAATCCGAGTTCGGGAAACAGCACTTGACTTCCGCGCTGGCGGGCGGCGCCGCGGGGCAAGCGAAGTTCGGCGCACAGGCGACCAACGGCAACGGAGCGAGCGTGCCAGGAGTGGGCCAAGGTCTGGGCGGTATCCCGGGAGCGGCGAAACAGCGGCATCATGAGTGTCGGGCGTCCGGTTCGGGGTTCGCGGGACGGAGATGTCGCAGGAGAGCTGCACGCCAAAGAACGAGGCGCTTGATGACGCCGCTGCTGGTGACGCCGGCGGAGGAGACGATCTCGCGGAGGCAGAACCAGGAGACTGCCAGAAGGACGACGATGCCGGCGGCGAACGCGGGGACAGCCGGGAGCAAGGTGAGGGCGAGCACGGCTCCGATGGAGGCGGTTCCGACGCCGAGGCCCGAGTAGACGCCTTTTGACCACCGGAGACCGGTCAGCCGGCGGACCCATATGTAGTAGAGAGCCGAGCAGACGACGTTCATGACGACCATTGCTACGGCCGCGGACATTACTCCGATGCGCGGAAGGAGAAGCCAAGTGACGAGCACCTGGGTGACGCTGCAAATCACCTCACCGCCGAACCACTTCATGCGGGCGTTGGCGGAGACTAAGGCCATGCCGAGGGGCCAGCACAGCAGGCGGCCGAAGATCGCGGCGGCCATCACCTGCAGAACGGGCACGGTTTCGCGGAACTCGGAGGAGTAGAAGAGCGGGACGACCCAGGGGGCGAACACGATGGTGCCGACGACGCCGGGCAGGCCGAGGTGGAGCGCGATGACGGTTTGGTCATTGATCATGCGGTTGGCCTGGGGGCGGTCGTGCATGGCGCCGGCGAGGCGGGGAAGGAAGTCGGTGCTCATGGCGCCGAGGATGTAGTTTGCGTAGAGAGAAGACAAGCCTTGGGCAGCCTGGAAGATGCCGACGCCGGCGAGGCCCTTGAAGTCGACGACCAGTCTGCGGAGCAGGACGGCGACGATGGAAGTCTGGACGCCGACAGCGACATTGAGGCCGCCGAGGGTGAGGAGGCGGCGCGCGGCGTCGAGGGAAAAGCGGGTGTGGCCGGCGGCTGTGGGGAGGCCGAGGCCGGTGGACCAGTAGAAGGAGGCGAGCGCCTGGACGGCAGCGCCGAGAACGAGTGCGGGGACGATGCCATCGCGGCGCCAGAGGATGAAGCAGGCGACGGAGGTGGCGGCGCCTCCCAGCGCGCCGGCGACCTGGATCTTTCCGACGCGGGTCATCTGGCCAGCCACCTGGGTGAGGGCGGACCAGTAGTTGCCGAGCAGGGCGAGGAGGACGACGAGGGAGAGCCAGGCGATGGCGGAAGTGTGCTCGGCGGTTCCGGTGGTTCTGAGGGAAATGAAGTAGGCGCCGAAGGCCATGACGGCGGCGCCGACGAGGCCGAGGAGCCAGGAGAGGGTGCAAAGGGTGCGGCGGGCGGCGGTGAAGGCGGCGACGTCACCGGCTCCGAGGGCGGCGGCCATTTCGCGAACGCCGCTGAGGCTGAGGCCGAAGGAAGCGACGGTGACGACGAGTCCACTGACGGACATGTAGATGCCCATTTCGCCGAGGCCGTCCTTGCCCAGATATTGGGCGACGATCTTGGCGCGCACCATGCTGATGAGCATGTTCATGGCGGCAGCGCCGCCGAGGACCGAGGTGGCGGAGAGGATGCGGCGGTAGGAGCCGTGGGAGGCGGCCGGCTTGAGGGTTTCGGTGTGCGCCATAGGGAGGGACGAGTCAGGGAGTGGGCGAGGACGTGGGCCGGGATGCTGAGGAAAGCATGAAAGTGTAGGAAGACATGGCGAACGGAAAGGGACGCCGGCAGAACGGCCCGGGATGTCTCTCTCGCTTGAGCTTACGGAGCAGCCGCGGGGATGTCAAGAGAACGGGCGGTCCTGCGGTTGGAAATCAATAACTTAGAGCGGTTATAGGAGTACTAAGGCGGGATTATGGGAGACGGGGGTCAGGGCGGCGAGCGGCATGATACCTTAGGGTTTTGCCGCAGCCACGACTGTTGATCATCGGGTCCGGAGGTCACGCACGGAGTGTGCTGGAGGTGGCGCGGGCGGCGAGCGTGGGGGAGATTTTAGGTCTGCTGGACCGGTTTCGGGAGGCGGGCTCCGAGCGGCTGGGCTACCGGGTATTGGGCGGGGAAGCGGACGCGGCGCGGCTGGCGGCGGAGTGCGGGGTGTGGGGGGTGGCGTTCGGGATTGGGGACAACTGGGGGCGAGCGGGATCGCTTCGGCTATTGAGGGAGGCGTGGCCGGAGGCGGCGCTGCCGGTGCTGGTGCACCCGTTTTCGAGCGTGGCGGAGGACGCGGAGATGGGCGAGGGGACGGTGGTGATGCCGGGGGCGGTGGTGAGGAGCGGGGCGCGGATCGGGCGATGTGCCCTCTTGAACACGGGATGTTCTGTCGATCATGACAGTGTGATGGGAGATTTTGCGAGTCTGGCGCCGGGCGCGCGGGTGGGTGGCGGGGTTCGGATCGGGAGTTATAGTGCCATAGGTTTGGGGGCTAGCGTCATCCATAATGTCTCGATTGGAGAGCACGTGGTGGTGGGAGCAGGAGCGGTGGTCTTGAAGGACTTGCCGGATGCGGTAGTGGCTTATGGAACGCCGGCTCGTGTGGTGCGGCAGCGGCAGGCGGGTGAGGCGTATTTGTGAGAGCGGGAGGATTGAGGATTTGAAGCAAAAGGCGACTGATCTGGCGCTGCTGGGCGGGAAGCCCGCGTTCGCGGAGCCGCTGCATGTGGGGCGGCCGAATATCGGGGACAAGGGGAAGCTGCTGGAGCGGATCGAGGACATGCTCGACCGGCGCTGGCTGAGCAACAACGGGCCATTCGTGCAGGAGTTGGAAGCGCGGATTGCGAAGTACCTGGGCGTGCGCAACTGCATTGCGATGTGCAACGGGACGGTGGCGCTGGAGATTGCGATCCGGGCGTTGGGGTTGAAGGGCGAGGTGATCGTTCCTTCCTTCACGTTCATCGCGACGCCGCATTCGCTGCAGTGGCAGGAGATCACGCCGGTGTTTTGCGATGTGGATCCGCGGACGCATTGCCTGGATCCGAAACAGGTGGAGCGGCTGCTGACGCCGCGGACGAGCGGGATTATCGGGGTGCACGTGTGGGGGCGGCCTTGCGACACGCAGGCTATTGAAGAGATTGCCGCACGGCGGCGGTTGGCGGTGATGTACGACGCCTCGCACGCCTTCGGCTGTTCGCACGAGGGGAAGTTTATCGGGAACTTCGGGCAGGCGGAGGTATTCAGTTTTCACGCGACGAAGTTCTTCAATACGTTTGAGGGCGGGGCGATTACGACGAACGACGACGACCTGGCGCGGCGCATACGGCTGATGAAGAACTTCGGGTTTGCCGGGTTCGACAACGTGATCTACCTGGGCGTGAACGGGAAGATGTCCGAGGTTTCAGCGGCCATGGGGTTGACGGGGATGGACTGCCTGGACTCGTTCCTGGAGACCAACGAGCGCAACTACCGCTGTTACCAGCGAGGCCTGGAGGGGATCCCGGGGGTGCGGCTGTACCAGTATGAGGCGGGGCCACGGTGGAACTTTCAATACGTGGTGGCGGAGGTGAGCGAGCACGAGGCGGGCATCAGCCGTGACCTGCTGGTGAAGATGTTCCACGCCGAGAATGTCGTTGCGCGGCGTTACTTCTACCCAGGCTGCCACCGCATGGAGCCGTACCGATCGTACTTCCCGCACGCCGGACTGCTGCTGCCGGAGACCGAGAGTCTGTGCGAGCGCATTCTGATTCTGCCGACCGGAACGGCGATCGGGGAGGCGGAGATCGGCACGATCTGCGGACTGCTGCGGTTGGGTGTTGCGCACGCAGCGGAGATTGTTCGCTCGCAGCAGGCGGCGCAGGCTACGGCATAGCCGAGCGGGAAATGGGGAAGACGCCACTAGTCTCGTTCGTGGTGATGTGCTACCGCACGGAGCGCTATGTCGCCGAGTGCATCGACAGCATTCTCGGGCAGAACCGGGACTTCGACTGGGAGGCGATCGCGGTCGACGACTGCTCTCCGGATCGGACGGCAGAGATTCTGCGCGGGTACAACGATCCGAGGCTGCGGGTGATCGTGCACGCCAAGAACGCGGGGCACCTGCAGACGGTGACCACCTGCCTGACGGAAGCGCGCGGCAAGTATATTGCGCGCATCGACTCGGACGACCGGTACCGGCCAGGATTTCTGGAGGCGATGGTTCCGATTCTCGAGCGGCATCCGGAGGTGGGGATGGCGTATGCCGAGGCAGCGATCATCGACCCTCACGGAGCGTTCGGTCCGAACACGGACAGCGGGCACGGGGGGCGCGAGTTCAAGGGCAATGAACTGGTCCGGTTGCTTGGGTTGAACTTCGTGTGTGCGCCCACGATGATTGCGCGGCGGGAAGCGTGGCTGGCGCATCTGCCGATTCCGAAGAACGACCTGGCGTTTTCGGACTGGTATTTCACCGTGAACATGGCCCGGCACTGGGAGTTTTTCTACCTGCCCCAAGTGGTGGCCGACTATCGCGTGCATCCGGGGAATCTGCACAGCCGGACCGTGCTGGACGGGAGCGAAGAGCGTTCGGTGCGTTGGATGCTGGAGCAAGTGTTCTCGACGCCGGAGCAGGATCCGGAGCTGGAACGGGCGAAGCAGGCGGCGCGCGCGGACATCATGGCGGGGCAGCTGCTGATTTACGCACGGAAGTATTTTGGGGCGCGCAAGACGGAGGATGCGCGGCGTCTGTTTCTGGAGGCGGCGCGCTATAAACCAACGAGCCTCATGTCGCCGGAACCCATGCGCCACTTCCTGGCGACGTTTCTGCCGCCCGAGCGGTACGCTCGACTCAAGGCGGTTCTCAAGCGATAGGGTGACAAAACGGCGGCGGCGGCTGCGCAATGGAGTAGCGAGGAGGAGTTTCAACGATGAAACCCAAGATGCTGCTCGTGATTGCCGCCGGGGGGCTGATGGCCGCCGGGGCTGTTCCGGTGTTTGCCCAGTCGTGGGCGCAGACGCAACCGGTGGAAGAAGTGGAGAAGCCGCACCTGGCGCCGTACCAGGCGTCGGTGGGAGTGAATTTCGGCTTCAGCTGCCAGAACTGCGAATCGAAGTTTTTCGCCGCTCTGCCGGCGGGTAAGCGGCTGGTGTTGGAGCAGGTCAGCGTTGCGGTGAGCGTGCCGCCGACGGGGGCTTATACGTGCCGGCTGGGGCCGTCGGGCGGGCCGTTTCTGACGCTGGAGGCGCCGCGAGTCTTCGGCAACCAGGCGGTCATCAGCCAGCAGGTGCGGATGTATTTTGACAGCGCGCCTTTGCTTTCCTGCACACGCAACGAGGCATCGGGGATTCAGTGGGGCGGGGTGGCGTTCGCGGGCGGGTACCTGGTGGACAAGCCTACGCCTTAGGGTGGGCCTTGTCGTAGACGGCCATGAGATCGGTGAGCGAGACCTGCGTGTACTTCTGGGTGGTGGAGAGGCGGGCGTGGCCCAGGAGCTCCTGGATGGCACGCAGGTCGGCGCCGCTGGCGAGCAGGTGGGTGGCGAAGGCGTGGCGGAAGGAGTGGGGGTGGAGTGTGGGGTCCGGTGTCAGGGCGGTGGCGTAGAGTTTGGTCAGCCAGGCGACGCCGCGGGTGGTGAGGCGGCGGCCTTTTGCGTTCAAGAAGACGGCGAGGTAGGCGGGGTCGGCGGGGGTGCGCGCGGCGAGCCACCGTTCGAGGGCTTCCGCCGCCTTGCCGCCGTAGGGGACCTGGCGCTCCTTCTTGCCTTTGCCGCGGACGCGGAGCCAGCGTTCGGCGCGGTCGAGGTCGGGGAGGTCGAGGCCGGTGAGTTCGCTGACGCGGAGGCCGCAGCCGTAGAGGAGTTCGAAGATGGCGAGGTCGCGGGCGGGGAGGGGGCGGTCGAGCTTGTCGAGGGCGACTTCGTCGATGAGGCCGTTGACGAGTTCGGCGGGGGGGACGTCGGGGAGTTTCTGGGGAGCTTTGGGGGTGCGGGCGAGCTTGGCGGCATTGAGCGCGACGATGCCTTCGCGCTGCAGGAACCGGAAGAGGGCGCGGACGGCGGCGAGTTTGCGGCGGATGGTGGCGGGCGTCAGTTCGCGGGCGTGGAGGCTGCCGAGCCACTCGCGGATGAGGAGGGCGTCGAAGGCGGCGGGGTGCGGCGGTTCGCCTTGCGGCGGGGTGCAGTAGGCGAGGAAGTCGCGGAGGTCGATGCGGTAGTTGCGGAGGGTGTGGGGGGAGGCGTTTTCGCGAGCGAGGTGCGCGAGGTAGTTTCCGATGTGGCCGGCGAGGTCAGACATGGACGGCCGAGTAGGATTCGAGGGCGTCCATGGCGCGGCGGCAGACTTCGGCGTGGCGCGCTTTTTTGTCGTGGCGGAGGCGGTGTCTGGTGTCTTCGTCGAGGGGCGGGAAGAGATCGAAGGCAATGTTGGCGGGTTGGTAGCGGCGGGGATCGGCGCCGCTGATGTAGGCGCAGAGGGAGCCGAGGGCGGTTTCGCGCGGGACGGGTTGCGGGGTCTCGCCGGCGCACCAGGAGGCGAGGTAGCGGCCGGCGAGGAGGCCGGTGGCGATGGACTCGACGTAGCCTTCGACGCCGGAAATCTGGCCGGCGAAGAAGATGCGGGGGTCGGCGCGAAGCTGGAGGGTGGGGGTGAGCAGGGCGGGCGCGTTGATGTAGGTGTTGCGGTGCATCTGGCCGTAGCGCAGGAACGCCGCGTTCTCGAGGCCGGGGATGAGTCGGAGCACGCGGGCCTGTTCGCCGAACTTCATATGGTTCTGAAAGCCGACCAGGTTGTAGCTGCCGGCGCGAAGGTCTTCCTGGCGCAGTTGGACGACGGCGTAGGGGCGGCGGCCGGTGCGGGGGTCGGTGAGGCCGACGGGCTTCATGGGGCCGAAGCGCAGGGTGTCGCGGCCGCGGCGGGCGAGCTCTTCGATGGGCAGGCAGGCTTCGAAGAAGGGCACTTTAGAGGGGCAGGCGTCTTCGGGGATGTGGGCGTCGACACTTTCGGCGGCGAGGAGGGCGTCGAGGAAGGCTTCGTATTGCGGCTTGTCGAAGGGGCAGTTGACGTAGTCGTCGCCGCCGTCGAGGGACTTGCCGTAGCGGGAGGCGCGGAAGGCGATGGTGAAGTCGATGGTGTCGGCGTCGACGATGGGGCTGATGGCGTCGTAAAAGTAGAGCTGGCCAGCGCCGGTGCGGGCGGCGATATCGCGGGCGAGGGCGTCGCTGGTGAGGGGGCCGCTGGCGACAATGACGGGGTCGTCGGGGGGGAGGGCGGTGACTTCTTCGCGGTGGAGTTCGATGCGGGGATGGGCCTCGATGGCGGATTCGATTTCGGCGGCGAACACGTCGCGGTCGACGGTGAGGGCGTGGCCGCCGGGGACGCGGGCGGCGGCGGCGGCGCGCATGAGGAGGGAATCGAGGCGGCGGAGTTCGCGCTTCAACTGCCAGGAGGCGCTGTTTTCGCTTTCGCTCTTGAGGGAATTGGAGCAGACGAGTTCGGCGAGGCGGGACGTTTTGTGCGCGGGGGTTTGGCGCACGGGGCGCATTTCATAGAGGCGCACGGGGAGGCCGGCCTCGGCGGCTTGCCAGGCGGCTTCCGTGCCGGCGAGCCCGCCGCCGATGACGTGAACGACCATTACTTCTCCGAGGCGAATTTCTTGTAGAGTTCGGCGATGCCGGCGGTCTTCTCGTCGCCGGGATGGATGACGACGCGGTAGCGGAAGCGGACGGGCACGCCCGGCTCGAGGGTGAGGCTGCCGTTGCGGGTTTTGTCGTTATAGAAATCGTGTTCGCCGAAGGGATTGGCGGCGAAGAGGCCGTAGTCGCGAGCGTGCCAGTAGGTGGGGTGTTTGGGGTTGGTGGGGTGGTCGAAGATGGCGACGCCGAGGGGCTCGTCGCCGATTTTGCCGTTGTAGTCGACCCAGGGGGCACGCTTGCCCCAGACTTCCTTCATGCCGGTTTTGCCGTCGGCGCTGATCATGTGGGCGGTACCTTTTTTCTCGGTCAGCGGTTCGGCGAGGCGGATGGCGAAGGTACCTTCCTTGGTGTCGCCGAAGACGACTTTGCCGCGGGGGGAGAGGGTGATATCGACGTCGATGAGGCGGAGGGTGGGGTGGGAGTGGAAGACCATGCGGCGGGTTTCGGAGAGGAGCGTCTCGCCCTTTTGGGTGTTCCAGTCGAAGAGGGCGGTGAGGGAGCCGGACTTCTTACCGCTCTTCACCTCGGCGATCTTTTTGAGGACGATTTTGCCGTGCTTGGGCTGTTCGCCTTCGATCCAGAAGTCGATGCCGTTGACGTCGCCGTGGGTGAACCAGAGGCCGCGGTGGTGGGGGTGGTCGCGGCTTTCGCCATCGACGGCCTCCATGGGGAACATGCGGCTGACGACGGTGCCGGAGGCGGCGCGGAGGGGGTGGAGGTAGGGTTTCTTGACGGAGGCGCCGACGAAGAGGGCGGAGAAGGGTTTACCGTCGATGTCGATGGTGACGCGGTCAGAGACGGCGGTGACGGTGACCTGCGCGGCGGCGGGGACGAGGGCGAGAAAGAAGGCCAAGTGCCTCATGTGGGAAGTACATCACATCTCAGGGTAAGACGGGAAGCGGGAGCGAAGGCTCAATCGTGGAGGCGTTTGGTATCATGAGGTTGTCGCAATTGCGCAGGAGGATGTCCGATGGGTCCACTGGGCTGGCAGGAAACCGTATTTATCTTTGTCCTTGCCCTGCTCATTTTTGGACCGAAGAAACTGCCGGAGTTGGGCCGCAACGTTGCTAAGGCGATCGGCGAATTCCGGCGGGCTTCCAGCGATTTGAAGGCTCAGTTCGACCGGGAGATGGCTTCCATCGAGACGGAGACCAAGTCGCTCAAGGAAGTGACGCAGAGTTACGCGTCGGATATCCAGAACACGTACAACTACGATTCGTATTACGACACCGGGTACGATTCTGGGTATAGCTCCACGCAAGACTCGGCTTCGGCCACTACGACATCATCAGTAGGCGCTGCTGCAACATCGGGCGCCGACAGTCCGACGCAGGCTCCTGAAGGTACGGTGGCGCAAGGCAGCGTACCGGTGGGCGAACCGGAAGAGGGGACCGTGGAGACGGCGCAGGCGGGTGAACCGCGGCGCACGGAAGATCGGAACCGCACCGGCGTGCCGACCGACGAAGGGGCACCGCTGGCGACCTAGTTTCGGATAGGCAATGTCAGATCAGCAAAAGCCGGAGGAGCCGAAAGGCTCCACCGGGGATACGGCGCAGTCCGCCGAGGCCTCGTCCGCGGCGGACACCCTTTCCTATTACGACGACCCCTACGGTTACGAGAACCGGGATTACGGGGAGGGTACGTCCGCGTCCGTCCCGGCTGTGGTGGAGACGAAGCCGGCGGCCCCGCCGGCGCCGCCCGAACCTCCGAAGAGCGAAGACCTTGAGGAAGAGGACGACGACGAAGAGGGGATGTTGCGGATGTCGTTCCTCGAGCACCTGGAGGAGCTGCGGTCGCGCATTATCAAGGTGCTGGCGGGATTCGGCGTGGCGTTTGTGGCGAGTCTGACGTTCACCGAGCAGCTGTGGCGAGCGGTGGCCGAGCCGGCCTCTTCAGCGCTGACGTCGTTGGGTTTGCCGCCGAACCTGGTGGCGATCGAGCCGCTGGAGCAGTTCAACATCATCTGGCTGAAACTGCCCGTGCTGACGTCGATCTTCCTGGCTTCGCCGTGGATCCTTTACCAGGTGTGGGCGTTCGTGGCGCCGGGCTTGTACAAGCGGGAGCGGAAGTGGGCGGCGCCGTTTGTGATCTTCAGTGCGGGGCTGTTCATTGCGGGCGGGCTGTTCGCCTACTTTGTGGCGTTCCGGTTGGGGTTACGGTTCCTGTTGGGGATCGGCACGGGCATGGGCGTGACGCCCATGATATCAATCTCTTACTACTTCGATTTATTTGTAAATGTGATTCTAGGCGTGGCGCTGGTATTTGAACTGCCGGTACTCATCTTCTTTCTAACACTGTTGAGGATTACAACACCGAAGTTTCTGTTAGCTAACTCACGGTACGCGATTCTTATCATTGTGGCGCTCGCGGCGATTCTGACGCCGACGCCTGACATCTTTAATCTCACGATCTTTGCGGCGCCGATGGTGGTGTTGTATTTCGGGGGCGTGTTCGCGAGCTATCTTCTTGTTCTGAATAGGGAACAGCGCCGATTCCCGTGGCAGGGGGTGCTGGTAATAGTGCTAATAGTACTATTGCTGCTGGCAGCCGGTGTATACATTGCGGTAAGCAAATATGGCTATACATTAACTGCAAGTTTTCCGTTTCTAACAAGATAGGGCGAAATTGTCTCTTTCTTAATTTTCGTTTCTGGTGTACGATCATTTCAATCGCTGCCGGTGCTGGAGCGCGAGGGGCGGCGGGGTAACGGACACCGATGGATCTCACAAAAGCACTGAGCGAGTTGTATGAAGAGCGGAGACGACTGGATTCTGCCATCTCTGCTTTGGAATCGATGCTGACTTCGGAGCCGGCAAACGAGGTTCGCCGCCGAGGTCGGAAGAGTATGGGCGCGATGGAGCGCCTGGTGGTGTCGGAGCGGATGAAGCGGTACTGGGCGTCGCGGCGCGAGCAGCCTGTGGCGATGGCCGCGTCAATCGATTCCACCGTTAGCGTTTGAAGTACCAAAGCCAAAAATACTGAGAGCCTGCCCCGTGCCGATAGCGCGGCTCGAAGCCACAGCTATCGGCCATTTGCACCGCGTCCTCATCGGAGAACGGAACGCCCAGCCAGGTATCGTCGGGCGCGGTGACCATTGAAGCATCCCCCTGCACCTGGAACTTGAAGAGCGCACCCGGGCGGAGGAGGCGGTGTACCTCGCGCACGTAGCACTCGATGACCTCGCGGCTGGGGATGTGCTGAAAGACGATGCTCGAGAAGGCGAAGTCGAAGGGCAGGTCCGGCACGACGGAGAGGTCGCGGCCGTTGTTCTGATAGACGAAGGCGCGGGGCAGGGGGGCGAGGGCGGCGCGGGCGCGCACGACCATTTCGCCGCTGACATCGACGGCGTGGACTTCGCCGAAGAGGCGGGCGAGGGCTCGGGTGACGCGACCGGCGCCACAACCGATCTCAAGCACGCGCATCTGGCCAGGTTCGCGGCCCTGGCAGATGTTGATCATATCGGTGAGGATCTCCTCGGCCACGGTACGTTCGCCGGAAGCGAAGAACTCCTCATCGGACCAGTTATCACGCTCGGTATTGACGTAGTAGCGGGCGTTTTCGCGGGCGCGTTCGTCCCACTCCCGTCGCATCTTTTCTTCCAAAGATTCCTGCGCTGGCATTGACTCCCTATTGTAACGGGCCGGCGGGGGGCTCCCGGTATACTGGGGACCGATGATGCGCGCGGTTCTGCCGTATGTGGTGGTAGTGGTGGTTTGTCTGGCGATGCCGCTGGTTTTTCAGCCTCACTCGGGCGGGGACACGGCGGTCTACGCGGCGGACATTTTCAGGGCGGACGAGCGGGTGGGGGGCGTGAGCCGGCTGTGGGAGTTCGGGCATCTGCTCTGGCGGCCGCTGGGGTTGGTGACGTGGCGGTTGCTGCCGTTGGGTGAGGGCGAGGGGGGGATTGTGCGCGCCCTGCTGCTGCTGAACCTGCTGTCGATGGCGGGGGCAGGATGCATGGCGGCGGCCCTGGCGCGGCAGTGCGGCGTGGGGGCGCGGGGCAGCCTGCTGCTGGCGCTGTTGCTGCTGCTGCTGAACCCGGTGTTGAACTACGGACTGACAGGGAACGCTTACGTTCCAGGACTCTTCGCACAGCTGGCGGCGGCGTGGTTTTTGCTGAGAATGGGCGAGCGGACGGACTGGCGCGCGGTGACGGGCGCCGGATTGTGCCTGGCGGCATCGGTTCTGCTGTGGTTTCCGTACGTTTTGACGTCGCTGGGGCTGGTGGCGCTCGGGCGCCTGCGGGGACGGAGCTGGGCGGGGCCGGCGGCGGCGCTGGTGCTGGCCGGAGCGGCGACGGTGGGTGTGTACGGCGTGGTGGCGGTGGCGAACGACTTCGCGACGCCGGAGAAGTTCATGGCCTGGTTCCGCGATGCATCGCACGGCTGGGACCAGAACAAGAAGCTGCTGCGGCTGCCCAACGGGTTTGCGCGGGCGTTCATTTCTTTGGGCAACGACGGCCTGCTGATCAAGCGGTTTCTGCTGCGGGACCCGTACGCGCCGGTCTCGCCGGCGCAGCTGGTGAGCGGCGGATTGTGGAAGATTCCGATGATGGCGATGCTGTTCGCCGCGCTGCTGTGGGCGCTGCCGCGGCACACGTGGGCGCGGCCGCTGGGCATGGCGCTAACGCTGGCGTGGGTACCGCTGCTGTTGTTCAGCGTGGTGCTGTTCGAGCCCGGTTCGCCGGAGCGGATGATGCCGGCGTTCGCGCCGACGCTGGTGGCGGGAGCGGCCGTGGCTTCGAAGTGGGACAGACGGCGCGCGGCGGAGCGGGTGCTGGCGGCGGGGTGGCTGGTGGTGGTGCTGGTGAACGTGTGGACATACCGGAAGATCGGCGATCCGGTGCGCGGAGCGGCGGAGACACGCATCGCGGCCATTGCGCCGAAGCTGACGGCGCACAGCCGCGTGGTGTTGATCTCAACCACCAACGACGAGATTGCGACGTATTACGGGCGCTACGTCCTGGTAAGCGCGTCGGGACGGCTGCCGGTGTATCACCTGGTGGAGATCAACCTGCGGCAGAAGGGGACGTGGCGGACGCGATTTGCGGACGTGGCGACGGCGACGTGGGCTAAGGGCGGGGACGTGTGGGTGAGCCGCCGATTGTGGCGGGCGCGGCCGGAGCCGCAGTGGAACTGGGCGGAGGGGGACGATCCGACGGTGCGGTGGAGGGACTTTCCGGCGTACTTCGGGCGGCTGGAGGTGGAAGACGAGGCGGGCGGCGAGGATGGGTTCGTTCGGCTCAAGAAGAGTGACGCGAACCAGGCGGTGATAGCGCTGGGGCAGTGATACAATGGGCTTGATCCGTGGGCGGCTAGCTCAGTTGGGAGAGCACCGCGTTCGCAATGCGGGGGTCGGGGGTTCGAATCCCCCGCCGTCCACCAACCCACCTTCGTTGCACTCCGCAACCTACCGCTGAGAGACAGCGTTTTTCACCTGATCCGAGGCCGGGTACAGTTGGCGGGCCATGTCGAGCAGGGCTGCGGCGGCGTCCGCGAACCCCTCGGATCGCGCCTGATTCGCGGCGGCCAGAAGTTCGTTTTCGCGAAAGAGGCCGGCTTCCGGGTCCTCAAGCAGCGCTTGCTTGAGGGCGGCTACGACCGTTCCTTGCGGAAGCTCCCGCAGCGCTTCCATCAATTCGGCGGCCGTTGGGGCCGGGTCCACCGACGGATGCCGTCTGACGACATAGACCGGGGTATCTCCGGACACGCGCGAGCGGGGGTTCCCCTTGAGTTCACGGTCGAGGAAGCGCAGGAGCAGCGTTTGCGTCGCGGCGTAGGCGGCGTTCACCTCTTCCTGCGCTTCGCCGCGTATGCCGAGGAAGGCGGAGACAGGGCGGCCGAAGTCGCTGAGGTCGTGGTGGCGGACCTTGTCGCTCTTGAGCAGCACCTCGAAGCGCTCGCTGTAGCGGAAGCGCGGGAATTCGGCTTCGTAGAGGTCCTGGCCGCGGCGGGCATCGGGGGTGAGGATGGTGAGCATGGGCACGCGGAGGTGGGTGGGGGTGACAAACGGGAGGTCACGATAGCTGCCGCGATTGCTGAAGATGCCGGCGTCGATGCCGGCGACGGCGCGCACGGCGGTGTTGCGCATGGCGAGGAACATGGCGTTGGCTCCGCCGCCGCCGTGGCCGATGGCGGCGAGCCGGGACAGGTCGGCGAGCGGTTCGGCGGCAAGCTGGCCGAGACCCCACTCGAGAGCGCGCACCCACAGTTCGGGATTCCAGGCATCACGACCGTGGGGGCGTTCGGTGCGGGGATCGCCGAGGTGGCCGGCGGATACGACGAGGTAGCCGTGGCTGGCGAGGAACTCGGCGGTGGTGCGCAGATAGTGCGGGTTGCCGAGGATGACGACCGGATATTTGCCGGGCTTGGGCGGGGTGTCGCGAGTGGCAATGGAAGGGGCGTCGAGGGTGCGGCGGGCCTGTTCGGCGGTGAGTTCGACGATGCCGACGTGGCGCCAGCGCTGGAGGAGAGAGGCGTGCTCCCGGGCGGCGCGTTCCCGGAGTTGCGGGGTCTGCGGGCCGGGCTCGGCGAAGGTGACGTAGTCGAGGTGCGTGAGGCGCGGCGCGGCGGCGGCGGGTGGTTCGGCGGGATACCAGACAACGAGGCGCGTGCGCACGCCGAATGGCTGCGGGTTGGGGCGCGCGGGCCACAGCGTGGGGCTGCGCCAGGACCGGCTGTAGTCGACGCCGTCCTGGACTTTCACGCCGACGGCATGAGGACCGGCTTCGAGGCCGGCGAGGGTCAACAGGAAGAGAGCGAGCATCGATCGACGGACGCGGCGCGGAGCGGGGGGTACCGCATATTTTACGTCCGGCGCTTTATTTGACAGGCCAATGGAAATGGCCTAAGCTCCATTTGAATGACTAATGAAACGGCATCCCTGCTGCCGGGAACGTTGGACCTGATGGTGCTGCAGGCGCTAGCGGCGCTGGGGCCGCAGCACGGCTACACGATTGCGGCGCGGATCGAACAGGTGTCGAACGGGGCCATCCAGTTGAACATGGGGACGCTCTATCCGGCGATGGTGCGGCTGGAGCGGCGCGGGTTCGTGAAGGCGAAATGGCAGACGACGGAGACGAACCGGCGGGCGCGGTTTTATGCGCTGACGGAGGCGGGGCGGAAGCAGCTTTCGATCGAGAAGGCGGAGTGGCAGCGGATGGCGGGGATTCTGGAGCGGATGCTGGCGGGGAACTGGTAAGGAGGCCTGGGATGAGAGTTCTGCGAGAGTTCTTCTGGCAGTTGGCGGCGCTGGTGCGGCGGCGCCGGCTGGACGGCGAATCGAAGGCGGAACTGCAGTTCCACCTCGATATGGAAGCGGCGGCGGCGAAGCGGCGGGGGTTGCCGGCGGGCGAGGCGCGGCGAGAGGCGCGGTTGCGGGCGGGCACGGTGCAGGAGGCGTTGGAGCGGGTTCGGGACGAGCGCGGGGCGGGCCCGTTTGACGGGACGCTCACCGACTTGCGGCAGGCGGCGGTGGCGCTGCGGCGGAGTCCGAGCTTCGCGCTGCTGGCGGGCGGGGCGCTAGCGGCATCGGTGGCGGTGAACACGCTGATCTTCACGGTGGTCTATGGGGTGGTGCTGCGGCCGCTGCCGTATCCGGAGCCGGAACGCCTGGTGCGCGTCTTCGAGTCGACGCAGCGGCAGCCGCGGTTTCCGGTGTCGATTTTGCAGTACGAGGAGACGAGGCGGGAGAACCGGACGCTCGACGGGATTGCGCTCTATACGCGAGGCGACCTGCAACTGATGCACGACAACCGGGCCGAGCGCATGACGGCGGTGGCGATCACCGAGGACTTTCTGCCGGTGCTGGGCGCGACGCCCGCGCTGGGGCGCAATTTCACCGCGAGCGAGATGAAACGCGGGACGCGGGTGCTGATGCTGAGCCATGAGACGTGGAAGACGCGTTTCGGGGCGGATCGAGGGATCATCGGGCGGACGGTGCGGGTGAACCGGCAGCCGTGGACGGTGGTCGGGGTGATGCCGGCAGGGTTCGAGCACGTGGGCGGCGACTACCGGTCTCCGGCGCAAGGCGACACGGTTGCGCTTTGGTATCCGCTGGGCCTCGACCTTCCGGAGCAGGCGCGGCGCTACTGGCACTTCACGAACGCGGTGGCGCGAGTGAAGCGAGGCACGCCGGCCGCGGCCGCAGAGGGGGACCTGACGCGCATCGTGGACGACCTGGCGAGCCGGTATCCGGATTCGTATCGAGGAGCGCGGGCGAGGGTGGAGCCGCTGGCGGAGGCTGTTCTGGGGCGGTCCGGAGCGACGGTGTGGCTGGTGGCAGCGGCGGGGGCGCTGGTGATGCTGATCGCGTGCGTGAACCTGATGGGCCTGTCGATTGCGCGGACGGTGGCGCGGCGGCGGGAACTGTCGGTGCGGCAGGCGCTGGGGGGCGGAGCGTGGCGGTTGATGCGCGTGGTTCTTTCGGAGAACCTGCTGCTGGGATTGGCGGGAGGAGTGCTGGGCCTGGCGCTGGCGGCGGCGGCATTCCCGCTGCTGCGAACCGTGATTCCGGCGGAATTCCCGCGGCTGCACGAGGTTCGATTGACGTGGGTGGCGGCGCTGTTCGCGTTGAGCTGTGCGATGGCGACGAGCGTGGCGGCCTCGGTGATTCCCGCTCTTCGACAGACGCGCGTCGACCCGAAAGAAGGGATGGGCGAGACGCGGGCGGTGACGGGCGGAGGGCGGGGCGCGGTTCGCCTGCGCAGCGCGCTGATTGCCGCCGAGATCGCGTTGTCGAGCGTGTTGTGTTTCGGGGCGGTGCTGTTGGTGAGAAGCTCGCAGCTGCTGGAGGAGCGGGACCACGGCTTTTCGCCGGGCGGGGTCCTTACGTTTCAACTGGAGCTGACGGCGCCGGCGTACAACTCGCCCGAGAGTGCAGCGCGGTTTGCAGCGGAGCTGGCCCGAGGGCTGCAATCGCTGCCGAAAGTGAAGGCAGCGGGACTGACCACAAACGTTCCCTGGAGCGGTTGGGATGAGAACACGACATTCGACCTGCCGGGGCGCGGCATGACGGGGGAATCGCCGGAGGCGAGGTTCCAGGCGGCCGATGCGGGCACTCTGGCCGCGCTAGGCATGCGACTGCGGCACGGACGGTGGATGGAAGAGCGGGACCAGGCGAACACGACGCCGGTGGTGGTGGTGAACGAATCCCTGGCGCGGAGCTATTACGGGGGCGCGGACGCGGTGGGGAAGGTGATGCAGGTCTGGGGGAAGGACCGGACGATCGTGGGAGTGGTGGCGGACATTCGCGACCGGCCGGCCGACGCAGCGGCGAAGGCGGCGTTCTGGTATCCCCTGGCGCAGGTTCCTTTCGGTTCGTTGAAGGCCGTGATCCGCACGGAGGGCGATCCGTTGGCGCTGGCGGCGCCGGCGAGAGCGGCGGTGGCGGAGATCGACCGGGAGTTGCCGGTGGCGGAAGTGCGAAGCCTGGACGACATGGCGGCGGCGGCTTCGGAGCGGCGCTTCGCGCTGTGGGTATGCGAGGCGTTCGCGGCGCTGGCGATGGGCCTTTCGGCAGTGGGTGTTTACGGGATACTGGCGTACCTGGTGGAGCAGCGGCGGCGGGAGATCGGGTTGCGCATTGCGCTGGGCGCGACGAGAGGGCATGTGCTGCGGGTGACGGCGCTCACCGGGCTGCGGCTGGGGGCGCTGGGGATTGCAGCCGGGCTGGTTCTGGGGCCGGCGGCGGCGGGCATGGCGCGGGGGTTACTGTTCGGGGTGAGTCCGTGGGACGGGCCGACGCTGCTGGCCGCGCCGGTGATCCTGCTGCTTTTCACGGTGGCCGGGACGCTGGGTCCGGCGTGGGCGGCCTCGCGGCTGGATCCTACGGAGACGCTGAGAGAAAGCTAAGGCGATGATTCCGGGACGTGAAGATGGTAGGGTAAGTAACGTCCCATGGCGGAAACGCTGGTCGGTTCGAGGATCCGTCAGTTGCGCGAGGAGCGGAATCTCTCTCTGCGATCGCTAGCCGAGCAGGCGGGATTTTCGGCGCCGTTTCTCTCGCAGGTGGAGAACGGCCAGGCGTCGCCTTCGATCTCTTCGCTCGAGAAAATCGCGCGCGCGCTGGGGGTCACGCTGGGTGAGTTTTTCCTGGCGACGGAGAGACCTGGGGCGGCGGTGGTGCAGCGGGCCGACGAGCGCAAGGGGTTCGCGAGCGAATGGTCGCACGCGTTTGTCGAAGTGCTGGGCGAGGTGCAGCCGGGGCGGTCATTAGAGGCGGTGATGGTGACGATTCACCCGGGGGGCACCAGCGGCAAGCGGCCGCACCCGCATACGCAGGAGCAGATCGGGTTCGTGTTCTCGGGGCAGGTACTGCTGACTTTGGACGAGCAGGATTTCGTGCTGCGGCGCGGCGACGCGGTGACGCTGCCGCCGGGAGTGGCGCGAGTGTGGCGGAACACGTTCGAAGAGCAGGCGCAGGTCATTCTGATTTCTTCGGTGACGCCGCCGGCGAACCGGAGTTGAAGAGCCGCGCGGCGGTGTCCTGCACGACCTTCCAGACGGTGAAGACGTCCTCGCGGGTGGTGCGCATGTTGCCGATGGCGAGGCGGATCATGAAGACGCCGGCGATTTCGTTGCCGGAGACGAAGACTTCGCCGGAGCGATTGAGTTCGTCGAGCAGCAGGCGGTTCTCGTCGTTCGTGCCGCGGTAGCGGAAGCAGACGAGGGAGAGCGGTGTGGGGGCGGTGACTTCGAAGCGCGGATGGGCGGCGATGACTCCGGCGAGTTCGCAGGCCCAGCGGCATTGTTCACGAATGACGGCGGCGATGCCTTCGCGGCCGAAGTAGCGAAGGACGAACCAGAGTTTGAGAGCGCGGAAGCGGCGGCCGAGGGCGACGCCGTAATCCATGTAATTCACGACGCGGCCGTCTTCGCCGGTTCGGAGGTAGGCGGGGACGAGGGAGAAGGCGCGGCGCATGATGTCGGGCCGGCGGGTGAAGAGGGTGCTGAGATCGATGGGGGTGAAGAACCACTTGTGGGGGTTCATGACGAGGGAGTCGGCGCGATCGCAGCCGTCGAGGAGGTGGCGGAGTTCGGGGACGACGGCGGCGGCGCCTCCGTAGGCGGCGTCGACGTGCATCCAGAGGCCTTCACGGTGGGCGATGTCGGCGACGGCGGGGACGGGGTCGATGGCGGTGGTGGAGGTGGTGCCGACGGTGGGAACGACGCAGAAGGGGAGTTTGCCGGCGTCGCGGTCGGCGCGGATCATTTCGGCGAGGGCGTCGGGGCGGAGGCGGAACTGCGCGTCGACGGGGACCTTGCGCACGTTGTTCTGGCCGACGCCGATGGCGATGGCGCCCTTTTCGACGGAGGAGTGGGCGTGCTCGGAGGTGTAGAGGGTGAGGTGCTGGGAGCCGCCGCGGGTGCGGGCATCGGGGTCCGCGGCCTCGCGGGCGGCGGCGATGGCGTGCATGGTGCTGAGGGACGCCGTGTCGTGGATGATGCCGAAGGCGCCTTCGGGAAGGCCGAGCCACTGGCGGACCCAGTCCAGGGTGACCAGTTCGAGTTCGGTGCTGGCGGGGTTCGACTTCCAGAGCATCCCGTTGGTGTTGAGCGTGGCGGTGAGCGCTTCGGCGAGGATGCCGGGGGCGGAGGCGGAGACGGAGAAGTAGGCCATGAAGCGTGGGTGGTTCCAGTGCGTCATGGCGGGGATGATGTGGCTGCGGAAATCGGCGAGGATCTGCTCCATGGGCTCGCCGGTTTCGGGGGCGGATTTCGGGAGCCGGGCGACGAGGTCGCCGGGCTGCATGTCGGGGAGCACGGGGTGGACGCGCGGGTTGTCGAGGTAGCCGGCGATCCAGTCGACGATTTCGTAGCCGAAGCGGCGGAACTGTTCTTTGGTGAGGTCGGTCATCGAATCTCCACGGCGCCGGTGGCGCGCATCTTGTCGGCCTGGGGGCGGGGCAGGGTCCAATTGGTGTCGAAGCGGCCTTCGGCGACGATGTTTTCGAGGGAGCCCTTGAACAGGAGGTAGTCGGCGAAGGTCTGGACGAGGGCGAAGGTCGGCGGTTCGCCGCGGGTGGCGTCGAAGACCAAGCCACGGCGCTTCACCTGCTCGGACCCGAGCCAGAAGGGGAGACCGGAGTTGACGACGACGTAGCGGCCGTTGAGGGGGTAGACGAAGGTGAGCGAGTAGTCGGCGGCGCTGGGGTTCAGGGCGATGGGAAGTGAGGCGTCGAATTTGGCGAGGAGGGTATTGGTCTCGCGGGTGCCGAAGAGGATGAGGCTGGCTTCGCGGAAATCGTCGGAGGTCAACTCGCGGTCGGGGACGGCGCGGAGGGCGAGAGAGAGGCGGGCAAGGCCGCGGGACCAATCGGCGGCGTGTTCGGCTTGTTCGCGGCGGCGGGCGAGTTCCCGGGAGGAGGGGTCGCCGGCGGTGCCGTAGACGTAAATGTGGCGGGCGGCGAAGGCGTCGGCGATGGGCCCTTCGGCGCCGGCGCGTTTTTCGTTGGGGGCCTTGCGGACGGCGCCGGGGCGCCAATCGTTGTTGGAGCGGGTGAAAGAGGCGGGCGCGCCGGGACGAAGGGAGAGGCGGGTGCCGTCGAGGGTGACGGAGAGGGGCGACTTGGGGGGGAGGAGGGGGTGGCCGGGGAGGCGGAGGGTGAGGGCATCGAGGTTAGAGGTGCGGACGGTGGCGGCGGAGCGTGCGCCGATGGCGGCTTCGGCGCTGGCGGTGACGCCGGGGGTCAGCCTGTCGAACTGAAGCCAGTAGGCGGAGGAGTAGCGGTAGCGGGGGGAGGTGAAGCGGACGCGGGCGGGGAAGCGCTGGCGGCGGAACTTGGAGAACCAGGAGAAGATGGACGCGTTGCGGTAGGCGAAGTCCCAGGCGTTGTGGCGCACGTTGGGGTACTCGATGTATTCGACGCGGGCGCCGTTTTCGGCGAGGCGTTTTTGCCATTCGCGGGAGACGGCGACGGGAGCGAGGGGGTCGGCCGCGCCGTGGAAGAGGTGGGCGGGAAGGTGGAGGGCGTTGGGGGAGTAGAGGGCGGCGTCTTCAGGCGGGAGGGGGCAGACGGGGGCGATGGCGGCCCACCGATCGGGCTGAGTGAGGCCGAGCCAGAGTGCGCCGCCGCCGCCCATGGACAGGCCGGTGAGGTAGATGCGATCTTCATCGACGTTGAAGCGGGACTTCATTTCGGCGAGGACGGCGTAGACGTCGCGCTCAGGGATGCCCTGGTAGCCGAGGGTGCCGCGGGCCCAGGGGCAGGCGGCCAGGAACGGTACGTCAGGCAGGCGAGGGAAGTAGCGGGTGGCCTGAGCGTCGGACTCGAGGGCGCGATTGCCGACACCGAAGAGGCGGCGGAGATTGAGGCGGTGATTGGAGAAGGCGTCGTGGAGGCTGATGACGAGCGGCCATTTCCTGGCGGCGTCGTAGGAGGGCGGGACGTAGAGGGCGTAGGGTTGGTCAGTGTCATCGACATCGGAGAGGAAGGTAGCGACCTGCGGGCCGCCGGCGGGGGGCGCCTGGGCGAGGAGGGGGACGCCCGCGGCGGCGGAGAGGAACGTCCTACGCCGCATCCTTCCTCACTTCGGGCAGCCAGGCGCGGAACCACTCGCGGAACTGGGCGAGCTTGGTTTCGGTGTCGGGGGGGAGAGGCAGGGCGTGGGGGCCGGGCTTCAGTTTGCGGAGGGCGGCGGCTTCTTTGACGCCTACGGGGGTGGGGAACTGTTCGAGCCAGGCGAGGAACTCGGACATGCGGCGGTCGAGGCGCGCGCGGCGGGCGGTGTCGCCCTGGCAGGCGGCGCGGTCGAGGGCGAGGAGGAGTTCGGGGACGGCGGCGGCGACGCCGCTGACGACGCCGGTGGCGCCTTCGCCGCGGAGTTGGGAGAAGACGGCGTCGTTACCGACGAGGCACGTGCCGCAGAGATGGCGGAAGTAGTCGAGGTCGCCGCTGGAGTCTTTGATGCCCTGGTAGAGGCCGGATTCGACGAGGGCGCGGGCGGTATCGGCGGCGATCGGGCTGGTGAAGACTGGGATGTTGTAGAGCAGCCGGGGCAAGCGGCCGTTGGTCTCCCGGGCGAAGGCCTCGAAGAACGCCCGAACTTCCGGTTGATTGTAGCGGAAGTAGTAGGGCGGCATGAGGACGACGGCCTTGGCGCCATCGTAGGCGGCGGCGTTGGCGAGTTCGACGGCGCCATCAAGGGTGGTGTGGGAGACGTTGACGATGACGGGGACGCGGCTGCGGCGGACGGCGAGGTGGATGAGCTTCTGGCGCTCTTCGAGGGTGAAGTGAGGGAACTCGCCGGTGGAGCCGAACAGGGCGATGCCATGCACGCCGGCGGCGCAGAGGAAGTCAATGACCTCGAGCATGGCGCCGAGGTCGACGGCGCCGGTGCCCTGGCGGCGCGGGGTGATGGCCGCCGCGTAAACCCCTTCGATTCCGAGCCCAGGCATGTGCCCCCATCGTACACCGGCGATGGGTATACAATGAGCGCCGAGGCATCACATATGGACTCCAACTCCTCTCGCAGGGACTTTCTGACGAAGGCGGGCGCGTCGGCTGCAACCGCTTTCACGATCATTCGGCCGGAGCTTGTGCGCGGCCAGGGGGCGGCGAAGCTGAAGGCCGGGCTGGTGGGCGTCGGCGGGCGCGGGCGCCAGGCGATCGTGGATCTGATCCAGGGCTCGGAGAACGTGGAGGTGGTCGCGGCGGCGGACATCTTCGAAGACAAGCTGGAGCAGAACCTGGGCTGGATCGAGAAGTCGCATCCGAAGGTGTGGGAGCGGGTGAAGATCACGCCGGAGCAGAAGTTCGTCGGGTTCGAGGGGTATCAGAAGCTGCTGAAGACGGACATCGACATTGTGATGCTGTGCACGCCGCCGGGCTACCGGCCGATGCATTTTGAGGCGGCGGTGGCGGCGAAGAAGCACGTGTTCTGCGAGAAGCCGTTCGGCACGGACGCCACGGGTGTGCGGCGGTTCATGGAGGCGGCGAAGAAGTCCGAAGAGATGAAGCTGACGGTGATGAGCGGGGCGCAGCGGCGGTTCTCGACGGACTACATGGAGACGGTGAAGAAGATTCAGGACGGGGCGATCGGCGACATCCGGGCGCTGTATGCGTACTGGGTGGGCTCGCCGGTGATCCAGCAGAAGGGCCGCGATCCGAAGTGGGGCGACATGACGTGGCAGCACCGCAACTGGTACAGCTTCGTGTGGATCTGCGGAGACCAGGTGGTGGAGCAGCACCTGCACAACATCGACGTGTGCAACTGGGTGATGGGCACGCATCCGGTGAAGGTGGTGGCGACGGGGGGCACGGTGTGGCGGCCGAAGGAAGAGCTGTACGGGAACATTTACGACCACATTTCGGCAGACTTCGAGTATGCGAACGGGGTGCGGATGTCGAGCTACTGCCGGCAGTTTCCGCGGGGTTCGTATCAGAACGTGTCGGAGTTGATTATCGGGAGCAAGGGCAAGAGCAACGGGCACGACATGGGCGCGCGGCAGGGCAACCCGTACGTGAACGAGCATACGGCGATGGTGAAATCGATCCGCGGCGACGGGCCGTACATCAACCATGCGATGCCAGTGGCGGAGAGCACGTTGACTTGCATCATGGCCCGGGAGTCGGCGTATTCGGGGCTGGAGATCACTTGGGACATGATGATGAACTCCAAGCAGGATCTGCAGCCGAAGGCGTTCGACTACGACCTGAAGATGGACGTACCGCCGCTGCCGGTGCCGGGACAGTACAAGTTCGTCTGAGGGCGGCGAGTCCTCGCTATAATTAACGGATTCATGGCTGCCGTGAATCCCACCGCAACTCTTTCGCCCGCCGCCGGGTCGGCGGGCGACGAGCCTGCGCTTGCACGCAGGCTGCTCTACTCGATGGCGCTGATGCGGGAGGTGGAAGACCGCATCGAGCGCAAGCTCTATCGACAGGGGAAGATCCTGGGCGGAGTGTACGTCGGGAGGGGGCAGGAGGCGATTTGCATTGGGGCGGGGGCGGCGGTGACGGCTGACGATCTGCTGTTTCCGTGCCATCGGGATTTGGGGTTGTTCTTCCTGCGAGGGGTGACGCCGCGGCAGGTGTTTGCGCAGTATATGGGGCGGGTCGGCGGGCTGACGCGGGGGCGCGACGGCAACATGCACATGGGCGATCTGAATTTGAAGATTGTCTCGATCATCAGTGCGATGGCGGCGTCGGTGCCGGTGGCCTGCGGCGCAGCATTCGGGTTCAAGTACCAGGGGACGAAGGACGTCGCGATGGTGTTTTTCGGCGACGGGGCGACGAGCCGGGGGGACTGGCACGAAGGGCTGAACATGGCGGCGGTGATGAAGGTCCCGCTGGTGCTGATCTGCAACAACAATCAGTACGCCTACTCGACTCCGGTGGAGAAGCAGATGGCGTGCGCGCACGTGGCGGATCGCGCGCCCGGGTACGGGATGCCGTCGGAGATTGTGGACGGCAACGACGTGCTGGCGGTTCACGATGCGGCGAAGCGCGCGGTGGCGCATGCTCGCGAGGGCTTGGGGCCGTACCTGATCGAGTGCAAGACGTTTCGGATGACCGGGCATTCGGCGCATGACGGGGCGACGTACGTGCCGAAGCACCTGTGGGCGGAGTGGGAAGCGAAGGACCCGATTCGCCGTCTGGAGCAGGCCATGCTGCGCAGCGAATGGGCGAGCGAAGAGGAGATCGAGGGGATCTACGCGGGGATCCGGCAGGAGTGCGACGAGGCGATCGAGTGGGCCGAGCGGAGCCCGTATCCGGATCCGGCGACGCTGACCGAGGGTGTGTACGAGGGGAGCCGGTAGCATGGCGGAGATCAGTTATCTGGAGGCCATCCGGCAGGGCATCTGGGAAGAGATGGAGCGGGACCCGAACGTGTTCCTGATGGGCGAGGACATCGGCATTTACGGCGGGGCGTTCAAGATCACGGCGGGGATGCTGGAGCACTTCGGCGAGAAGCGGGTGGTGGATACGCCGATATCGGAGTCGGCGATTGTGGGGGCGGCGATTGGAGCGAGCTTTACGGGGCTTCGGCCGGTGGCGGAGATGCAGTTCGCCGACTTCATCACCTGCGGGTTCGACCAGATAGTGAACTTCGCGGCGAAGTGCCGGTACCGGTGGGGCGCGGCGGCGCCCATTGTGGTGCGGGCGCCGTCGGGCGGCGGCATTCACGGGGGGCCGTATCATTCGCAGAACCCGGAGGCGTGGTTCGTGCATACGCCGGGGCTGAAGGTGATTGCGCCAGCGACGCCGAGCGATGCGAAGGGGCTGATCAAGGCGGCCATCCGGGACAACGACCCCTGCATTTTCTTCGAGCACAAGGCGCTCTATCGCAAGATCAAGGAAGACGTGCCGGAGGGCGATTACACCGTGCCGATCGGCAAGGCGCGGGTGTTCCGCGAGGGGCGGGACTTGTCGGTGATCACGTACGGGGCGATGGTGCACGCGGCGGCGGAGGCGGCGGTGACGCTGGCGGCGGAGGGGATCGAGATCGAGATCGTGGATCTGCGGACGCTGCTGCCGCTGGACGAAGAGGCGATTCTGGCGAGCGTGCGCAAGACTTCGAAGGCGGTGGTGCTGCACGAGGCGACGCTGACGGGGGGCATCGGCGGGGAGATTGTGGCAAGGATCACGGAGAAGGCGTTCGATGCGCTGGACGCGCCAGTGGTGCGGATGGCGGCGCCGGACACGCCGGTGCCCTATAGCCCGACGCTGGAGGAGGCTTTCCTGCCGAATGCGCGCACGATCGCGGAGAAGGCGCGCCGGCTGGCGTTATACTAGGCCGCGGCATGGATGCTCCTTCGATCGCCGCCTTCTTGAGCGCCGCCAAGGAGAAGGGCGCGAGCGACGAGTTGGTGATGGCGCTGCTGAAGGAGCGGGGGTGGCCGGAGAAAGAGATTTACGCGGCCGTCGCGCGCTACTACGAGGAGCGGACGGGGCTGGCGATTCCGGTGCGGCACGGGGTGTCGGAATCGGCCAAGGACGCGTTCCTGTACCTGCTGAGCTTCAGCACGCTGGCGACGTGGACGTTTGCGCTGGCGGCGCTGCTGTTCGAACTGATCCACGCGTATTTTCCGGACCGGACGTTTGAGAACCCGTATCGCTTCCAACTGGTGAACATCAGCGGGCAATTGGCGGCAATCATCGTAGCGTTTCCCATTTATGCGTGGGTGATGGCGATGATCGGGCGCGATCTGGACCGCTCGCCGGCGAAGGCTTTGTCGAGTGTGCGGCGGTGGCTGTGCTACCTGGCGCTGTTGATCGCCGCCGGCTTTGTGGTGGGGGACCTGATCACGTTTTTGAACTACTTCCTGCGCGGGGAACTGACGGTGCGGTTCGTGCTGAAGGTGCTGACGGTGCTGGCGATCGCGGGCGGGGTCTTCTGGTACTACTTCTCATCGCTGAAGGAAGACGAGGCATTGCGTGAATCGGCAGCGGCGTGACCGGTGGTTTCTGGGGGCATCGGCGGGAGTGCTGGTGGTGGCGGCAGTGCTGGGGTTCCTGCGGCTGGGTTCGCCGGTAGCGCAGCGGCGGTTCGCGGAGGACCGGCAGCGGGTGCGGGACCTGATGCGGATCTGCGGAGCCATCAAGGAATGGCACGACCGGAATCCGGCGGCGGAGTTGCCGGAGAGCCTGGAGGCGGTGCAAGCGGCTTCGCTGAGCGTGGTGGTGATCCGAGATCCGGTGACCGGGAAGGGGTACACGTACACGAAGACGGGCGGGAAGATGTACCGGCTGTGCGCGGAGTTCAACGAGGCGAGCGACGCGGCGCAGGAGGGCGGAGAGCGGTTATGGCGGCATTCGGCGGGGTCGCATTGCTACGACCTGAATGCCAGCAGGGGTCAGTGGGAGATGGGGTTCTACTAGGGGCGCTGCTCAGCGTCCCCTGTTACGGATGCTGCTCGGCGTCCAGACGGGCGACGCTGCGGGAGACGAGGCGGCGCGGGTCGAGCAGGTGTTGGGGCTTGTAGTCCCTTTGGGACCACTTGCAGCCGGGTTCGAACTCGACGCCGAGGAAGTAGCCGATCTCGCGATAGACGCAGTAGCGAACTTGGCCGACGAGCTCGCCGCTACCGTAGCCGATCTTGACCGGCGATTGCAGCGGGATGGGTGTTTCGGTTTGCAGGCAGGCGCCGGAGAGGGAGATGTCCTCCAGATTGGCGACACTGCGACGGACGCGGCCCGTCTTGTCCCGCCACTGCACATCCACCAGATCCGCGCACAGGAGGCGCGGTTCACATCGCCTGTCTCGCATATACCCTCTTATCGGCGTGTCCGCCCGAATCCGATACCCCGGGGACTGTACTTCAAATTACCTTATGGTGACTACGCGAAAACTTACGCGCTTTCGGCTCTTCCTGGGGATATACGCCGGTTATATTCCTCTCGGGTGCACAGACTATTCTGATCCAGAGCACGGTCTACTGCCAATACTCCATTCAGATGATCGATCTCGTGCTGGAGGAGTTCGGACAGGGCGCCGGTGGCTTCGAGGCGGCGCTCGAGGCCGGAGGGGTCGAGGTAGCGGATGCGGACGGAGGCTGCCCGCTCCAGCTGTACCAGCAAGTCAGGAAAGGAGAAGCAGTCGTCCCAGAGGCGCAGTTTCTCTTCGCTCTGCCACTCGAAGACGGGGTTGATGAGGGGGAGGGGGCTTCGGTCGATTTCGATGTAGATGAGGCGTTTTTCGACACCGATTTGGGGAGCGGCGATACCGCGGCCGAAGCCGCGGGTGCGGCGGAATTCGTAGAGGGTGTCGCGGAGGTCGTCGAGGACGGACTGAGCTTCGGGGCCAGGGGTGGCGGGGGTACAGACGGCGCGGAGGACGGGGTCGCCGAGCTGGCGGATGCGCTGCGCGGGCATGGAGACATGGTAGCGGAGCGGGTGCGCGCTATAGTAGTCGTTCAAGCGAAATATGAAAGTGACAGCGAAGGCGGCGTGCCGCGTGGACATGGCCGGCGGCACGGTCGATATCTGGCCTCTCTACCTTTACCATCCGGGCGCGGTGACGGTGAACTTTGCGGTGACGAAGTATACGCACTGCACGATCGCGACGCGGGAGGACGCGCGGATCGTGTTGAAGTCGCGCGACTTGGGGAAGCAGGAGGAGTTTCCTTCGTTTGAGGCGCTGCGTGGAGCGAGGAGTTACCGGCTGCCGCTTATTGCCTGGGTGGTGCGCTTTTTCGCGCCGCCGATGGGGCTGGAGGTGGAGACGGATTCGGAGTCACCGGCGGGGGCGGGCATATCGGGCTCGTCGGCGCTGATCATTACTCTGGCGAGCGCGTTGAACCGGCTGCTGAACCGGCGGTACAGCATTGAGAAGATCCGGGAGATTGCGCAGAACGTCGAGTCGCAGATTATCCGGGTGCCGACGGGCTGTCAGGACTACTACCCGGCGATGTATGGGGGCGTGGGGGTGATCGAACTGCGGGAGGACGGGGTGCACCGCAAGGCGATCGAGGTGGACCTGGAGGACTTCAACGAGCGCATTGTGCTGGCGTACACGGGCGAGCCGCGGAACTCGGGAATTAACAATTGGGAAGTGTTCAAGTCGTACATTGACGGGGACCGGAAGGTGCCGCGGAACTTTGACGGCATCGTGGGGATTGCTGTCGCCATGCGCACGGCGGTGGAGCGGGGCGACTGGGGGGAAGCGGGGCGGCTGCTGCGGGAAGAGTGGACGCACCGGAAGAAGAACGCACCGGGGATCACGACGCCGCTGATCGATCACCTGGTCGCGTCGACGCGGCGGGCGGGCGCGTTGGGGGCCAAGGTGTGCGGGGCGGGCGGGGGCGGTTGTGTTTTCCTGCTGGTGGAGCGGGGTGCGAAGGAGCGGGTGTCGTCGATCATCCGGCGGGAAGGGGCGACGGTGCTGGACGTACAAGTGGCGCGTGAGGGAGTGCGCGTGCGGGCGTCGTGAGCGAGGGTCGGGCGCTGACCACGGGGGCGCTGGCGCGCCGCGTGGGGTTGTTTGCGTTTCTGGAAGTGGCGGCGCTGGCGATTCTGGGCCCGGTGATCACATGGGCGGGCGGTTACGTGATTGGCGCGACGCTGTCGACGTTTGCCGCGGCGGCGCTGGCCAACGCGTTCGCGGTGAGGATCTGGGAGCGCGGGAAACTGGCGGACATCGGGCTGGGTTGGACGGGAGGTTCGGGAAAGAACCTGCTGTGGGGGCTGGCGGGGGGCGCGGGCGCGGCGCTGGCCACGGTGCTGCCGCCGCTGGCGGCGGGCGCTGCTTATTTCGAGCGCGACGCGTCGCTTGCGTCCGGCTGGGGTCCGGTGGTGTTTCTGACGATCGTGCTGCTGTTCGGAGCGGTGGGCGAGGAGATGCTGTTCCGGGGGTATGGCTTCCAGCTGTTGATGGGGCGCCTGGGGGCCTTCGCCACGATTCTGCCGGCGGGACTGATCTTCGGCCTGGCGCACGGGGCGAACCTTTCGTTCTCGCCGCTGGGGCTGGTGAATACGGCGGGCTGGGGCATTCTGCTGGGGTACGCGTTTCTGCGAACGGGCGAGTTGTGGATGCCGATCGGATTGCATTTCGGCTGGAACTGGGTGCTTCCGCTGTTTGGGGTGAAATTGAGCGGGTTTACAATGGGAGTGACGGGTTACGCCCTGCGGTGGCGTGCCGGGGAGCTGTGGAGCGGCGGCGAATATGGTGTGGAAGCGAGCCTTCTTACCTTGCCGGTTCTGGTCCTGCTGTTTTTCTATGTGCAGCGGGCTCCGGTCACGCGCCAGCACGCCTTTCTCCTGCGAAACCTGCCGGAGGCCTGAATGAGGAAGCTGTTGACCCTTGTCACCGCCGCGGCGGCGGCCACATCTCTTTTCGCCGAGGACAAGAAGCTCACCGACGAAGAGCGGCTGGAACTGATTCGCAACTTGACGGCGGAATACGCGACGGCGAAGGTCACGCTGCCGCGTTCGAAGAAGCCGGTGGAGATCAAGAGCACCGGGGAGTACGACAAGCTGAAGTGGTCCGAGGCGGGGCGTGAACTGGGGCCGGCCGCGCGCATCGGCGACATGGTGCAGGTGACGAAGGTCGACATCAACGGGGACAACATCGTTTTCGAGATCAACGGCGGGCTGAAGACGAAGAAGAAGTGGTACGAGAGGGTGGAAGTGGGTGTGGGCAACCGGACGACGCCGATTTCGCAGGGGGATCCGAAGGCGGCGCTGGGGACGTATGTCGCGCTCACCTTTCCCAAGCATGTGCCGGCGATCAGCGCGGCCGAGATCAAGAAGATACTGGCGCCGATCATGGACTTCGAGAAGCGCTCGGCGACGGAGCAGTACGTGGACACGCTGCCGGCGCCGATCCAGGAAGCGATCAAGAACAAGAAAGTGATTGAGGGCATGGAGCGCGACCAGGTGCTGCTGGCGGTGGGTCGGCCGCGCGACAAGCTGCGGGAGACGCGCGACGGCATCGACTTCGAGGACTGGATTTACGGGCAGGCGCCGGGGCGGATCACCTTCGTGACGCTGCAGGGGAACAAAGTGGTGAAGGTGAAGGAGACGTACGCGGCGCTGGGCGGTTCGACGGCGCCGAGCCTGCCGCCGCGCTGAGAGTGGTTACAGTCAGACTTCAGACTTTTGACTCCTCTTTTGCTAAAATTGGAGTGAACCCATTCCACTCGAGAGAGGTCTTCCTTCCCTATGCCCATTAAGGTTGGCATCAACGGCTTCGGCCGCATCGGTCGCAATGTCCTTCGCGCAGGTTTGAACAACCCGAACGTGGAGTTCGTCGCCGCTAACGATCTCACGGATACGACGACCCTGGCGCACTTGCTCAAGTACGATTCGACGCTCGGCCCGCTGGATGCCGAGGTTAAGGTTGCCGGGGACACGATCACCGTGAACGGCAAGCCGATCAAGATTTTCGCTTCGAAGGACCCGGCGGAGATCGACTTCCCGAGCCTCGGCGCGCAGATTGTTGTCGAATCGACGGGCAAGTTTACGGACGCGACGCAGGCCTGCAAGCACATCAAGGGCAGCGTGAAGAAGGTGATCATCTCGGCGCCGGCGAAGAACGAAGACGTGACGCTGGTGCTGGGCGTGAACGACGCGGCCTATGACGCGGCGAAGCACAACGTGGTGTCGAATGCCTCCTGCACCACGAACTGCCTGGCGCCGGTGGTGAAAGTGGTGCACGAAGCCTTCGGCATTCAGAAGGGCACGATGACCACGATTCACAGCTATACGAACGACCAGAACGTGCTCGACTTCCCGCACAAGGACCTGCGGCGCGCGCGGGCGGCGGCGTTGAACATGATTCCGACGACGACGGGCGCGGCCAAGGCGATCGGGCTGGTGATGCCGGCGCTCAAAGGCAAGCTGGACGGGTATTCGATGCGCGTTCCGACGCCGAACGTGTCGGTTGTGGACTTCGTGGCCCTGCTGGATAAGCCGGCGACGGCGGAAGCGGTGAACGCGGCGCTGAAGAGCGCGGCGGAAGGCCCGCTGAAGGGTATCCTCGGTTACACGGAAGACCCCGTGGTTTCGACGGACATGATGAAGAACCCGAACAGCTCGATCGTCGATTCGCAGATGACGAAGGTACTGGACGGCAACCTGCTGAAGGTCGTTGCCTGGTACGACAACGAGTGGGGCTACTCCTGCCGCGTGGTCGACCTGATCACGTTCATGGGCAAGAAGGGCCTGTAGTTCTGCTGTAGAATCAGGGACGCTCCGAAGTGAGCGTCCCTGACATGTCCCCCTCCTTCGATCTTCTTCTCGAATCCAACCAGCAGGCCGCCGGCGCCTGGAAAGAGTTTGCGCGGCGTTCCGAGACGGGTGTCATCGTTGAGCACGATGGTGTGATCGCCGCGTTCTCCGGCGGGCCGATCCCCTTCTTCAACGCGCAGTTTCTGCCCGAGCCCTGCCGCGACGCCACGGAGTTTGAGCGGCGTGCGCGGGCGGCGGCGGCGTACGGGAAGGCCTCTGGGCTGCCGTGGATCTTCTTCCTGTGCCATGAGTGGGCGCCGGAGAACGCGATTGAGATCGCGACAGGCGCGGGACTCTCGCCCATGATGCCGCTTACCGGAATGGTGGCGACGGAACTCGCGCCGCCGCGCCGGGCGCTGCCGCCGATGGAGATCGTGTCGGCGGCAGGCGACAAGCGGGTGCAGGACCAGGTTTTTCTGCTGAACGCGGCGGCGTACGGCATGCCTGGGGAAGCGATGCTGGCGGCAAACACAAACGGGTTTTTCGCCGAAGGCATGTACAGCGCGGTCGGCTACGTCGACGGAACGCCGGTGTCTACCGCCACGACCTTTGCCGTGGAGGGTGTGCTTTACGTGGCGCTAGTGGCCACGCATCCGGACCACCAGGGGAAGGGATATGCGGAGGCGGTGATGCGCGAGTCGCTGCGCATGGCATCGCAGGCCACAGGGCTCACGCGGACAGTGCTGCACGCCTCCGATGCCGGTCACCCGGTGTACCTGCGGATGGGCTACCGGGACACGGCGACGTTCACGGTGCTCGTCGCGGGCTAGAGCGGCAGAATCTCTTCGCGCACGGGGTCGAACTTCAGCCGCCGCTTCTGGACGTATGCGATATTGCCGAGGTGCGACGCCTGGGCGGAACGGTGGCCGACGAGCACGTCGCCGTTGGGCAGTTTGCGGGAGCGGCAGCAGTCCAGGAAGTTCTCGACGTGTTCGATGGTCTGGTCGCGTTCGGCTTTGACGACGATGGGGACGGCGCCGCGGCCGGAGGGTGTGAACTCGAAGCGGCCGCGCGTGATGTGGAGCCGGCCTTCGGTCCCGCACATCTCGACGCCTTCGCCGGTGATGCCGGGGGCGAGGGTGGCTTCGAAGGTGGCGGTCATGCCGGACGGATACTCGAGCAGCACGTTGATGGTGTCGGGGGCCGTGCGGCCATCCTTGTAGTGGTAGACGCCGCCGGCGGCCACTGCGGAGACGGGGATCTCCTCACCGGTGAACATGTGGACGACGTCGATCCAGTGGGTGAACAAGTCAGTGACCTGACCGCCGCCGAAGTCGAGGTAGGCGCGGAAATTCCAGTACTGCTGCGGGTCCCAGTCGCGCCACTTGACGGGGCCGAGGTAGCGGGCCCAGTCGAGGTTTGAGGGCTGGGTAGCGAGCGCGGGGGGCGCCATCATCAAGTGTGCGCGGTTGCCGTGCCACCAGGTTCGCGCGAGGGTGATCTTGCCGAGTTTGCCGGCGCGGATGTACTCGTCGCGGGCCTGCAGGTAGTGTTTGCCGGAGCGCTGCTGCATGCCGACCTGGCAGATGCGGTTGTTAAGGCGCGCGGCCTTGACGATGAGGGGGCCTTCCTCGATGGTCAGCGTCAGCGGCTTTTCGACGTAGACGTCCTTGCCCGCGTTGAGGGCGTCGATGGCGGTTTGGGCGTGCCAATGGTCGGGCGTGGCGATGAGGACGGCGTCGAGTTCCTTCAGTTCGAGCAGCTTCCGGTGGTCGCCGAAGCCTTTGGCCTGGGGCGCGGTCTGGAGGGCGCGGTCGACGCGCTCGGCGTAGACGTCGCAGACGGCGGTCACGTTCACTTGCTGCGTCTTGATGAACGTGCCCATGACGCCGCGGCCGCGGCCGCCGGCGCCGATGAGGCCGAGGCGCACCTTGTCGTTGGCCCCGAGAACCTGCCCGTAGGACCGGGCGGTGAGGGCGAGCGCGGAGGCGCGCACGAGGTCGCGGCGCGAGAGATCAGACGACATAGGGTTTCCGGTAGTCGCGGGTGAGCAGTTTGTCGGCTTCGGGGTCGCCTGCGAAGCGCTTGGCGGCGGCATCCCACTCGAGCTTGCGGCCGACACGGTAGGAGATATTCGCGATGTGGCAGAGGGAGGCGGAGAGGGCGCCGACGGCGACGTCGCAGTTCAGGTCAGTGTGCTTGCGGGACCGGCAGGCGGCGAGGAAGTTCTCCATGTGAAGCACGGTGGTGTCGGTGCCGGGAGCTTCCTTCTCCTCCATCACCTTCTTGTTTTCTTCGCCGGTGTAGATCTGGAAGCGGCTGCTGTCGACCCACATCCAGCCGTCGGCGCCGTAGAACAAGTTGCCGACGGTGTTGCCGGGCCGGACGGGCAGGCCCGCCTCGGGTCCGGTGAGCAGGCCGCGCACTTCGAAGGCGACCTGCATGGATCCGTAGTCGAGCGTGGCCAGTTGTGTATTCGGGGTCTCCTGGTCGTCGTCGTAGACGAACTTGCCGCCGGTGGAGACGACGGATTTCGGGAAGCCGAGGCCGCCCATGCCCCAGCGGGCCACGTCCATTTCGTGCACTCCCTGGTTGCCGATATCGCCGTTGCCGGTATCCCAGAACCAGTGCCAGTTGTAGGCGAAGCGGTTCTTGGTGTAGGGGCGCATGGGCGCGGGGCCGAGGAACTTGTCCCAATCGAGGCCGGGGGGCGCGGGCTCCACCGGGGTCCTTCCAATCGACTTCCGGCGTTTGAAACACAAGGCCTTAGCCAGGTACAGCTTGCCGATGGCGCCCTCCTGGAGGAGCTTCATGGCCTTGATTTTGTGAGGGGTGGACCGGCTCTGCTGGCCGACCTGGACGATGCGCTGATGCTTCCGCGCCTCCTCCACCATGCGATCGCCCTCGTAGACGTTATGGGTGGCGGGTTTTTCGCAGTAGACGTCCTTGCCGTTCTGGACGGCCCAGATGGTGGCGAGGGCGTGCCAGTGGTTGGGGGTGGCGATGGAGACGGCGTCGCAGTCCCGGCCCGCATACAGCTCTCGCATATCAATGATTTCTTTGGCTTTAGGCCTTGATGCGGAGGCGATCCTGGCCTGCGCGCGCTCGCGTGCTGCCTGGTTTACATCGCAGAGTGCGGTGACATCGGCGGCGGGGATGGCGAGGTAGGACTTCAGGTGATCCTGGCCGCGGCCGCCGAGGCCGACGATGCCGACACGGACACGGTCATTGGCGCCCCAGACGCGCGAGGCGGAGGCGGCGGCTGCCGCGCCCGCGAAGAAGGACCGGCGAGTCAATCGAGACATAGCGGGTTTACGATATCAGAAAGCGCCGCCCACCCCCAAACTGTAGGAAAATGAACGGGCGGAGGGCCAGCCGAAAACAGTCCTGCATCGCATAACCTTTC
Source organism: Bryobacteraceae bacterium (assembly GCA_033763935.1). Lineage (GTDB taxonomy): Bacteria > Acidobacteriota > Terriglobia > Bryobacterales > Bryobacteraceae > DALYJJ01. The sequence continues at coordinate 55,481 of JANRJO010000003.1, forward strand.
GACGAGTCTAATCGTCTTGTAAGAGATCGCAGGACCGTTCTACGTGCTTCGGCGGAAAGGGTTTTTGCCGGAGTCGACTCCTATGGATACAAGCACTCAACCGACGAACCCGAGGGGCTTCCGCCGCGCCCGGGCGCTCTATGTGGTTTTGTTTTTGGTGGCAGCCGCGGCGGGTGTCGCGGTGCTGGCAGGGGCGGACAAGAAGGCGCCGGCGGGGAGTGGCGGGGACAAGGACGCCGCGGCTGAGCCGGTGGCGGTGCGGACGACGTCTGTGCGGCTGAGCACGGTGCAGGAGACGGTTCGGGTGACGGGCGTGACCTCGGCGGAGAAATACGTCAGCATCATCGCTCCGCAGTTGCGCGGGAACCGGGGCGGCGTTTCGATCAACGTAGCGGGCGGCCCGGGCATGCGGCAGGTGACGATCGCCAGCAACGCTGGCGGCGGTGGAGGCGGGGGTGGTGGCGGCGGTGGCGGCGGGAACCGTGGCGGCGGTGGCGGCGGAGGGGACAGCGGCGGCAGCTCCGGGGCGGATTCGAGCGGGTCTGGTGGAGCGTCGGTCCAGAGCACGGGTTCCGGTTCGGCGCCGCGTGCCTCGGCCGGCCTTCGCGGTTCGAGCAATAACCGATTTGGGGGTTCTTCTTCCGCGTCGCGGCCGTCGACCTCGAGTTCGGCGCGTAGCGGGAGCTCGTCGTCGAGCAGTTCGGGCTCGGGCACAGGCGGCGGTGGCGGCGGTTTTGGTGGCGGCGGCGGCGGGCGGTTTGGCGGCGGCGCCAACGACTTCATGCAGGTGCTGCAGGAAGTGGTGAAGAGCGGTGTGGTGGTGAAAAAGGGCGACCAGTTGGCCGAGTTCGACCGGCAGAACATGCTGAACCGCCTGGACGATCTGCAGGCGGCGCTGATTCAGGCGGAGGCGAGCTATCGCAACCTGCAGGCGGAACTGGAAGTCGACAAGAAGATTCACGAGCAGGACATTGCGGAGGCGCTGGCGGCGCTGGACAAGGCGAAGCTCGATTTGAAGACCACCCCGGTATTGTCGGAGATAGACGGGACGCGGCTGAAGCTGGGCCACGAAGAAGCCGAGGCGCGCTACAAGCAGTTGTTGAGCGAAGTGAAGTTCAAGGACATTTCGCACAAGTCGCAGTTGCGGGTGGCGGAGATCGAACTGCAGCAGGCGCGGAATGAGCTGAAGCGCGCGCAGGCCAACGCGGACCGGATGATTGTGCGTGCGCCGATCGACGGCATGGCGGTGATGCAGAACATCTTCCAGGGCGGAGAGCTACGGGCGGTACAGCAGGGCGACCAGTTGTTTCCGGGGCAGTTGTTCATGCAGGTGGTGGACCCGGCATCGATGGTGATCAATGCGAGCGTGAACCAGGTGGATGTGGAACGGATGCGGGTGGGAGCGAAGGCGCGGGTGCGCTTCGATGCCTATCCGGACCTGGAGCTGCCGGCGCGGGTGACGGCCATTGGCGCGATCACGCGTCCCGGCGGGCAGCGCGGCAGCTACTACAAAGAAGTGCCGGTGTTTTTGAAGCTGGAGAAGATGGACCCGCGGGTGATTCCGGACCTATCGGTGAGCTGTGACATTGTGCTGGCGTCGGAAGAGCAGGTGGCGGTGGCGCCCGCGGCGGCCATATTTGAAGATGCGGCAGCCAAGGGGCAGCCGTACGTGTGGATACGTTCGGGGAACGATTTTGAGAAGCGGCCGGTGGAGCTGGGGATTCGCAGTCACCTTGACGTGGCGGTGCGGCGCGGCCTGTCGGCGGGGGATGTGATCGCATTGGAACCGCCGCGGAAGAAGCAGGGGAGCTGAGGAGAGCGTCATGTCGAAAGATGTAAAACCGAAGCAGAGGCTGGGGCAGGCGCCGGGGTCGCGGCGCAAGAAGATCATCATCTGGACGGTGCTGCTGGCGGCGGCCGCGGGCGGCGCCTACGCGGCGTATCACTATGGCGGCACGACGGCGGTGGAAGTTCCCGTAGCGCGGGCGCGGACCGGCGAATTCATCATCAGCGTGAAGGCGCGTGGGGAGATTCGCAGCACGAAGTCGATGATCCTGACGGCGCCGCAGGTGCCGGATCCGCGCATCGTGAAGCTGGCCGAGTCCGGCCGGCCGGTGAAGCGCGGCGATGTGGTGGTGGAGTTCGACGCGGCGCAGCAGGAGCAGAACTACCTGGAGCGGAACACCAGCGTGCGCACGGTGGACAGCGAGATGGTGCAGATGCGGGCGACGCACACCATCACGGACGAAGCGGACGCGATGAACCTGATGACGGCCGAGTACAACCTGCAGCGCGCGGAGCTGGAAGCGAGCAAGGCGGAGATCGTGTCGGAGATCGAGGGTGCGAAGACGCGGATCGACGTGGGCATTACGAAGGGCGAGCTGGACCAGGTGAAGACGACGATCAAGTCGCACGATGTATCGCAGGACGCCGACCTGCAACGGCTGGGTCAGAAGAAGGACAAGACGGTACGCGACATGGAGCGGGCGAAGGGCTACCTCTCGAAGATGGTGATTCGCGCTCCGAACGATGGGATTGTGAACCTGCTGCCGAATCTGAGGGCGCAGGGGTCGTGGGGCCAATCGCCGCCTCCTTTCAAGGAAGGCGACCGCGCGTGGACAGGCGCCGCGATTGCGGAGATTCCGGACCTGTCGGAGATGCGGATCGACCTGAAGCTGGAAGAGGTGGACCGCGGCAAGCTGAAGCTCGGCCAGAAGCTGAAGATCAAGGTGGACGCGATACCGGACAAGGAGTTCTTCGCCGACCTCGACTGGATCAGCCCGATTGCGGCGGTGCAGTTCCGCGGCATGGGGATGTCGGAGAAGTCGTTCCCGGCGCGGGCGACGCTGAAGAACCTGGATTCGCGGCTGCGCCCGGGCATGAGCGCATCGGCGGAAGTGATTATCGAGAGCGAACCCAATACGCTGCTGATCCCGATCAAGGCCAGCTTCATGCACCAGGGCAAACCCGCGGTGTGGGTGCAGAAGGGGCAGAACTTCGAGATCCGCAAGATCGAAGTGGGCAAGCGCAACGACACGGATATGGTGGTGCTGAAGGGTCTGAAGGCGGGCGAAGTGGTGACGCTCGAGAACCCGGAAGAAGCCGCCAAGAAGGCAAAGAAGCTGTAGCGGGATTCCCATGAAGAAAGTTCTGATTCGACTGACACTCCTGCTGGTGTTGGGAGGCGGGGTTTTTGCGGCCTGGAAGATGGTGAGTGCGCTTCCGGCACAGAAACAGTCGCAGATTCCCACGACTCCGGTCCGCAAGGGCGATGTGATTGTGCGCAGTTACGCGCGCGGAGAGCTGCGCGCGGTGCGTTCGGCGACACTGACGGCGCCGAACCTTTTCGGCACGGTGCAGGTGACGAAGCTGGCGGCGCTGGGTGCGTTCGCGAAGGACAAAGACCTGGTGGTGGAGTTTGACGACGCCGAGGTTTTGTCGCGCATCGAGGACAAGCAGCTCGAGCTCGACCAGACCGATGAGCAGTTGAGGAAGCAGCAGGCCGAACTCGCCATTCGCAACAACCAGGACCAGGTGGAACTGCTGCAGGCGCGGTATTCGGTGCGGCGGGCGGAGCTGGAAGTGAAGCGCAACGAGCTGATCTCGTCGATCGACGCGAAGAAGAACCTGTTGAGCCTGGAAGAGGCGCGGCGGCGGCTGCAGAAGCTGGAGAGCGACATTAAGTCGCGGCTGCAGCAGGCGGAAGCGGAACTGGCGGTGCTTCGCGAGCGCAAGAACAAGGGCAACATGGAGATGGCGCGCGAGCGGGCGCGGCTGAGCCAGGTGAAGTTGCTCTCGCCGATGAGCGGGCTGGTGGCGGTGAAGCAGAACCGCGGCGGCTTCATGGGCACGTTTGGCATGCAGGTGCCGGACATCCGCGAGGGCGACCAGGTGCAGCCGGGCATTCCGGTGGTGGACATTCTGGACCTATCCGAGCTGGAAGTGGTGGCGCGCGTGGGCGAACTGGATCGAGCGAACCTGCGCGAAGGCCAGGAGGTGCTGATCAGCCTGGATGCCGTTCCGGACAAGAAGTTCAACGGGAAGATCAAGAGCATGAGCGGAACGGCGAGCGCGAATCTGTTCTCGGCGGACCCGGCGAAGAAGTTTGACGTGGTGTTTTCGATCGATATGCCGCAATTGCTGTCGGCGCTGGGCGCGAAGCCGGAGCAGATCCAGCGCATCATGGCGACGGCGGAAGCGAACCGGAAGAAGCCGCCAATGGCGGCGATGCCCTCGATGTTTGCGATGGGGGGCATGCCGGGCGGGATGCCCGGCGGCGCGGCGATGATGATGGGCGGCGGCGGTGGGATGCCTGGCGGCGGCGGCGCGGGCGGACCGCAGGTGATGGTGATGCAGGCGCCCGGCGGCATGGCGGGCGGCGGGATGCCCGGCGGCGGCGCGGAAGGCGGCGGCATGCGGCAAGGTGGCGGCGGCTTCGGCGGCATGATGGGCGGCGGCGGCATGTCGCCCGAGCAGATGCAGAAGATGCGCGACGCTCTCCAGAAGGCGCTCGCGGGCCGGAACATGCGCGATCTGTCGGCGGAAGACCGGCAGAAGGTCATTCAGGAAGCGATGAAGAGCGCCGGGGTGCAGATGCCGGCGGGAATGGGCGCGGGCGGCGGGCGGCGCGAGGGCCAGGGCGGCGAGGGCCGCGGCAACCGGCAGGGCGGCGAGCAGGCAGGCGAGGGTGGCGAGCGGCGCCAGCGTGGCGAAGGCCAGCAGGGCGGCGGCGAGAACCGCATGCGGTTCGGACCGGGCGGCCCCGGCGGCCCGGGCGGCGGGATGATGGCTTTCGGCGGTGCGCCGGGCGGGTTCTCGCAGAAAGACCTGGAGAACGCCAAGCTGCCTCCGCCTCCGGAAGAGGATTCGCAGCTCGACGTGCTGTTGCGGCCCGGCCTGCTGGCAGACGTGGAGATCATCGTCGAGAAGGTTCCGAACGCGGTGTATGTGCCGAACCAGGCGGTCTTCGAGAAGGAAGGCAAGCCGATGGTTTACGTGAAGAGCGGCAACAAGTGGGATGAGCGGGTGATCAAGATCGCCAAGCGGAGCGAATCGACCACGATCATCGAGAGCGGCGTGACGGAGAAGGATGTGATTGCGCTCGCGGATCCGAACGCAAAGCCGGGCGACGGCAAAAAGAAGAAGAGCGACGACAAGGGCTCGGGCGGCGGTGGCGGCGGAGGCAATCCGATGGGCGGGCTGCCGGCAGGCGGAGGTCGATAACCGATGGCGACGTTGGCGGGGTATCTCCCGGAACTTCAGATGGGGCTTTCGAGCCTCTTCGTGCACAAGCTGCGCAGCCTGCTGACCATGCTGGGCATGATCTTCGGCGTGGGTGCGGTGGTGGCGATGTTGTCCATTACCGCGGGTGCGCAGAAGGAAATGATGAGTTACATCGACCTGCTCGGTGTCAATAACATCATCGTGGAAGCGAAGGAGGCGGTGGACCGCAACGAACTGCAGGCGCGGCGGCAGATTTCGCCGGGGATGTCGCTCCGTGATTTTCGCGCGATTTCCGAGAACGTGCCCGGGGTGGAAGCGCTGACGCCACGGAAGCGGTTCAAGCCGCTGAAGGTGCTTCCCAAGACGACGGCGGAGCCGCCGCTGCTGATCGGCGTGCAGTCGAACTACCTGGACATTAACAGCCTGCGCGTGGTGGAGGGCCGGTTCTTCAACGAAGAAGACGACGCCAAGTCGGCTGCGGTGTGCGTGCTGGGAGAATCGGCAAAAGTAAATCTGCTGGGCTACGAACCAGCGGTCGGGAAGTTCGTCAAAGTAAACGATACGTGGCTGCAGGTGATTGGTGTGTTGGCACAACAGGCCTCGGCGGATACGGAGGTGGAGGGCTTGGAGGTGGTCAACCGCAACAACCTGATCATCTCGCCCTTCAATACGGTGATGCGCCGGTTCGAGGACAACAACAGCTTCCTGAAGGACGAGATTGACGGTATTTACCTGAAGGTGAAGCCGGGGACGGACTCGATTGAGACGGCCGCGGTGGTGACCGCGATTTTGAACGCGACGCACAAGGATGCGGGTGACTTCACGGTGACGGTTCCGGCGGGGCTGCTGGAGCAGAAGAAGCGGACGCAGTTTATCTTCAACGTCGTCATGATCTGTATCGCAGGCATTTCGCTGCTGGTGGGCGGGATCGGCATCATGAACATCATGCTGGCGACGGTGCTCGAGCGGACCCGAGAGATCGGGATCCGGCGCGCGATTGGTGCACGGCAAGGCGATATTGTCCGTCAGTTCCTGACGGAGGCGGTGTTGATCTCGATTCTCGGCGGTCTCATCGGCATCGCGTTCGGCTTCAGCCTGTCGCGGATTATTGCCGCGGCCGCGGGCTGGTCCACGGTAGTAACCTTTTCCTCGATTGCCGTCGCCTTCGGTGTATCGGTGGGTATTGGACTCCTGTTTGGCATTTATCCCGCTGTTCAGGCGGCGAAACTCGATCCGATTGAAGCGATTCGTTACGAGTAGGCACATGAAGCGTTTTGCACTGATTCTTTTAGCTGTGGCGCTGCCTCTGGCGGCGCAGCCGTTGAAGTCGCCCGCCGCGGACGTAGGTGACGTTCAGCACGAGGCCCCGTGGTTCTGGCAGACGGGCAGTTGGTATCGGAACGTCATTGCTCCGAAGCCGCCGCTGCTCCAGTTGCGGGCGCCGGTGAAGCTCGAAGACTACCTGGCGGGGGACAAGCTGGAGCTATCGCTTCGGGCGTATCTCGAGCTGGTGTTGATGAACAACACCGACATCGAAATTCAACGTGTCAATGTGGAGACGCAGAAGAACGCGATCCAGCGCGCCTTTGGGGTATTCGACCCGCTGCTGACGACCGGCTTCAACGCCACGCGTTCGACCTCACCCACGGTGGATCAGTTGGCCGGCGCCTCCACGCTGTCGAACCTGAACCAGCCGTTCAACATCGGCTACACGCAGACGCTGGCGACCGGCACGCAGATCCGGTCGACCTTCGGCTGGACCAAGATCTCGAACAACAGCATCTTCCAGACGGTCAACCCGGCTTACAATTCGAGCTGGCAGGCGGGCTTCACGCAGCCGTTGCTGCGCAACCGCGGACGGGAGATAGCGCGGCTGCCGATCACGATTGCCCGGGTGCGCCTGCGCGGGTCGCAGTTTAACGTGGAAGACCAGATCATCCGTCTACTGCAGAACGCGGAGGTCGCCTACTGGAACCTGATCGAAGCAACGGAGGCGCTGAAGGTGCAGGAAGAGGGCCTGGCGCTCGCAGACAAGTCGTTGAAGCGGACGATGCGCGAGCTGGAGTTGGGCGCCGTCTCCGCTCTCGATATATTTCAGCCGCAGCAGACCTACGCGACCTCTGAGATCGCTGTCACGCAGGCGCGGTTCCGGGTGGCCCAGTCCGAGGATCAGCTTCGCCGGCAGATGGGGGCGGATCTGAATCCGCGCTTCCGCACGGTCCCCATCGTCCTCACGGAGCCGGTTCTTCCGCCGTCCGACGATACCGGCTTCGATAAGGAGAAGCTGGTGACCACCGCTCTCGAGCGGCGCCCCGATCTGCGAAATGCGCGGAACGACCTGGACGTCGACGAGCTGGCCATCCGCTCGGCCGCCAACGCGCTGAAGCCCAACTTCAACCTGGTCGGCAACTACACCTCGCAGGGTGTGGGCGGCAACATCTACCAGCGCCCCTTCGGCGCGCCGAACTCGGTGGCTCCCACGCTCGTCTCCACCGGCGGTCTCGGCTCCTCGCTCGATCAGCTGTTCGGCTTCGGTTTCCCGGTGTACAACATGGGGCTCCAGCTGAACTTCCCGCTGCGCGACCGGCGCGCCGCGGCGGACTACGCGGATGCGCTGGTCAGCCGCAAGCTTGACGCACTGCAAGTTCGCCAGACGGAGCAGAACATTCGCCTCGATGTGCTGAACCGCATTAACCAGGTGGAGAACTCGAAGGCGAGCGTGAGGCTGGCGCAGGTGGCGGTGGACTTTGCGCAGAAGCGCCTGGACGCCGAGCAGAAGAAGTACGATTTGGGCACGATTACCATCTTCTTCCTGCTGGACGCGCAGAACGCGCTGGTGAACGCGCGCGCTCAGCTGGTTCAGCAGAGCCTGCAGTACCGCCGCAACCTGGTCAACCTTCTGCAATCCACGGGGACGCTGCTCGAAGAGCGCAACATCGTGCTAGAAAAGTAATGCGTGGGCCGCATTCGCATCCTCTCCGACACGGTTGCCAATAAGATCGCTGCGGGAGAGGTGGTGGAGCGGCCCGCTTCCGTTGTCAAGGAACTCCTCGAAAACTCCCTCGATGCCGGGTCTACCGACGTTCGTGTGGACGTCGAGACGGGCGGACGCCGGCTGATTCGCATTGCCGACAACGGTTGCGGCATGCTGCGCGACGACGCGCTTCTGGCGTTCGAGCGGCACGCCACCAGCAAGCTGTCCGACGTCAAAGACCTGCTGGCGATTTCAACGCTCGGTTTTCGCGGCGAGGCGCTGCCGTCGATCGCCTCGGTGTCGCGGCTGACGCTGGAGACGCGCGCGCGTGAGGAGACGACGGGCACGATCGTGGAGATCGCCGGCGGCAAACTGTTGCGCTGCGATGAGGCGGCGCATGCCGGAGGCGCCACGATCACCGTCCGCGACCTCTTCTTCAACGTGCCGGCGCGCAAGAAGTTTCTGCGATCGGAGCAGACGGAGCTGGCGCACATCGCTTCTCTGGTGACGCACTACAGCCTGGCGCACCCGGAGAAGGCGTTCCAGTTGAACGACGGGGCGAAGGCGCTGCTCAACGTCACCCCGGTGGCTGAACTGCGCGAGCGGGTATTTCAGGTCTTCGGGTCGCGGATTCTGGACGACCTGATCGACCTGGGCGCGCGAGAGCGGGAACTGCCTCTCGGTCCCGACGCCGATCCGGACGAAGCGGCCAAGGTGTTCCTGCTGAGAGGATTTGTAAGCCGGCCGCAGGTGCAGAAGCTCAACCGGAACTCGATCTTTCTATTTGTGAACGGGCGGCTGATCCGCGACCGGCTGCTGCTGCACGCGCTGACGTCGGCGTATCACAACCTGGTTCCGCCGGGCACCTATCCATTCGCGCTGCTGTTCCTGGACTGCGACGCGGGCGAAGTGGACGTGAATGTCCACCCGTCAAAGACGGAGGTGCGTTTCCGCTCGTCTTCGGTGGTTCACGATTTCGTCCGCGACGGCGTGCGCGAAGCGCTGATGCAGTCGCGGCCGGTGTCATCGATGCCGATGCCGGCGACGTCGCCGATGCTGATGGAGCAGCCGGCGGCGCGGCTGCCGTACTCGGAGTTCACGCAGCGGCTGGAGAACGCCGCGGTGGCCGAGCCGCCGCCGGCGGGGGAACTGCCGTCGTTCACACTGGTTGGACCCGCCGCCCCCGCACCGCGGCTGGTGTTCGACGAGCCGCTGCCTCCTATGCCCGCGGTGGAGGCCGCGCCGGCCGGCGCTCCGCGATTGCGCGTGCCCGACACGCACACCGGCTTCCCCGCGCATCTGCTGGGCGAGCCGGCCTCTATGCACGAACTGCGTGACCTGCGCCCGCTCGGCCAGCTTCACGACTCGTTCATCATCGCCGCCGGGCGCGACGGCCTGTGGATCATCGATCAGCACGTGGCCCACGAGCGCATTCTGTTTGAGAAGGTGCTGAAGCAGCGCGCCGCCGGGCGCGTGGAGCGCCAGCAACTGTTGATGCCGATCCTGCTGGAACTCAGCTCCGCGCAGCAGATCGAGTACACCCGCATTGCCGACGAGTTGAACGCGACCGGCTTCGACACCGAGCCCTTTGGCACGCGGACCATCGCGGTGAAGGGCGCGCCCGCCGGGGTAGGCATGGCGGAGATTGAGAGGCTGGTGCTGGAGATCCTGGAGATCGCCGAGGGCGAGATGCGCCGGCTGTCGCTCGACGACCTGCGCCGCGGGATCGCCGCCACGATCGCCTGCCGGGCGGCGATCAAGATCAACAACCCGCTCGATCGAACGAAGATGGAATGGCTTTTGAAGACGCTGGCCGAGACGGACTACCCGATGAGTTGTCCCCATGGCCGGCCGGTTGCGCTGCGGTACGCGATGCGGGATATTCTGCGCGGCTTTCACCGCATATAGCAGGTATCGCTTGGATGCGTGGGCGGGCCGCGATGAGCGAAGCCTGTCAGTTCCGCTCTCCGTCTCGTGACTTAAGTATTCACCTCCGCGACGGTCGCGTAGACCTACGCGGCTCCACGACCGACAGATCCTCGCAGACCCGAGTGGTAGGGGCGTGCACAGGCGGCAGCTGTTCCAGGTAAGTCCGACCGACCACAATAACCCCACCGCCAAGTGTGGCTGCGGGTGGTGAGGCATGATACAATTTTGCTCACAACATGGCCGAGGTCCGGTTACTGGCGTTGGGACTTGTAATCACCTGCTGTGCTTGTCCGCAGGAGCCTTCTTTCCCTATTGCCGGTATCATTGACCCACCGGAGCTCCGCGGGACTCCCCGGCCCCCGCCGGTGGATGACCGCGAACGTTGGCTAACTGTCGATCATCGGACTAGGCTGCTGGAGAAAGCTACCGCAGCGGCCGCCTTGGTTACTCTAGAGGAACTCCTTGCCAAGCACCCTGATTCGCCAGAGGGCTACTTCTTGCGTGCGCATTGCAGCCTCTGCGTCCTGGAGCGAACAGAGTACGCGGCCGTCACCGCAGATCTTTCTGCCGCGATTGAGAAGGACACGGTAAGCGATACCCTCTCGAAGACGTATGCACTCAGGGCACGTGCCCACTACATGTGGGGGCAATACGCCAAGGCAATCGATGATCTCGTATCAGCCATAGTATTAGCACCTCACGGAGCTGAAAACATCTTTGCTGAACCCCTGGTTTTCAAGGACAGGGAGAAGGTGTGCCAGTGGAACCTTTCGGAGATTTCGAAACTCGTTCAATTACACCCGGACGATCATCGAACGCTTATGTTCCGCGGCCTCTATTACACCTCCAGGATCGGAGAGAATGCCCCAGACGCTCTCGCTGCAGCGGAACGAGATCTACGTCGAAGCGCACGTCTGAAACCGTCTTCGGTATACCCGCAGTTCTACCTTGCAAACCTTCTGGCGTGGGCATCATACAAGATGGGTGAGGGTGCGGCCCAATTCAGACGCCGGGCGATCCTGGAATACACAGTGGCACTGAGGCTCGATCCCCGCTTCAGTCAAGCCTACTATAATCGAGCTGGACTGTATGAGGAGGTAGAGGAATACAGTAAAGCAGTTTCAGACTACTCGGCAGTTATTAGTCTACAGCCGAACAGAGAACGGGCTTATCGATTTCGTGGGAATGCGCGGAAGGCTATGGGCGACGCGTTGGGAGCCATCGAAGACTACACCCGATATATCGATTCACTCAGAGGCCGTCCCGGATTGATGGATGTCGTAGGTCTCAGAAATGGCTATGAGCTGCGCGCGGATGCCTTAGCCGCTGTTCCTCTGTACTCTAGCGCTATTAGTGACTACAGCGAAGCCATCCGGCTGGAACTCTCCCTCGCAGTTACATCCCTTTCTCTCAACGTTTTTCGATCTCTTTATCCAGAATATGACAACGTTTCAGATGGTGCCCTTCGCAGGAGAGTCGGGCGACAACTTGCATTCAGCATCCGCCCGGATGACTCCAGACGAAATGTTCTGCCAGACGATGGCGTTGACCACTGCGCATTTGTCGAGCTATACCAAAAACGCGGTGACGCGTATCTCAGAGCCGGCTGGTTCCGGAAGGGAGTACTTGACTGGGGGAGGTCCGTCCTTCGCAACATGGAAAGCCTGCCCGCGTATAACAGATGGAGAACAATAGGACCGACCTCTGACACGCAGGTTCTGATTGACGTTAGAACGGCAACCTTCTCCGAAGTGGGTGGCACTTTTTGGCTTAAGTTTCAGCAGAAGGAGGGGCACTCGGTCCGCGCTTATGAGGTAGAGTGTAACACTCGACGCCTCAGGGTGGCCTCCGCTATCGAATACGATTCAAGGGGAATAGTAACAAGAAGCGAGGAAAAGATCCATACTGAGGGGTGGGGCGTCGTACCCGATTCGAGTGGTGAGTTCTGGGTCGACGGCATGTGCCGCCGCAATTAAGTTGTCTTGAGGCTAGGAGAGTTCTAGAGTGGATTTGCACGTATCTACTTCGAGCTCTCGTTGGGTGCCCTTTTAGGCGTCGTATCTTGGGTGCCGTTCCCGCACTGTCGCCTGTCCCGACTATTCCCACTCGATGGTGCCGGGGGGCTTGTGGGTGAGGTCGTAGAACACGGCGGCGATGCCCTCGACGGCGAGCAACTCGTCGCACATCCGGCATAACAGCGACTCGGGCATCATGACCACTTCGGCTGTCATCCCGTCCGTCGACTGAATCGGGCGGAGCACCACCGAATCCGGCTGCTCCTCGGTGCCCACCGGAATCAGCACCACGGGGAACTGCCACACTTGCTGGTCGAAGCCGTTCTGGTGCGAGAGGCGGCGGACGATGGCGTCCACGCGGCGGAGGCGGTCGAGGCGCGTGGCGCACATGGCGGCGCGGCGCACGGAGCCGAGCGCGCCGGCGCAAAGGGAGACTACGCGGTTGATCTCGCCGATCGCGTTCACTAAGGCGGTGGCGCGGGCGACGTCGCGGCCGCCGCTCATCACCAGCACTTTGCGATAGCTTCGCGAATCACCCTGCACGCCCACGGAGCGCAGGGGGAGCACGGCGCCATAGTCGCTGGGCTCAGCCGTGCCCTCTTCCGATGAGCACAGGCAGCGGATGGCCAAGCCCGGACCGGGGAACGGATGGCGCTCCAGGAATTCGCTAGGCACGCCGAGTTCGGCGCCGATCTCGCGCACTTCGTCCTTGTAAAAGAGGCTGAGCGGCTCGATGATGCGGTTCGTGTCGATCAGTTCCTGAATGCCGGCGACGCGGTTGTGATGGGTCTTGATGACGTCCGCCTTCGCCGTTCCTCCGGATTCGATGGTATCGGGATAGATGGTTCCCTGGCCCAGGATCCAATGGCCATCCAGGAAGTGCTCGCTCGCCAGGATGCGCTCCTGCACCTCGACGAACTGCTGTCCGATGATCTTGCGCTTCTGCTCGGGATCCACGATGCCCTCGAGTTTGCCAAGGAACTGCGCGCGGGCGTCCTCGACGGAGAAGCCGGTGGCTCCCAGGGAAGCGAACAGCGCGCGGACGTAGTCGGTCTCGCCCTCGCGCATCAGCCCGGTGTCGACGTACAGGCCGCGGACCCGGTCTGCACCCAGGGAACGCAGGCAGAGCGTGTAGGCGACGGTGGAGTCCACTCCGCCGCTGACGAAGAAGAAGACGTTGCGATCGGCGGCGACCTCGCGGATGCGCTCTTCGATGAGCGGTACGCGGTGTTTCGGATTCCAGTCCTTGCGACAGCCCGCGATGCCGAACAGGAAGTTCGAAAGCACCTCGCGGCCGTACTCCGTCTGCACGACTTCTGGATGAAATTGCACGCCGTACAGTCGGCGGTCCTGGTCGGCGATGGCGGCGATGGCGCAGGAATCGGTGCTGGCGACCAGTTCGAAGCCGGAGGGCAACTCGCCCACCGAATCGCGGTGATTCATCCAGATGCGCTGGCGGGCGGCGGAGCCGGCGAACAGCGGGCTTGGCTTCGCGACATCCAGGTACGCCAGGCCGTACTCGCCCTTGACGCCCTTGTTCACCACACCGCCGAGCACCTGCGCCATCACCTGCTGGCCGTAACAGATGCCGAGGACGGCGGCTCCGGTAGCGAAGATGGCGGGGTCGACGGTGGGGCTGCCGGGCTCATAGACGCTCGCCGGGCCGCCGGAGATGATGAAGGCTTTGCGCTGGCGCAGTTCGGAGGCGGGAGTCTCGCTGGCGCGAATTTCGGCGTAAACGCCGAGTTCGCGCACCTTGCGAGTAATCAGATGGGTATACTGTCCGCCCGTATCGAGGACGGTGACTTGTGGTTCAGGTGTAGGAGCGGTCAATCCTTATCGTTCCGGCTGTTCTGCACCCGCTGGACGATCATCTTCCTCGCCGACTCGACCATCGCCTTCGCCTTGGGCATGAGCTCGATCGCTTTATGCACGATGGGATCGGTCTCCACCATGTACTTGCGGGCTTCTTCCATGCTGAACGCCGTGGTATAGACTTCGCCCTGGAGCCGCCGTTTGATCCACTCCTGGTTCTCGGCGAACTCGGCTTCGGTAAAGGTGACGCCGGTATCGAGCAGGTACTTGTGGAAGTCGTTCATGATCTGGGCGTCCGGGGTCCAGCCCTTCGCCAGCTTCAGATCCTGCGCGCCGAAGTGCTTCGCGACGAAGTTGAAGATCGAGAACTTTCGCAGCAGGTCGGTCTGAAAGCGGTTGAGCTTCTCCGGCACGAACTTCTCGTCGGGCTCGATGCCGCCGCCGCCGTACACGGTCCGCCCCGAGTCGGTCAGCTTCACGTCGGAGTTGTTCATGTGGCCTTCGCCGCGGCGGAAATAGTAGTCGTAGAACGAAGTCTCTTTGTAGTCGCGCTGGATCAGGCGGCCGCTCGGCGTATAGTATTTCGCCGTGGTGAGCGCCAGGCCGGTGCTGTCGTTCAGCGGGTAGACGGTCTGCACCAAGCCCTTGCCGAAGGTGCTCTCGCCGAGGATCAGGCCGCGGTCGTGATCCTGGATGGCGCCGGAGACGATTTCCGCCGCGGAGGCGGAGAAGCGGTTCACGAGCACGACGATCGAGTAATCGCGCCCCTGGTTGCCGTTCTTCGCCACGTAGGGCCGCTCGGCAGACGCGCGTCCGCGGTGCGAAACGATGGTCTGGTTCTTAGCCAGGAACCGGTCGGCGGTGTTGACGCCTTCGTTCAGCAGGCCGCCGGGATTGTCGCGCAGATCCAACACCAGGCCCTTCACGTTGCTTTCGCCCAGGCGGCGGAGGTTCTCGTCCACCTCGCGGCTGGTGTTCTCGTTGAAGGAGTCAATCTTCAGGTAGGCGATGCCCGGCTTGAGCCAGAAGGCATCCTGTACGCTCTTGCGCGGGATCTCGTCGCGAATGATGTTAAAGATGATCGGCTTGTCGTGACCTTCGCGGCCGACGATCACCTGCACCTGCGTGCCGCGGGGGCCTTTCAACAGGTCGGCGACTTCGGTGGTGTTCAGGCCGTCGGTCCGCTTGTCGTTGACTTCGAGGATTGCGTCGCCGGGCCGAATGCCGGCCTTGTACGCCGGCGAACCGGGGAAGGGCGCGATGACGATGGTCTTCCCGCCGCGCTCGGAGACAGTCATGCCGACGCCGTAATAGGCGCCCCGCTGCTCTTCGCGAAGCAACTGGAAATCCCTGGGATCGAAGAAGCTGGAGTGGGGGTCGAGCGTGCGGAGAGCCCCGGGGATGGCCCCGCGGAAGACAGCCTTGTCCGGGTTTACCTTGTCGGCGAAGTTCTGTTCTACGAGAGCGTAGACGGATGTAAACACGCCCATGCTCTGCTCAATGTCCTTTTCCGAGGCCGCGGCGGCGGTCGCCCCCGGACCGTACATTCCCCCCACAATCGCACCCCCCGCGATGACAGCGGGAATCATGAGGGCGGAGCGCCAAGCATTGGCCATAGAAGACAGACCTCCCCAGGACACTGACAGTATATCAGGGGTGCGGCGACACGCCCCCTACACCTTATGGACGTGGCAGGCGCGGAAAGGGTTCACCGGCGGTACAATTCGGGGATCATGGGCACCCACAGACTCCTCCTGGCCGCCGCGGCGGTGTCGCTGGCTCTTTTCGGCGCGGGTTGCTCCCCCGCCCCGTCTGCTCCCGCCAATGCTTCCGCTCCTGCCGTGAAGGGCGAGCGCTTCCCGGATCGCGCCGGCTGGCGTCACGTCCGCCTGGCCGGAACGCCGCGCGAGATCGGCTTCCAGCATGGTTCGCTGTTGTCGGCCGAGATCCTGGACGCTAAGCAGGCGGTGGAGCTCCTGGTGACGCACGACACCAAGAAGGACTGGAACTGGATCCGCAACGCCGCCCGCGAGGTCTTCTGGCCCAAGGTGGACGCCGAGTACCGCGAGGAGATGGAGGGCATCGTCGACGGGCTGAAGTCGAAAGGCGTAGCGCTTGACGTCTGGGACGTGACGGCGCTGAACGCCTGGATGGAAATCGCCTGGTACTACGTGCCTTCGCTTGAAAAGCTGGCCAAGGCGAAGAACAAGACGCCGGAACACTGCAGCGCCTTCGTGGCCACCGGCAGCTATACGAAGGATGGCGGGGTGGTGATCGCCCACAACGCCTGGGTCGACTTCATCATCGGCCAGCGCTGGAACGTCATTTTCGACATCCGCCCGGAGAAGGGCGAGCGCATGATCATGGACGGCATCCCGGGCATGATCCATTCGGGCGACGATTTCGTGATCAACAGCGCGGGCCTTGCGATCACGGAAACCACGATCAGCGAGTTCAGCGGCTTCGACCCGGCCGGCGTTCCCGAGTTTGTCCGCGCGCGTAAGGCCGCGCAGTACGGGCGCACCATTGACGACTTCGCCCGCATTATGAAGGACGGCAACAACGGCGGCTACGCCAACAACTGGCTGGTGGCCGACCGCAACAGCGGGGAGATCGCGAGCCTGGAATTGGGCCTCAAGAACGTGATTCTCCAGCGGAAGAAGGACGGCTACTTCGCCGGGGCGAACTTCCCGGTGGATGAAAAGCTGCGGCGGGAGGAGACCACCTTTGACCCGAAGAACGCGGGGAACAGTTCGAACGCGCGCCGGGTTCGGTGGACGCAGTTGATCGAAGCGAACAAGGGGAAGATCGACGTGGCAATGGCGCAGACGTTCCTGGGCGACGACTTCGACGTGGTCCAGAAGAAACGGGCGGCGAGCGAGCGAACGCTGTGCGGCCGCATTGACCTCTCGCCCCGCGGTTCGCTGCCGTGGCAGCAGCCGTACGGGCCTTGCGGCGCCGTTCAGAACAAGGCGGCCGACGGGGCGATGATGGGCAAGATGCAGTTGAACGCCGCGATGGGCCCGCAGTGCGGGCCGGCGTTCCGCGTCGAGTCCTTCCTCAAGGCGCATCCGGAATACGCCTGGCAGAAGCCGCTGCTGCGCGATCTGGATGCCCAGCCGTGGACGCTGTTTGAAGCGGGGCGATAGCGGGGCGCCCTACTTGCGGGCAAGGTAGAACGTGCGGCAGCCCGGTTCGATCGGGGCGGCACCGTCTTTGAAGAACGGCGCAGCGTCCCACGCGCGAACCGTGCGGAATCCGGCGGCGCGCAGTCCGCTGCGAATTTCGCGATCGGTCCAGCAGACCTCTTCGACGCGTTCCTGGCGCCGGCGCCAGGTGCGTCCCTCTCGGATAAACCAGTCGAGGTCGCTCCACGCGCGGTCTTCGGCGGCGGCGTTGCCGTTTCGCATGATGAGAATCGCGCCGGGGATCTCGATGCAGTGGGTGGCAATCCAGTATCTGCGGAAGGCCACGCGCGTATTGACGTCAAACAGAAACATGCCGCCTGGCTGCAACGCCCGGAAGACTGAGCCGGCTACGTCAGCAAGGGCCTCCCGGGCGGGCAGGTGATTGACGGCATCGTACTCGCACGTTACCAGGTCCACGCGCTCCGGCAGGCGGAAGGTGCGCATGTCGGCGCGCAGGACCTTGACGGGCAGTTTCGCGCGGCGGGCTTTGTCCGCGGTAATGCGGCACATCGCGGGGGAGAGGTCGACGGCATAGGTACGCAGTCGGCGACGGGCGAAGTCGAGAGCGGTGGCGCCGGTACCGCAGGCAAGGTCGCACGCGGAGGTAATGTGGGGCAGGACGGAACCGAGGATCTCCACGTGCGCGCGGGCCCACGGCAGGCGGGAGGAGAGAAAGATGCGGTCGTAGTATTTGGCGAGCCAGTGGTAGGGTTTCACAGCGATTCCGCGATTTCGATGAGTTTCAGGAGCGTGTTCCAGTTGCGCGCGGTTGAAGGGCCGCCGGAGAAGACGCGCTCCAACTTGGCGAATGGTAATTTCGAACGGCCCTGGCCTTCCGGAAAGTAGACGAACAGTTCGCGGCCGGCGAGATGCAGTGTCTCACCGGTGGGGCTCTCTATGAGAGGCAGCGGGCCGGGCGGCGCGGTGCGAGAGAAGAAGATGGCGAGCTTTGAAGGTTCGAAGCCCGGGGGAAAGGGATTCGCCGCTGCGACCGCACGCATCTCGTCGAGGGTTCGCAGGATCACGGCGGGGCGGAAGCCGACCGCGGCTTCGATGGCGGTCTCCAGGCGGTTTTCGAGATTGCGGGCGCTTGGGGCGCGGAAGACCACGTTGCCGCTTTGAATATACGTCTGCACGCTGGTCAGCCCGAGGCCTTCGCACAGCGCCCGCAACTGTGACATCGGCAGCTTATGGTGGCCCCCGATGTTGACGCCGCGCAGCAGTGCGATGACCGGTTGCCGGGCCACGGCTCAGCCCAGCTTCGCCTTCAGCAGGTCGTTTACCAGGGCCGGGTTCGCCTGCCCGCGAGACGCCTTCATCACCTGGCCCACCAGGAATCCGATGACCGTCGTCTTACCTGCCTTGTACTGCTCCACCTGTTTGGTGTTGGCGGCGAGGACGTCGTCGACAATCTTCTCGAGCGCTCCGGTGTCGCTGATCTGTTTCAGCCCCTCGCGCTCCATGATGGCGCGCGGACTATCGCCGGTGGCCAGCATCTTGGGGAAGATCTCCTTGGCGAGCTTGCCGGAGAGTTCGCCCCTGGCGATGAGAGTGACCAGCTCGCCCAGTTGTTCGGGAGTGATCGGGCTCTCGCCTATCTCCTTGCCCTCCGCCTTCAAAGCGCCCAGCAGATCGCCCATCACCCAGTTCGCCGCGGCCTTCGGGTCCGCCGAGGCTTTCGCTGAACGGTCGTAGTAGGTCGCCAGATCCCGCGTCGCGGTGAGCACCTGCGCGTCGTAGTCGCGGAGACCGTATTCGGAGATGAAGCGGGCGCGCAGCGCCGCGGGCAACTCGCCCATCTCCGCTTTCACGCGCTCGAGCCATCCGGCGCTGACGCGCAGGGGGACCAGGTCGGGCTCCGGGAAGTAACGATAGTCGTGCGCCTCTTCCTTGCTGCGCATGCCCTGCGTCTCGCCGGTCTCGGGGTTGTAGAGGCGCGTCTCCTGCATCACGCGGCCGCCTGATTCGAGCAGCGCCACCTGGCGCGCGATCTCATACTCGAGCGCCTGCTTCAGGAAGCGGAACGAGTTCAGGTTCTTCACCTCGGCTTTGGTGCCGAACTTCGGCGCGCCTTTCAGGCGCACGCTGACGTTGGCGTCGCAGCGGAGCTGGCCCTTCTCCATGTCGCACTGCGAGACGCCGGCGAACTGCATGAGCTGCTTAAGCTCGGTGAGATACGCGTAGGCTTCGTCGGAGCTGCGAAGATCGGGTTCGCTGACGATCTCGACCAGCGGGGTGCCGGTGCGGTTGAGGTCCACGTAGGTGTAGCGGTCGGAGTCGCGGAAGCCTTCGTGGATGCTCTTGCCGGCGTCGTCTTCCAGGTGCGCCCGGGTGACGCCGATCGACTTTCGCACGCCGTCCACTTCGATCTCGACGCTGCCGTGCTCGGCCAGCGGCTTGTCGTACTGCGAAATCTGGTAGCCCTTGGGCAGGTCCGGATAGAAGTAGTTTTTGCGGGCGAAGATGGAGTGCTCGCGGACGGTGCAGTTCAGGGCGAGGGCGGCGCGGAGCGCCAGTTCCACCACCTGCCGGTTCAGCACGGGAAGCGCGCCGGGCATCCCGAGGCAGACCGGACAGACGTTCTCATTCGGCGGCGCGCCGAAACCGGTGGGGCAGGCGCAGAAGATCTTGGTATTCGTGGCCAGCTGGACGTGCACCTCGAGACCGATCACGGGCTCGTACTTGGCGATGACGTCCGGCGCCGCCAGTCCGGCAACGCTCGAGGACATATACGGGTATTATAGGGGCCGCTAGTGAGCGGACTGGCCGAAGATAATCACGGCGAGGGGCAGGTCGCCGATTTTTGTCCGCAGCACCCAGTCGGTCTCGCCTTCCTTGGCGAAGCCGAGCGGCTCGGACGCCTCCGCCTTCCAGATGCTGAGCACGCCCGGATGGGCGGCGCCGATCGCCTTCATGCTGTGTTCGGTCACGGCCTTGTAGTCCGGCGTGGACTTCGGATCCTTGTCGTTCTCCGCCTTGAGCATCAACAGAAAGTCGCGCTGGGGCTCGACGCCCTGATGCGCGCCGTTGATGGGGAACAGGCTGTAGCGCAGGGTATAGACGCCGGGCTTGATGGTCTGGCCGCGGCGGTCGGGGTAGTTGGAGACGATTTTCATCACGCCGAGCATGGTTCCGTGGGCCACGGTGTCGATGGTGGCGTTTTCTTCCTTGACGGAAGTTTTGGGAAGGTCGCTGCGGAACCAGACCTCGAGGGCGGGCTTGCCGGCGGCATCGTAGACACGGTGGCCGTCTTTCTGAAGGACGGCGCTCAGTTCGGCGGGGATGTCGGCGGGCGGCGCTCCGGCGGGTTCGGCTTTGTATTGTGCCTGCACCGACGCCGCGACGAGCAGAAAGGATAAGAAAGCCTTCATTTTCGAGAGAAACTCCTGCAACAAGTGTAGCTACTTACCGGATGCGCCAATGCGCGATGCGGTGTACGAGAATCTGCGATACCCGCAGGGCTTTCACAACCGCACCAATACGACGATTGTTCCGATCACCGTCGGGCTGCAGTTCTGACGGCGGAGGGCGGCGAGGGCGTTACAATCGCTCTAATCGCCCATGCAAACGATCCTCGTCATCGACGATGACGAAAGCCTCCGAGACACCATCGCCGTCATGCTGGAGCAGGAAGGCTATCGTGTCGGCCAGGCGGCGGACGGCCGGACCGGCTACGAGAAGGCGCTTACGAGCCGGCCCGATCTGCTGATCGTCGACCTGCGGCTGCCGGGCATGACGGGCGTGGAGATCTGCCGCAAGCTGCGCGAGGGGCAGGTGAAGACGCCGATTCTGATCCTGAGCGCGATCAACGACGAGATCGACAAAGTCCTGCTGCTCGAAATCGGCGCGGACGACTATGTGGTGAAGCCGTTCGGGCGGCGGGAGCTGCTGGCCCGGATCCGGGCGCTGCTGCGTCGCGCGGCGCCGGATCAGCCGAAGCTGCTGCAGTTTGCGGACACCGAAGTGGACGTGGAGCGGCGGGTGGTCACGCGGCGCCAGGAGGAAGTGAAGCTCACGCCCTCCGAGTACAACCTGCTGCTCTATTTCCTCCAGAATCCTGACCGGCCCTTGACGCGTGACGCGATTCTGAACCAGGTCTGGGGCTACGATTCCTTTCCGAATACCCGCACGGTAGACGTGCACGTCGTCAAACTCAGGCAGAAGCTGGAGCCCGACCCCAACGTGCCCCGGCACTTCATCACGGTGCACGGAGTGGGGTACCGGTTCCTGCCTTAGAATCGTCTGGCGGAGGAGGTCACATGCCGCGCCGGGTGCTGATAGTCGAAGACGACCCCACGTTCCGGGCAGCGCTCGAGGTAGCCATCGCGCCGATTGCGGAGGTGTTGTGTGCCGCAACGGGGCGGGATGCGTTGCGGCGGCTGGAAACGACGGAGGTGGAAGCGGTGGTAACCGATCTGGAGATGCCGCTGATGGACGGCTACGAACTGATCGAGCGATTGCGCGCGGATACGCGATGGCGCGCGATGCCGGTGGTGGTGGTAAGCGGGGCGACCGATACGGAGGCGCGCGAGCGGGTGCTGCGCCTCGGCGCGGACGCGTTCTTCGCGAAGCCGTACTCGCCGGCGGAGGTGCGGGTGGCGGTAGAGGGGTTACTGAATGCTAGGGGGTCCCATGCTTAAGGGAGTGCTGGCGATGGTGGTGCTGGCGTTGCCACTCACGGCGCAGAGCCCCGCCGAATGGAAGGCGGTGCTCGAGCGGCTGGACCGGTTGGAACAGGAGAATCGCGAATTGCGGGCGAGACTGGATGCGATGGCGCCGCCGGCGGCGGGCGCCGCGCCGGCGGAGAAGAGCCTGGAGGAGACGACGGCGATTCTCGAGCGGCGGGTGGACGAGCAGGCGCAGACGAAGGTGGAGAGCGCGCAGCGGTTTCCGGTGCGGGTGACCGGGATGGCATTGTTCAACACCTTTTACGGAACGCGCAATTCCGGCGGCCAGGATACGACGGTAGTGGCGGCGCCGGTTGCGGGCCGCTCATCCGCGGGCGCCACGCTGCGGCAGTCCATTCTCGGGCTCGAGTACTTCGGCCCGACCACGGTGTTAGGCGGCAAGGTGCGAGGGTCGGTGTTCATCGATTTCTACGACGGCTTTGCTGAACCCGCGTACAACTACGCGCGGCTGCGGACGGCGACGATGGAAATCGACTGGGGGTCGCGATCGGTCGCGGTGGGGTTCGAGAAGCCGATCTTCAATCCGCGCGAGCCGGCGTCGCTTGCAACGGTGGGCATTTCGCCGCTTGCCGGAGCGGGCAACCTGTGGCGCTGGCAGCCTCAGATTCGGTTCGAGCAGCGCCTGAAACTGGGTGTGGGCACGATGCTCCGCGCGCAGGCGGGTGTGGTGCAGACCGCGGAAGATGTGGCCAGCACGCCCGATTACGCTGTCTCCACCCTGAACCGCAGGAGGCCGGGAGTGCAGGGACGGTTTGAGCTGCAGCACAAGTTCGACGACTCACGCCGGGTGGAGATCGCGCCGGGCTTCCACGTCAGCACCACGCACATTGCCGGTGTCTCCGTGCCTTCGCGGGTAGCGTCACTGGACTGGTTTGCGAATCCCTGGCAGCCGCTCGAGTTCTCGGGCGCATTCTTCGCCGGGCGGAACATAGGCCATTTCGGCGGGCTGCGGCAGGGCTTCGCGCTCACCCAGACGGCCTCGCCGATCCCTGTCCATTCGCGCGGGGGATGGGCGCAGGCGGCGGTTCGGGCGACGCCGCGGCTGACCTTCAACCTTTACGGCGGCCTGCAGGACGACCGCAACTCGGACCTGCGCTGGACGCGCAACTGGATCGGCCACAACCGGGCCGGGGCGGTGAATTTCATCTATCGGGTCGCGCCGAACGTACTGTGGAGCATCGAAGCCCTGCAGATTCGTACCCTGTATTTAGGACTGGGCACAAGGATTCAGAACCGCTATGACATGGCGCTCGCTTATCAGTTTTAGCCTGTTCGCCATTGCCGCGGCCTCTGGGGCGGAGTTCCGCACCCGCGTGGAGCTCACCGATTCACGCGACTCGGCGGTGCGCAAGAAGCGTGACTACTCGGGCGTGGTGGTGTGGCTGGAACCGCTGAACAGCAAAGCGGCGGCGCCCGCGCCGCGCACGTTCACGATGGAACAGCGGGGTAAGCGTTTCCTGCCGCACCTGCTGGCCGTCCCTCTCGGCTCGACCGTCGATTTTCCGAACCTCGATCCGATCTATCACAACGCGTTCTCGAACTTCGCCGGGCAGCCGTTCGATACGGGACTGTACCGGCCTGGGACCTCGCAGAAAGTGACGTTCCGGCGCGAAGGCGTGGTGCGCGTGTTCTGCAATATCCACTCGACGATGAGCGCGGTGATCGTGGTGCTGCGGACTCCCTACTTTGCCGTCAGCGGCGCCGACGGTGCGATACGCATCGGCGATGTGCCGCCCGGTGAGTACCGGCTGCACGTCTTCCACGAGCGTGCGGACGCGGAGCTGCTGAACCGGCTGGGGTCGAAGGTGACGGTAGGGGATGGGGGCGCGGAGGCGCCGGCGATCCGGATCAGTGAGGCGGGCTTCCTGTCCATGCCGCACAAGAACAAGTACGGCAACGACTATCCGCCGGAGCCGAACGACGCGGTCTATCCGGGAGGCCGCAAGTGAAGCTGCTGTGGCGGCTGTGGTTATCGACGTCGCTCTCGCTGACGATGATCTTCGCGGTGGCGGGGTGGTGGCTGCAGCGGCACGCCATCGACACGGGATCGCGCAGCGTGGAAGAGGCCGTGCAAAACGGCTTCCAGGCCTACGAGTCCGTCTGGCGGACGCGCGGCGAACTGTTGAGCACGGTGACGGCGGTACTGAGCAGCATGCCGAATGTGCGGGCCGCGTTCGGGACGCGCGATGAGGCGACGATCCGCGATTCCGCATCGGAGCTGTGGGGACGGCTTCCGGCGGACCTGAAAGAGACGGCGTTCTTCATCGTCGCGTCGCCCGACGGGGAGGCGATCGCTTCTCTGGGGGAGAACCGGCCGCCGGCGCGGTCGTGGAACTTCGTGTCGGAGGCGCGCAGCAGGTTCCCTCAACAGGTGACCGGCGTGATGCTGGTGGAGGGCCAGATGTATCAGACGGTGTTGACGCCGGTGTACGTCGATGCCGGGCAAGGCCGCGCGCTGCTGAACGTGCTGGTGGCGGGATACCCCGTTAATCCGCTGCTGGCGTCGCGGTTGAAGGAGTCAACGGGTGGGAGCGAGTTTCTGTTCGTCGCCGGGAAGAAGGTCTTCGCGTCGACCCTCAACCCGAGAGCGACGAGCGAACTGGCGCTGCGGCTGAGCGAAGAACCGGCGGCCACGCGCGTGAGCGACGGGGTGACCGACTATGCGCTGCGCGCGCGTGCGCTGGCGGGGCCGGCGGGAGAGCCTTCCGGCACGCTGTACATCCTCCGCTCCTATGCCGACAGCCTGTCGCACCTGGACGTCCTGCGTCGCGATCTGCTGCTGATGTGGGCCCTGGCGGTGGCGGCAGCGCTCGCCGTCTCCTACTGGATTGTGCGGCGCGTGGTGCGTCCGGTGGAGGAGTTGGACCGGGCGGCGACGGAGATCGCAAAGCAGAACTACGATTACCGGGTGCGGATCGAGAGTGACGACGAGCTGGGGCGTTTGGGGAAGACGTTCAATGCGATGTCGACGTCGATTCAATCGGCGCGCGAAGAGTTGATCCGGCAGGAGCGGCTGTCGACGATCGCACGGCTGGCGAGCTCCATCGTGCACGACCTGCGCAACCCGCTGGCTGCCATCTATGGCGGCGCGGAGTTGTTGAGCGACGAGGCGGTTCCCGAGCCGCAGCGGCGGCGGCTGGCGTCGAACGTACTGCGGGCGTCGCAGCGCATTCAAGGGATGCTGAACGACCTGGCGAACGTGACCCGCGGCAAGTCGGCGGAGCGCGATTCGGTGTCGCTGCGCGACCTGTTGGAACTGGCGGTGGAGAACTCCCGCGCCCTGGCTGATGCGCATGAGGTACGGGTGGTGCTGGAGCCGGGCGAAGACGCCGAGGCGCGGGTGGAGAAGGGGCGCCTGGAGCGCGTGTTCCTGAATCTGATCTCGAACGCCATCGAGGCGATGCCGAATGGCGGCGAGGTGCGGATCTCGCTGCGCAATGACGCGGGTGAGACGCGGATCGACTTTCGGGACACGGGGCCGGGGCTGCTGCCGGAAGTGCGCGACCGGCTGTTCCAGCCGTTCGTGACCAAGGGGAAGAAGAACGGGCTGGGGCTCGGGCTGGCGCTCTCCCGGCAGACGCTGCTCGATCACGGCGGCGACATCGAGGTGTCGTCGCCACCGGGTCAAGGAGCGACGTTCACGGTGGTGCTGCGCGGCGCGGCGGTGGCGGCGGCGGCCGGGTAACTACTTCGCGGCGGGCTTCTCGTTCCAGATGTACTCGGCGAACCACTCGTAGTTATGGTCCGCCACCGCCCGCAATTCGCGGGGCTTGGTGATGCCGTGTCCGAAGCCTTTGTAGACGTACATTTTCGCCGGGACCCCGACATCCACGAGGCCTTGGAGGAGTTCATAGGCATTCGGGATGGGGACGCGCCGGTCGAACTCGCCGTGCTGGATGAGAGTGGGCGTCTTCGCGCCTTTGATAAAGGACATGGGCGAGGTCTTGCGGTAGATTTCGGGGTCGTCCCAGGGCGTGGCTTTCAGATACTGGCGGGTAAACGGGTGGATGTCCGTGTTGACGTAGTACGTCATCCAATTCGAGATGCCGGCGCCGACGGAGATGGCTTTGAAGCGGGCGGTGGTGGTGGTCAGGTAGGCGGAGATGTAGCCGCCCTGGCTCCAGCCCATCGCGCCGACGCGCTCCTTGTCCACGTACCCTTTCGCGATCAGGTGATCGACGCCGGACAGGACGTCCCAAGCGTCGCCGACTCCCAGGTTGCGGACGTTCAGGGACCGGAACTTCTCACCGTACCCGGCGGAGCCGCGATAGTTGGGCCTGAGCACCAGCGCGCCCTTGGCGACGAAGCGCTCGATCGGATAGTAGGCATCGGGCTGGAACTGGGGCATGTCGATGCCGGTGGGTCCGCCGTGTATGACGACGAGGAG
Source organism: Bryobacteraceae bacterium (assembly GCA_033763935.1). GTDB lineage: Bacteria > Acidobacteriota > Terriglobia > Bryobacterales > Bryobacteraceae > DALYJJ01. Next base: position 81,700 of record JANRJO010000003.1, read on the forward strand.
AGGATACTTCTTTGAGGGATCGAAGTCGCGCGGTTTGACGAGAACGCCTTCAATGGGAGTTCCGTCGGTGGATTTCCACTCGATGACCTCACGCGAGGCGATCTTGAAGTCCTTGAGCTGGTCCGCGAAGTTGGTCAGTTTCCTGGGTTCGAAGGGTTTGAGGCGCGATACCCAGACTTCCGGCAGGCTGCCGTCGAAGCTTCCGGCGAAGGAGATCCACTGACGGTCTTTAGTGAGGGTGAAGTCGTAGAGGAGCGAGCGGTCCGGCGTGACGCGTTCCACGGCGCCTGTTTCGGGGTTTGCGCGGAAGAGGTGGGCGTATGTTTTTTCAAAGCCGGTGAAGTACAAGCCGTCGGGTGTCCACTTCAGGAGGTTGGCGTTCTCGTCGAATTTCAGGGGAATCAGCGAAGGTTTGCCTCCTTCCGGTGAGACGGTGGCGATGCGGTTGTTCTTGTAGTAGTAGTATTCTTCGCCGTTGGCCGTGCTGAAAGCGATGCGGGTTCCATCGGGGCTCCACACGGGGTTGGAGTCCGGGCCCCGCTGCTCCACCACCTTTTTCAGCATCTTGTCGCCGACGCTCAGAACGTACAGGTCGGAGGGCTCGGCGGAGAGATCGGGGACCTGCTGCCCGCTGAAAGCGATGCGCGATCCGTCGGGCGATACGGCGAACGCCTGCACGCTCAGGGCGTCGCCTTCGGTCAGGCGTTCCGCCTTCGCCTTCCCGGGAGCGAGATCGTCCATCGCTGGAACCGGAACACGCCAGAGGTGGGTCCGGGTGTAATCGCCGCTCACCAACTGGTAGTCGCCGTATTTCTCCTTGCGGTCCTTCATCGTTTTCGGCTCGGCGTCGGAAGCGGTGAAGTAGATCCACTTGCCGTCGGGCGACCATTCGAACCGGTTGATGGTGGTCTCATGGCTCAGAAGCTGGACGGCTTCGCCGCCGGTGGGGGCGATGAGGTAGAGCTGCCGCTTGCCTTCGCGATCGGAAGCGAACGCGAGCCGGCTGGAGTCGGGCGCCCAGACGGGATCCTCACTTGATTTTTTTCCGCCGGTCAGGCGGTAGCGCTTGCCGGTGGCGGAGTCCGCGATCCAGATCTCGGTCTCGAAGGAGTTGTCCTCCCAGTTGGCTTTCCGCACGCCATAGGCGACGAAGCGGCCGTCGGGAGAGATCACGGCGCCGGCCTGGCGTCGGAGGCTGATCGATTGCTCAGCGGTGGGGGCCTGTGCGAACAGCGAGACAGCGGTAACAAACCAAGCGGCGTACTTCATTGGGACAGGATAGCGCTTAGCGCATTTGATTGATGGTCTGCTTGCCGACGCGGGAGACCTTTCCCTTGAGCCACTCTTCCTGGTCCTGCGGCGGCTTGAAGTTCTTCATGTCGAGGATGCGCCACGGTTCTCCCGGCGGGGCGACGGCGAGCACGAGAGCCACGGTGAAGCGTGGTCCCTGGAAGTACTCCACCTTGAGGTCGTAGACGCCTCGCGTCAGCTCGGCGGAGTTGCTGATGGCTTCGGCCGCGTGCAGGCCGTCATTGTCGATGATGGTCTTGCCGTTCAAGTCCAGAGTCGCGCCGTCGTCCGAGAGCAGGCTGAAGCCATATTTGCCCGGCTTCTCGATCCAGAGCTTGGACCGGTACTCAATGCCGAACCATTCAAAGCGATCGCTGACGTTGGGAAAGCCGACGGTGAAGCTCTGCGGCCAGACATTGAGAGTGTTGGTGTAGAGCACGCCCGCCTGTTTCATGCGGCCGAACTTCGGCAGCTTTTGCGTGTCGGGCTCGAGCAGGAAGACCCGGCCCTCGAAGCCGGAGGTGTCCACCACCGTGGTGCCAAACACGTACTGGGCGGGATCTTCACCCGTCTGGGCGAAGACGGCGAGGCAGGAGAGCGCCGCGAGCAGCGGCCGCAAGAGCGTCATCGAAGGATGATACGCACGAGCGGCGCGGGGAGTTGCAACGAAGCGTGCCGCCTACCGGGGCAGTGTTTTATAGAGGATGGTGGTGGCGTGGAGCGACGGATCGGCGGGGCCTCGCGCGAAGCCGGGAATGACGCCGGCGCGGCGGTAGCCCATGGAAACATAGAGCGACTCCGAGGGGTCGCCGGAACGCGTGTCGAGTGTGAGGAGCGTACGCCCCTCCTCTACGGCGATGCGCTCGACCGCCTCCATCAGCGCGCGTCCCACTCCCTGGCGCCGGGCGTTGGGATGAACCAGGAGCTTCATCACTTCGGACCGGTGGCGCTGGTTCGGGGGCGAGTCGAGGTCCAATTGCACGGTGCCCACGGTGGGCTCCCCCGGCGCGGCCAGCAAGACACGCTTGCGGCGCGTCCGGACATCGGGCAGGATGCGCTCGCGCCAGTAGCGTTCGGCGTCCTCGAGGGTAAACGGCAGGACGAAACTCACGCTGGCCCCGCCGTGCACGCACGCGTGGAGGATGCGGGCAAGGTCGCCGACGACGGAGTCGTGCTCAGCCGCTGCCGCAGCAGGTAGCCACTCTCGAATCGTTATCGCCGCCATGGGTGGGGTCGCCTACGCCAGTCTACCGGTTCGCGAACCGGCCGGTGGATGTGCACCTTGCCCACCGTTCACCGGGCCGCTATCATTGGCCGGAATGATGCGGAGGATTCTCATCGCGGGGCTGGGCGCCCTGGGGCTAGCATTTCTCTTCGTCAAGTTTGGTCCGCTGGAGGTTCGCCGCAAGGCGGTGGCCGTGCGGGCGTGGATGCTGGAGGACACGGCAGGCTGTTCGTTCGCCGCATGTCTCAGCGAGATCGGGCCCGCGTTGTCCGATTCGATGGAACGGATCCGCCGTCAGAGCAGCCTGGTGCGCACCGACGGCATTTACGAGCTGTGGGCTACGCCGCTGGGCGAGTTCTGGTCGCCGCGCGGGAATTCTCTCTTCTTCGACCTGGCGGAGCAGAGCATCGATATCTACTCGGAAGGCGCCGAAGTTCGGCCGGGCGACGTGGTGTTGGACTGTGGAGCGAATATTGGAACGTTCACCCGCCAGGCGCTGAACAAGGGCGCGGCGAAGGTGATCGCCTTTGACATCGACCCGCGCAACCTGGAGAGTCTTCGCCGGACCTTCGCGCGGGAGATCGAGGGAGGCAGGGTCGTGGTGGTCTCCAAGGGAGTGTGGGACCGCGAGGATGTGCTGGAAGCGAACTTCTACGACAACACCAACCTGAATTCGGTAGCGATGCGGGAGCGTACGGAGACGGCGCAGAAGCCGTTGCGCGCGGCGGTGCCGCTGGCGCGAATCGATACCGTGGTACAGGAACTCGGACTGGCGACAGTGGACTTCATCAAGATGGATGTGGAGGGTGCGGAGCCGAAGGCGCTGGCAGGGGCGCGTGAGACGATTCGGCGTTTTCGGCCCCGGTTGAGCATCGCCACGGAGAACGAGCCGGGCGATGTGTTTGACGTGCCGCGGATCGTGCGAACGTTCGGATTGTCTTACAAGGAGTTGCCGGGGGCGTGCCGGCGCGTTCGCGCGGGAGTGATGCGCCCGGAAGTGTATTTCTTCTACTAGCGGGGCGGCGGGAGGGCGCGACGGTGGCTCGCTTTCCGAGGCGGTTCCGCTACTAGCAATAGGGAGGAGTCAGCCATGGGTGTAAGCAAGCCGGCGGACGAGGATCTCGCCCGCCAACGAAGAGACCGGCGGGAAATCGTAGCCGAGATTGTCGGCGGGGAGGAAACGACGGAGTTTCCCGAGGCTGCCGTGGTGGGAGCACGATTCAGCAGCGGCAGGGTCCAGTGGGGCGGTTCCGGCGTGCTGATTCACCCGCGGCTCGTGTTAACGGCCGCGCATGTGCTGCGGCTGGATCCGAACGTAGTGGTGGTGAACGCTGCGGCGGTCACGCAGGGGCAGTCACCGGCCGCCGGGCAGGGGATGATGCTCACGGTGAAGCGGCACCTGATCCCTCGCGGTGCGCACCGGCAGCCGTCGAGCCCGAACGACATCGCGCTGCTGGAACTGGACCAACCGGCTACCGGCGTGCTGCCGGCGAAGCTGCCCGCGGCGGGCGGCGGGCTCCTGGCCCTGGGCGACAAGGTGCAGATTGTCGGTTACGGGTTCGGCAATCCGGAGGAGACCCAGGGTTTCGGCCAGAAACGCCAGGGGTGCATCTCCGTGAAGGAACTGCTGCTGAACAAGACTGAGTTTCGCGCGGGAGGCGGAGGGGAACCGGACACGGCGGTGGGCGATAGCGGCGGTCCGGCGCTGGCGGGCTGCGGCGTAGCGGGGCAGCGAACGGTGGTGGGCGTGACGTCGCGGTCGGTGCTGGTGAGCGGCAACAGCGGATCGGGCGGCATCTACACACTGGTGAAGCCGTACATGGCCTTTCTGGAGGCAGCGATCCAAGCCGCGGGCACGGCTGCCGGAGGCGGGGTATGAGCGCCGCCGCCCTGTGTGTGCTGCCCGCGTTCAGGCCTTACAATAGGGGCTCGGCGGATGCTCTCATGCAGCCAGCTCCTTCCGACGAAATCACGCGCCTGCTCTCGGCATTTCGCGATGGGGACCAGGCGGCGCGCGCCGAACTCGCGTCCCTGCTTTATCCGCAGATGCGCACCATTGCACGCAACCTGATGCGGCGGGAGCGGCCGGACCACACGCTGCAGCCGACGGCGCTGGTGAACGAGGCTTACCTTCGGGTTTTCGGAGACCGGATCGCGGTGGAGAACCGCGCGCACTTTCTCGCGATCGCCGCGCAGGTGATGCGGCAGATTCTGGTGGATTACGCCCGGCAGCGCAAGGCCGCGAAGCGCGGCGGCGACGCCAAGCGAGTGGACCTGGAGGCGGTGAACGCTTCGTCGGAAATGCGGACCGATATGCTGCTGCGTGTGGACGAGGCGTTGACGCGGTTGGCGGAGTGGGATGAGCGGCAAAGCCGGATCGTCGAGATGCGCTTCTTCGGGGGCCTGACAGAGGAGGAGATTGCGGAGGTCCTGGCCGTGTCACTCCGTACCGTGAAGCGGGATTGGAGTCTGGCCAAGGCGTGGTTGTACACCGAACTTGGGAAGTAGTGGTGGCGATGGACGTTGAACGGTGGCGGCGCGTAAAGGAGATCTACTCCACCGCGATGGAACGGGCGGAGCCGGAGCGCTCCTCCTACATCTCCGAGTCGTGTTCGGACGATCCGGAACTGGCCGACGAGATCCGGCGGCTGGTGAACGCGAGCGTTGAAGACGACTTTCTGGAGGACCCGAGCAGTTTCATCTCCGAGATACTGCCGGGCGGCCGGGGGCCGCAGTTTGCCGCGGGAGACGTGCTGGCGAAGCGCTTCGTGATCCGTCGCTTCGTGGCGCGCGGCGGCATGGGCGAAGTCTACGCGGCATTCGATAACGAGTTGCGCGAAGAGGTCGCGCTGAAGACGGTGCGGCCCGAGATCGCGCGCATCGAGCGTTTCATTCAGCAGTTCAAGAATGAAGTGCAGCGGGCGCGCATCATCGGGTCAGAGTACGTGTGCCGGGTCTACGACCTCTTCACGCACGAAGCCGAAGATGCGGAGCCGCAGGTGTTCCTCACGATGGAACTGCTGGAGGGGGAAACGCTCGCGGAGCGGATCTCGCGCCGGGGCGCGTTCGACGCCCGTGCGGGAATCGACCTGTTGCGGCAGGTGAGTGAAGGGCTGGCGGCGGCGCACCGGGAAGGCGTGGTTCACGGGGACCTGAAGCCTTCGAACATCATGCTGGCCAAGCGGGACGACGGCGGCGAGACGCCGAAGATCACCGACTTCGGCCTGGCTGCGCAAGGGGCGGGGAACAGCGGTCCCGTTCTGGTTGGCGCCGGCACCCCGGCATTCATGGCGCCCGAGCAACTGGCATCCGGTGCACCTTCGAAAGCCGCGGACCTCTACTCGTTCGGGCTCATCGCGCTTCGGGTGTTTGGCCGGAAGGAGAGGCCCGCGGACCCCAAGGCCGCGGCCCTGCGCTTGAAGGACGTTCCGGGGCGATTCCGTCAGGCACTGGCGGCGTGCCTGGAATGGGAAGCGCAGAAGAGACCGGAGTCGGCCGAGAGTGTGGCTGTGGAGTTGGAGGAGGCGCGGACGCCCTTCGGCACGCGCCGCGTCTTGCTGGCCGGTCTGCTATCGGGCGCGGCGGCGACGGTGGCCGGCGTCCATTACTATCCGAACCTTCGCGAGTGGGCCGGCGTCAGGAGCGAGCACAGGCCGCGGCTGGCGGTGATTCCGTTCATGGCGGAGGGCGGCTCGCCCGAGTACTTCGCGGCCGCGGTGACGGAGGAGATCTCGATGGCACTGGCGCGCGGGGCGCCAGGGCTGGTGGTCATCGGGCGCGACACGATGAGCCGGTACCGCGACAGCAAGCGGAATGGTGGGGAGATCGCCGCACAGTTGAAAGCGGGGTACGTGGTGACGGGCGGCGTTCGGCGCGCGGGGGGACGGCTGTCCGTAGGCGTTCGGCTGGCGGAAGGGAGCGGGCGGGAGCTTTGGTCGCGGACGTTCGAAGGGGACGAGCGGCAGGTGTTGCGGATTCGAGACGAAGCCGCGCGAGAGCTGGCGCGAAGGCTGCGCGTGGAGGCGCCGTCGCTGGCGCAGGCGGGTTCGGCGCCGGTTCTCGCATCGATGAGCGGGCACGATCTGTACTGGCAGGGGCGCTACTTCTGGCGCACACGAACGGACCGCGGGGTGCAATCCTCGATCGAGTTCTTTCAAAAGGCGGTAGCGGAGGAGCCGGGGCTGGCCGAGGCGCACGCGGGGCTGGCCGACGGTTGGGCGGTGGCCGCGGAGCGCGGGCTATGGCCGGCGGGAGTGGCACTGGCGGAAGCGAAGAAGGCGGCGCTGGCGGCGGTGCGGTTGAACGAGCGGATGGCGGAAGGACACGTCTCGCTGGCGCAGGTGACCTCGCTCTACGACCGGGATTACTCGAAGGCGGAGGACGAGTTCCGGCGGGCGCTCGCGCTGGAGCCGGACCTGGCGGCGGCGCACCAGTGGTACGGATACATGCTCGCGAAGCTGCGGCGGTTCGGGGAGGCCGAGTTGCACGCGCGGCGGGCGCTCGAGTCGGAACCGCTGTCGGTGCCGGCCAACGCCAACCTCGCGACGAAGGCGTACTACGCCTCCGAACACGACACCTGCATTTCTCAATGCCGGAAAGTGATGGCGCTGGAACCGGCGCTGGTGTGGCCGCGGCCGGTGATCGCACTGGTGTTTGCGCAGAAGGGACTGCGCAGCGAGGCGGAGCGCGAATGGGAGGGGATGAGCGCGGAGGCGGCCCGGCATCCGCTGGCGGTGCGCATGCGCGCGGAGATGCACGGCATCTTCGGGGAGTACCGGGAGGCGCGAGCGCTGGGCACTCAACTGGCCGAGGAGCGGACGAAGCGCGCGTTCCCGGCCTCCTGGGTGGCGTCGGCGATGGCGGCGGCGCGGGATACCAATGAGGCCTACCAGTGGATGGAGCGAGCCTTCGACGAGTACGACGCGTTCCTCTCGCTGGTGGACATTTATCCTTCGTTCGCCACGGTGCGGAGCGATCCGCGATATCACGGTCTGCTGGTGAGGCTGGGGCTGCGCCGCAAGGCGTAGCGCGGCGATACAATGTGGCAGCACGAATACCATGTCTACTGCCACTCATTCGTACATCAAGGAAAACGAAGCGCGCTTTCTGGAAGAGTTGAAGGACTTCATCCGCATCCCGTCGATCAGCACGGCGCCCGAACATGCGGGCGACGTGCGGCGCGCGGCTGAGTTCGTCGCCGAATCGCTGAAGAAGGCCGGGATCGAGAACGTCGAGATCATTCCCACCGCCAAGCATCCGCTAGTGTATGGCGACTGGCTGCACGCGCCGGGGAAGCCGACGGTGCTGTGCTACGGCCACTACGACGTGCAGCCGGCGGACCCGCTCGAGCTGTGGGAGTCGCCGCCATTCGAGCCAACGATTCGCAACGGCAATCTCTACGCCCGCGGCGCGGTGGACGACAAGGGCCAGATGTACATGCACGTGAAGGCCGTGGAAGCGCTGCGCGCGGTGAACGGCACGCTGCCGGTAAACCTCAAGTTTTTGATTGAGGGCGAAGAGGAGGTAGGCGGCGCGAGCATCGCGAAGTATGTCGCGGAGAATCCGGACAAGCTGAAGGCCGATGTCGCGCTGGTGTCGGATACGGCGCTCTATGCACCGGGGATGCCGACGCTGTGCATCGGGCTGCGCGGGCTGGTGTACATGGAGGTGGAAGCGACGGGGCCGGCGCGCGACCTGCACTCGGGCCTCTATGGAGGCGCGGCGCCGAACGCGGTATACGGCCTGGTGGAGCTGTTGGGCAAGGCGAAGGACGCCGAAGGGCGGATTCTGATTCCAGGCATCTACGACGGCGTGGCGGAGCCGGCGGCGGCCGAGATTGAGAGCTGGAAGTCGCTGCCGTTCAACGAAGAGGATTTCCTCGGCAAGGAGGTGGGCGCGACGCGGCTGACAGGGGAGCCGGACCGAATGATTCTGGAGCGTGTGTGGTCGCGGCCGGCGATGGAGGTTCATGGCATCGCGGGCGGCTTTGCGGGCGCGGGCGCGAAGACGGTGATTCCGGCGAAGGCGACGGCCAAGGTCAGCTTCCGGCTGGTGCCGGATCAGACTGTAGACGGGGTGGTGAGCGCGTTTAGGGCATGGGTGAAGGCGAACACGCCGGCGGGCATTCAGACGGAAGTGAAGGTCTTGAGCGGGTCGCCGGCGGTGGTGGTGAATCCGGACCATCCGGCGATTGCGGTGGCAGCGAAAGCGTTTGAAGACGTGATGCAGTCGAAGACGGTGTTCATCCGTTCGGGCGGGTCGATTCCGATCGTCGGCGACTTCGCGAAGCATCTCAAGATCCCGACGATTCTGATGGGGTTCGGGCTTCCCGATGATGGGTTGCATTCGCCCAACGAGAAGTACAAGGTGGAGAACTACTATACGGGCATCATGACGGTGGCGCACTTTCTGGAAGAGTACGGCCGCGCGTGAACCCTGCCGGGAAGCCCGTTCTACACTAGTACCAGAGAGAGCGGGCTTCCCCTGGCAACCACCATCGAACAAAGGGCCAATACCGAACGCGTCGTCCGCTCCGCGGGCATCGCCTCCGCGGCCGTCGGATCCAGCCGCGTCACCGGCCTGCTGCGCGAGATCATGCTGGCCCGGCTGTTCGGCGCCGGCGCCGCATACGACGCCTTTCTGCTCGCGTTTCGCATACCGAACCTGACGCGGGACCTCTTCGCGGAAGGCGCACTCTCGTCGGCCTTCGTCCCTACGTTCACGAGGTACTTGACGACCCGCACGAAGGAAGAAGCCGCGCAGCTTTCGAACCTGGTGGCGAGCGCGATCATTCTGATCGTCGGCATCCTGTGCCTGTTGGGCGTTGTCTTCGCGCCGCAGATCGTCAACCTCTTCGCTCCCGTGTGGCTGGAGACGGACCCGGCGAAGTTCGAGCTTGCGGTGCGCATGACGCGCATCATGTTTCCCTTTCTGCTGCTGGTGGCGCTGGCCGCGCAGGCCATGGGCATGCTCAACGCATGTAACCAGTTCGGCGTGCCGGCGATGTCTTCGACGTTTTTCAACATCGGATCGATCGCCAGCGGACTGGCCCTCGGCCTTTGGGCCGGTCCCTACATAGGCATCCCGGCGATCGAGGGCATGGCCTGGGGCGTGGTGATCGGCGGTGCGCTGCAACTGGCCTGGCAGCTTCCCAGCCTTCGCCGGCTCGGCTTCCGCTATCGGCCGATGCTGCGTTTTTCCGATCCCGGAATGCGGCAGATTCTCAGCCTGATGGGCCCCGCGATTCTGGGGAACGCCGCCGTGCAGGTGAATGTGATGGTGAACACGTGGTTCGCCACCGGCATCTCCGACCCCGTGCGCGGCTATGACGGTCCCGTCTCCTGGCTGGGGTACGCATTCCGGTTCATGCAATTACCGTTGGGGTTGTTTGGAGTGGCCATCGCTTCCGCCACCCTGCCCGCTATCAGCCGCAGCGTTGCCAAAGGCGATATGGAGGACTTTCGGCAGACGCTCTCCCGCTCGCTGGGGCTGGTCTTTTTGTTGACCGTGCCGTCTTCCGTAGGGCTCACGGTCCTGGGCCGATCCATTATCGGCGCCGTCTATCAGGGTGGTGAGTTTGAGATGTACGACACGCAGCAGACGGCAGTGGCGCTCTCCTTCTACGCGATCGGACTGGCGGGCTACGCGGCGCTGAAGGTGCTGACACCCGCTTTCTATGCCCTGGGCGACTCGCGCACGCCGATGGTCGTCAGCTTCCTTTCCATCCTCATCAACGTGGCGGTGGCTACCGCCGTCGTCCGGATCTGGAACATCGGGCATGAGGGGCTCGCGCTTTCGACGAGCAGCGTGGCCCTGTTCGGCTTCCTCGTCCTGTTCTGGATTCTGCGCAATCGCGCCGGCGGCATTTACGGACGCGACCTGCGGGCTTCGATCGCCAAGGTCACGCTGGCTGCTGCAGCCATGGGAGCGGTGGTGTGGTGGTCGAGCCGGCTGGTCCTTGGGTGGTTCGGGGAGACGACGCGTCTCAGCTACCTGACCGACCTGGCGGTTTCCATACCGCTCGGCCTGGGCGTCTTCTACTGTCTTGCACGCGGGCTGCGGGTGCCGGAACTGGAGATGGCCACCGCCGCGCTGGCCGGGCCCATCGCGCGGCGGCTCCGGCGATAGGCGCTACTTGGTTCCCAGCACGAACTGGTTGCCGTCGGCGTCCTTGAACATCGCGAACGTGCCCCACGGCTGCTTCTTCGGTTCGGAGAGGAACTCGACGCCCTTGGCCTTGAGTTCCTGATACGTGCCCTCGACATCGTCGGTCCAGAAGACCATGTTCATCTGCCCGCCCGGCTGGAGGCCGTTGTCGAAACGGAACAGGACGACGCGGGTATCGGCGCCGGGAATCCCGAGTTCCACCCACCGCTGTTGGTCGTTGAACGGCTGGTCGGTCAACACGCGGAAGCCGAGCTTGTCGGTATAGAACGCAATGGCCCGGTCCTGGTCGGTCACGGGGATGCTGACGAACTTGACGCCACGAATCATGCCTCGATTCTGAAGCAGCGCTCTCCCGTCTACAAGCCCGCTATAGTGGTAACCACTCTAGTGCTATGCACCACATTGCGATCGACGAGTACGTCCTGGATGTCCTGCTCCCCGACCTCGCCGGCCATGACCGGTCGCCCTCGGCCTTCCTGGTCTACCTGGTGCTTTGGACCGACCTCTACCGCCTGGAGCAGCGCAGCGTCGCTGCGAGCTTGCAGCAACTCGCCGGGCGCACCGGTCTTTCAAAGTCCGCGGTGCAAGCGGGCCTTCGCCTCTTGAAGCGGCGCGGCCTGGTGCGCGTGACGAAGGCTTCCCCGACGGCCGTGCCGGAGTACGAACTCCACCGCCACTGGCTCAAGCGCCGGGCGAAGGCTTCCGCAGCCAAATGAAGCCGTGATTGCCGAGGCGGCGTGCTTCCGGGCGGCGCAGCAGGATGAGGTCCAGATAGCGCAGGGGGAAGAGCAGCCAACCGGCGCCGAAGTGGGCGATCACGCGCCACCATCGCCACGGCAGCAGCAGCTTCCACCACTCGATGGCGAACACGAGCAGCGTGGCGGTGGGTCCGGTGCGCCACCCGCGGGCGACGACGTCCAGGCCTTCCGCCAACTGCTCCAGGCCGTCGAGAGTCCAGCGCCGAAAGTCGCGAGGGTACTCGTGAAAGGGATGGCAGAACGGCGTGACGATGTGCGCGTAGCCGCCGGGCGCGAGGACGCGTGCGATCTCGCGCATCACCTGTTCCGGACACTTCACGTGCTCGAGCACGGCGTCGCACTCGACGCGCGTAAACACGCCGGCGGCGAACGGAAGCGAGTGCGCGTCGCCCTGGACGTCCACACCGGGCGCCGCGAAAAGGTCGAAGTTGACGTAGCCCGGCACGCGGTTGCCGTAGCCGCCGATATAGAGGTTCCACTGACCCAGCGGGAAGCCCGTGGGTTCTTCGGGGTTGGAGATGAAGGGAGCAGGCGGCGTCAGCGCCCGCCGTAATCGGGAAAGCACTCTCTGCTACCATACCTCTATGCGACTCTGATCGCCCCTCGCGGCATTCTCCCCTTTTCCGTTCGTGTTCTCCCAAGAGAGGTGTATCCGTGTCCCGAAGTGCGATCGTCGTCAGCGGTCTGCGCAAAGTATTCCGCAAGCGAAAAGGCTTTCTCAAACGCCAGGTCACCGAGGAGTGGGCTCTGAAAGGAGTCTCCTTCGAGGTCGGCGAAGGCGAAACGTACGGCCTGCTGGGCCCGAACGGCTCTGGCAAATCCACGCTCATCCGCATCCTTTCTACGCTGCTGGTAGCAGACGAGGGGGAAGTAACGGTGCTGGGGCACCGGCTCCCGGAAGGGGAGCGCGAGGTCCGCGAGCGCATCGGCCGCGTGAGCGTGGATGCGGCGTTCTACAAGAAGCTCTCGGCGCGCGAGAACCTGCTCTACAGCGCGTTTCTTTACGGCTTTGACCGGCCGACGGCCGAAGCACGAGCCCGCGACATCCTCGGCAAGCTGAGCTTTCCGCTCAAGCGATTCGACGATCCCTTGGAAGAGGCCAGCCGCGGGATGCAGCAGAAGGTGGCCATCGCGCGCGCGCTGATCCTGCGCCCGCCGCTGCTGCTGCTGGACGAACCGACCACCGGACTCGATCCGAAGAGCAAACGCGAGGTGCAGGCCTTCATCGAAGACCTGCGGCGCGACGAGAAGACTACCATCTTCCTCACCACGCACGACATGTTCGAAGCCGAGCGGCTGTGCGAACGCCTGGGGATGCTGGCGCACGGGAAGCTGGTTGCGGAAGGCGCCCCGGAGGACCTCATCGCCAAAGGCGGCGGCACGGGGACGCTGGAGGACGCGTTCATCCACCTGTCCGGCGAGAAGCTCTCCGCCGAAGAAGCGGAGGCGGCCGTATGAGCATCAGTCCCATCAAGCAGACGTGGGCGTTCCTCTACCGCGACCATCAGTTGACGAAGCGCTACTTCTCCTGGGTGGTGGTCTTCACGTTTTATGCCGTGATCAGCGGCGCGAGTGTCGCGCTGATCGGTGTGGCGTCGAAAGACGAGAAGCTGACGCTCACCCTCACCATCGGCGTTCTCTTCTGGAGCTTCCTCTCGGTGGTGTTCCAGGAGATCGCGATGTCCATTGCCTATGAACGCTGGGAGGGCACGCTCGAGTACACGTTCATGGCCCCGGTCTCGCGCCTCACGCACCTGGCGGGCATCAGCCTCTATGCGTCGTTCTACGCGATCATTCGGGCACTCGCGGTGCTCGGCGGTCTGTTTCTGTTCCTCGACCTCGACTTCTTCGGCGCCAATCTGCCGGGCCTGTTCCTGGTGCTGCTGACCAGCAGCGTGGCCTTCATCGGCTTGGGCCTCATTGCGGCCGTTCTGCCGTTGATGAGTCCGGAGCGCGGCGCGGAAGCGACGAACATCTTCCAGAGCATCCTGTTGCTGGTCTCCGGCGTGTACTACCCGGTGAGCGTGTTGCCGTCGTGGGTGCAGCCGCTTTCCGCGCTATCTCCGGCGACGTACGCGCTCAACGCCAGCCGGCGCCTGCTGGGGGTGGAGAACATGCAGGGCGGGCGACTGGTAGCCGAGCCACTCTCCACGGTCCTCCCGGACATCGGCAGGTTGCTGGTGATCGGTCTGGTGCTGGTGCCGGCCGGTCTTTGGATCTTCGGCCGGGTGGAAGCGTGGGCGAAACGGACGGGCAAACTGAAGCGGACCGGATGAGGAGTTACTCGCGCGCCTCCGTCCGCTTCGGCAGCACGTGCGGCGACGGCTCGCTCACCTGCTTCCATTCCACGTTGAACCAGCCGTTGTATCCGAACAGCGGGCCCCAGGTGCGATTGCGCACGTTGACGTCGATGCGGAAGCGCTGCTCTGCGTCGTCGTACCACTCGCAGACCTGCGCGACGCCGGAGAAGAGCATCGGAAAGCGGAAGGCCAGCGGCCCTTCGTAGAAGCGTTGCGCGCCGGAGCGCAGGCGCAGGCCGCCGCGCTCGTCCACCGCGAGATCGATGTCCACGGCCAGGTGCTGATGTGTGCCGAGGTAATCGACGATGCGCCTGCGCAGCCGGCTGTAGATCATGTAGGCGTCGAAGCGCCGGACCCTGGCGGCGCGAAACGTTCGCACCCAGGTCACCGTTTCGCGGCCGTACCGGTCCACGTACGCGTAGTTCTCGATGGTGAAGGGCACGTTCTCGCCGCGCTCGGGGAACATAATGCTGCGCCATGTGCCGACGTAGAGGAAGGGCAGCGTGTACGCCGGACCGTGCCACAGCTTCTCCATCACGCCGGTGCCGACGGACGCGATGCGGTCGCGGCTGGAGAAGCCGAAGCGCCGCTGAATCTCCGGATGCAGCCGCGCGAAGTCCGAGCCGAGCTCCTCTTCGTAGATCGACCTCATGCCTTCCCCTTCCTCGTGATGCAGCGCGCCGCGGACGGCACGTAGGGCTGGAGCAGCAGCGCCGTCACGGCCAGTAACAGTGTCGCCAGGTTCAGGGTGACCGGATTGAACGCCTCACCGAGGACCCAGGGGGCAGAGAGGGCGACGGCGGCGAGGGCTGCCGGCATCGCGAGCACGGTGAGCCACAGGGGCCAGCGGCGGCGCGGCGTGAACAAGACCGCGAGGCCGAAGAGTGCCTCTGCCGCGCCGATCCACGGCATCAGGGCCGCGGGCGCTCCGGCCGCCTGCAACAAGACCGCTTCGGTGCGATGCGCCAGCCAGACCTTCGGAACCAGGCCGTGGTACAGCCACACGAAGCCGACGCCCAGACGCGCGGCAGCGTATGCCGCGGCCAGGCGAAAGGCCAGCCCGGGCTCCGTACCGCGCTCGATCCACAGCCGGAGGCGGTCGAAACTCCACGCGGTCGCCCAGTGAATCAGCGGCCGGAAGACGAGATCGAGCAGCGGCCAGCGGACCTCGTAGTCGTACCAGGTGAGGAAGCGCACGCCGCCGTCCACGGGGATGTATCGCCAATACCCGGACCCCTCGCGGATCAGCGACAGCGCCGAGCCGGACCAGAACTTCAGCGCGGAAGTAGCGCCGCCGTCCTCGGCTTGCCGGGTCCCGGTGCTTTCGCCCGCGCCATCGATCGTAAGCCCGAAGCCGATTCGCGTCGAGTAGTGAAACCGCCGCGGCTCGTCCTCGCGCTCCCGGGGCAGATAGCGGATGGTGGAAAACCGCAGGTCCCACTGCTGGTGCAACCGCGGATCTTGCGTCCGCTCCCAGACGGCATCGAGCGGCCCGGCAATCAGGATCTCCACGTAAATACCGCTCATCCTCGTGCTGACATATTATGACGGCATGCGGCGTACATTCTTGAAACATTCCGCGGCCGCGGCAAGCGTCCTTATTCTGAAGCCCCAGACCGTATTTGGAAGCCAGGCGAACTCGGCTCTTTCGCTTGGCATTATCGGCCTCGGCGGCCGCGGCAACTGGATCGGCAACCACTTTATCGAACACACGGGCGCGCGCATCACGGCGCTGCACGATGTTTTTACGGACCGCGTGGAGGCGGCGAAGGAGAAGCTACGCGCGCCCACTGCTCGCACCTATACCGGCATGCAGGGCTACAAGGACCTGCTGGCGACCGATATTGACGCCGTCGCCATCGAGAGCCCGCCCTACTATCACCCGGAGCAGGCCGCGGCCGCTGTTGCCTCGGGCAAGCACGTCTTTTTGGCGAAGCCGGTGGCGGTGGACGTCCCGGGCTGCCAGAGCATCCGCGAGAGCGCGCGCAAGGCGCACGGCAAGCTGAGTTTCCTGGTGGATTTCCAGACGCGGGTGCGCCCGGTATTCCAGGAGGCGGCGGCGCGCATCCACCGCGGTGAGATCGGCCCGCCCGTGTTGGGCCACGTCTACTATCATGCCGGGCGGCTCACGCCGCAATCGAAGCCGGGCATGAGCGCCGGCGAAGCGCGCCTTCGCAATTGGGTCTTCGACAAGGCGCTGTCGGGCGACATCATCGTCGAGCAGAACATCCACGTGCTCGACTGCGCGAACTGGTATCTGCAAGGCCATCCGGAGCGCGCAATGGGCACCGGCGGGCGCAAGGCGCGCGTGGATGTCGGCGACTGCTGGGACCACTTCCTGGTGACTTACTGGTACCCGAACGACGTCAAGGTGGACTTCAGCTCCGCCCAGTTCACCAAGGCCTACAACGACCTCTGCATCCGGCTCTACGGCGCGAACGGAACGGCGGACACGCACTATGGGGGAACGGTGCGGATCCTCGGCACGCCGGCGCCGTGGACGGGCGCGGAGAAGGACGACACCTTCACGGGTGGCGCGGTGACGAACGTGAAGAACTTTGTCGAGGCGGTTCGCGGCGGCAAACCGATCAACAACGCGGACGAGAGTGTCGACAGCAATCTCACGGCGGTACTCGGCCGGATGGCGGCTTATAGCGGCAGGCCCGTGACGTGGGAGGAGATGCTGCGCTCCAGCGAGCGCCTGGACGCGAAGTTGCCGCTCTAGCCGAACACTTCGCGCACCTGCGCCAGAAAGCGGGGGACTTTCACGCGGGGGTCTCCCGCCCCCAGCGTTTCGATCGGCAGATACCCGCGATAGCCGGCCTTGTCGATGATCCCCTTCAAGCGCGGCAGATCTACCGGTGTCTCCTTCGTCCCGTAGAAGACGTTCTCCTTGAGCTGCCAGGAAGCCGCGTAGGGGATGAGGCGCTCGATCTCCTCGTACGGATCCGCCATGCGAAGGCTGCCGACGTCGAGGATCACGCGGAACCAGTCCGAATCGACCGCCTTCACGATGCGGATAGTTTCTGCGGCGGTCTTGGCGAAATCATGGTGGTTCTGGAGGCCCACGATCACGCCTCGCGCGCGCCCGTGTGCCGCGCATTCTTTGAACAGCGGAACCATCCACTCGAGCACGCTCTCGAAACGATGCCCTTCGGGCACGCGCAGGCCGGTAAACACGCGGATGATGCCGGCGCCGAGCTTCGCCGCCACGGCGATCCAGTCCTTCACCATTTGCAGGTCGCGCCGCCGCGCGGCCTCGTCGGCAACCGCGAAGTCATTCCTGACGCCCGTGCCGCTGACGACGATGCCGCTCGCGAACGACCTTCGCTTGAGTGCGAAGAGATAGTCGTCCGGGGCGACGGCCGGATAACCGGGAAAGTAATAGCCGGTGGCGTCGAGCGCCTCAATGCCGTGCTGCGAGCAGAAGTCGACCACGTCGCTCAAGGTCATCGCGCCGTCGCGCAGAGGCTGGTTAAACGAGTAGGCGTTGAGGCCGATTTTCACATCCGGCCGGCCGCCGAACAGGGGCGCCCCTACCGCGGCCACAGCCAACTGCACGGCATTCCTTCGATTCACGAGCCAACCTCCCGCAGCCATCGTCTGCCGGCGCGAGCCATCCTTACGGCCAGGTCGAAGCCGGTTTCTTCGCCGCCGCGGTCGAACTGCCCATCGCCGCGATGATCCACGGCATTCGATACGTGTGCCACCACGCCGCAGGCTACGCCTCGCGCCTGTGCAAAAGCATACAGCGAAGCGGCCTGCATCTCCACCGCCAGCACTCCCTGTGCGCGATAGCCTTCAATCTGCTCGAGCGTCTCGCGATACGGGGCGTCGGTCGTCCAGACTATTCCGATGCGTGTGTCCGCCTCCATGCCTTGCAGTTCGGAATAGAGGGCTCGAACCAGACTCTCGTCTGTCTCGACGACATCGGCGGGCGGGAGGTAATGGTGCGAGGTTCCCTCGTCTCGCAGCGCAGATTGCGCCACAACGACGGCGGGGAGGCGAAGGTCGGGAGCGATGCGCCCTGCCGACGTCAGCCCGAGGATTACGCGAGCGCCGGATGCGAGCAACTGCTCGGCCACCAGCACTGCGTATGGTCCGCCGATCGTCCGGTCGACCATCCCCGCCTCGAAGCCGTCTGCGTCAAAGAGATGCATGCGGGTGTGAAAGCAGGCCCAAGCATCGCAGACGCGGGAGCGCCCGGTGGCGGCCAACCAATCGGTCAGGTCGCCATCGAACTCGAGCAGGCAGACCTCGGGAACGTCCGTTCTCGGCAGGTTCCGTACCTCCCGCACCGACGCCAACAGGTCCTCCGGCTTGAATGCGGTCGGCGCCGAGCACGGCTTGGGAAGCACGCGCACTCAGGCAGTCTCCACGTTTGCCGCCTGCTGCAATCCGCGTGCTTCGATCTCGATTTCGCGAATGCGGTACTTCTGAATTTTGCCCGTCACGGTCATGGGGAACTGATCTACGAACGAGATATACTGCGGCGCCTTGAAGTGCGCAATTCGCCCGTGGCAGAACGAGCGGATCTCGTCCTCGGTCGCGGTCTCGCCGGGCTTCAGGCGAATCCACGCGGCGACGGTCTCCCCAAGCCTGGCGTCCGGCAGTCCCACCACTTGCACGTCGGCAATCTTCGGATGCGTATAGAGGAACTCTTCGATCTCGCGCGGGTAGATGTTCTCGCCCCCGCGGATGATCATGTCCTTCGCACGCCCGGTGATGCGGAAGCAGCCATCCTCGCGCATGGTGGCGAGGTCGCCGGTATGCAGCCAGCCGTCGCTGTCGACTGCGCGGGCGGTGGCGGCGGCATCTCCGTCATAGCCCTTCATTATTAAATAGCCGCGCGCGCACAACTCGCCCTGCTCGCCCAGCGGCAACGTCTCGCCCGACACTCCGGCGATCTTCACCTCGGTGTTCGGAAAGGCGCGTCCCACGGTCCCGACGCGCGTCTCCAGCGAATCGTCCACCGCCGAGCCCGTAATGATCGGCGAAGACTCCGTCTGCCCGTACATGATCGTCATCTGCGGGCAGTGCATGACGTCCACCACGCGCTTCATCACCTCAATGGGGCAGGGCGCGCCGGCCATGATGCCGGTGCGCAGGCTGGTCAGGTCGAAGCGCGCGAAATCCGGGTGGTCGAGTTCGGCGATAAACATCGTCGGCACGCCATAGATCACCGTGGCGCGATAGCGATGGATGGCTTCGAGGGTGGCCAGCGGATCGAAGGACGGGGAAGGCAGAATCACGGCCGCGCCGGCGGTGACCATGGGGATCGTCGCCCCTACGCAGCCGAAGCAGTGGTACATCGGCACGGGGACACAGATGCGGTCCTGCTCGCTCAGCCTCATCGCCCGCGCCATATACCAGCCGTTGTTCACCAGGTTCCGATGCGTGAGAAGAACCCCCTTGGGCGAGCCGGTGGTTCCGGAGGTGTACTGGATGTTGGCGACATCGCCGTCATGAATGGCCACGTCGCACGGCGATCGCGCGGCGGCCAGGAAGCTGTCCCAGGACTGCGTGCCCAAATAGACGGTGTGCCGGAGCGAGACATCCGCCTGCGCCTGCGCCTCTTCGAGAATCGCCGCGTAGTCGCTCCGCCGGTCGCGTTGGTGGAGGAAGATGGCCTTCATGCGGGAACGACTGAGCACATAGCCAAGTTCGTGCGCGCGGTAGGCAGGGTTGACGTTGACCAACACGAGCCCGCAGCGCGCCGCGGCAAGCTGGAGATAGATCCACTCGGCGCAGTTCGTGGCCCACACGCCAAAGCGGTCGCCCGGTTCGAGACCAAGCGCCTGGAGCGCGCCCGCCACCCGATCCACCTCATAGGAGAGATCGGCGAACGTGAGTTCGAGGCCCTGAAAGGGAACCGACAGCGCGGGTGCTGCCGGGAAGCGTCCGGCGATCCGGGCGAACGCCTCGTAGATGGTTTCCTCGAGCAACGGGGCATCCGGGCCGCGGGCGTAGCTGAGCATCCCGGCGATTGTACAGCGAAACGCGGCTCAGCGAATGGCCATGGTGACACCGGGTTGCGCGGGCACGCCGCCCACCAGGAGCACTACGGGTACGGCGTCGCCCGGCGCGACCCCCGGCGGCACCTCGGCGTTCACCTGGAGCATTCCGGCCACGAGTGACGGTGCGCCGCCGGCGAACACGACGCGCGCCAGTTGCCCGCCGATGATCACCATCACGGGCTGGGCGACAGGTTCCGCGGCCGGCATGCCGCCGGGCTTGCCGTCCACGCCGAGGGGCGATGTCTGGCCCTCACCCGTGGCGAAGATCGAAACGATACTGCCGCGGGCGGCGGGCCGGCCGGGCGCGTTCTCGCTTCCGTCTTCGTTTCGAATGGCGCCCTGCCCCATGCCGTTCGGGCTGGTAGTGAAGATGCCGGGCTTCACCTGCGTCACCGGCAGCGTGACCACGTTCGAGGCGCGGCCCTGGTAGACCACCTGAATCCGCGTCGTCGTGCGCGCAGCCAACGCGTAGGGCGCGACCACGCCGGCCTGGCCCGCGGATGTGTACAGCACGGGCGCCGCGAGGTCGTCGAACAGGACGCGCGTGCCGCCGGCCGAGGTGCCGATGTAGCCGCGCTCGTCGATTTGGCCGGAAGTGCGCTCGCCCGGGCCAAGGCCGCAGCCGTTGACGATCAGTAATTCGCCGGGCGCCACCATCCCGCCGCGACCACTGGCAGCATTGACGATGCCGGCCTCGCTGATGCGCATTGGCCCTTCGATGACCAGTGTGAACAGGCGAGACGTGGTGACTCCGGCGCCGTCGGTCAACTCGACCGTGAACTGGAAGCTGCCGGCGACGGTGGGTGTACCGGCGAGCGTGCCGTCGGCGCCGAAGCGGAGCCCGGGCGGGAGGACGCCGGCGATGACGGCCCAACCGCGATAGGGCGTGGCGCCGCCGGTCGCGCGAAACGTGAACGTGTAGGGCTGCCCCACTTCGCCAGGAGTCAGGGGGCTAGTGGCCGTGATGGACGGCGTGCCGGCCTCGGGAGGATCGATGTTGAACGGGATGATGTTGGACGTGCCGCCACCCGGGTTCACGACCCAGATCGACGCCGTTGTGGGGCTTGCGATCAGGTTCTGCGGGACGGAAGCCACGATCTCGGTAGCGCTCACCCATGTCGACACAATGCCGGAGCCGTTCCATATGACGGTCGACTGCGGCGAGAACGATGTTCCCTTCAGCGTGAGCCGGAAGGCGATGCCACCCGCCGTCGCCGATTTGGGACTGAGTTCGGCAATCGCTGGCACGGAAGCGCCTACAGTGAACGTCATGGCGTTCGAGACGGCGCCGCTCGGCGTGAGCACTGTAACGGCGTACCCGCCGCGGTCGGCGAGTTGCGCTGCCGTCAGGAAGGCGCGCAGTCGCATGGGGTTGTCGATGGTGGTTTGAAGTGACTGGCCTTCCCAACGCACCACGGTGCCCGCGGCGAAGCCCTCGCCCGCCACGGTGATCCAGAAGGGCTCCGCACCGGCCCCCGCGGCGTTCGGAAGCAGAGCGCTGATGGAAGGCGCGGGAAGGATCGTAAAGGGCGTGGGCGCGGAGACCGCGGTGTCTGTGTTCACCACGGTGATGTTCACCGTTCCGGGCGTTGCCAGCAGCGCGGCGGGGACGGTGGCGACCAGCGTTTGAGGACCGGTGCGGGATGCCGTGAGCGCCGTTCCGTTAAAGCGGACGGCGGAGGCTGTAATGAGGTTATTCGCGGTCACGGTGAGCGTCAGATTGCCACTGCCGGCGCTGGCCGACGCTGGACTCAATCCGCTGATCGCTGGACCCAGCACCTGCAACTGCACCGTGTTGCTGCTGATACCGTAGGCGCTTTGCGCGCGGATACTCACGGTCCCGGGCGTGGTGAGCAAGTGCGGCGGAACGGCGACGTACCACGTGTCAGTGTCGAGAGTGGCAGGCGACAGTGGCAAGTCGTTCCAGTACAGGCTGCCGCCGAACGGCAGCTGCGTTCCGCGGACGGTGAGCGCGAGAGTGTCGGAACCGGCCGGGACGGATTGCGGAGCGATGGAGGTGATGGAGAACCCGCCCAGAACGTTCAGCGCGAAGGTGCTCTCACCGAACTGGGTGGAGACCGTGACGTTCACGGTGCCGGGGGAAGCCACGACATACCCGGGGACCGTAATGACAATCTGCGTGGAGGTGACGCTGACGGGCGTGACGGGGATGGCGTTCAGCCGGACCGTGCCCGATGGGCTGAAGCCGCTGCCGGCAATGGTGAGGTTGAATTCCGGCGATCCCGCGGGTACGGCCGAAGGATTCAACGACGTGATCTGCGGACCCGCCGGGGTGATGGTGAAGGACGCCTGGTTCGAGACGGACGTGGCGCTGGTGACGCGGACAAGGGCGGTGCCGGTGGTGGCAAGTTGCTGGGGGGGCACCTGCACGACTACCTGAGTTGAGGAGGCGATGGTGGGCGCCAAAGTCGCGGTACCGAACTCCACCGAGGGCGACGCGCCGAAGTTCGAACCGTTGATGGTCAGCGAAAAACCGGGCGAGCCGGCCG
The DNA here is from genome assembly GCA_033763935.1 of Bryobacteraceae bacterium. Classification (GTDB taxonomy): domain Bacteria; phylum Acidobacteriota; class Terriglobia; order Bryobacterales; family Bryobacteraceae; genus DALYJJ01. The sequence goes on from JANRJO010000003.1 coordinate 103,966, forward strand.
GCGCGGAGGACGGCGACAGGCTGGAGATGGTGGCCGGGCCTTGCACCCGGAACGTAGCGGTGTTGCTGGTGCCCGCGGTGGTGCTCACGGTGATTTGAAGCGTCCCGGCAGTGGCCAGGAGACTGGACGAAACGAAGGCGCTGAGCTGGGAGGAACTGGTTACGGTTGGGAAGACGGTCGTGGATCCGATTAAGACCGTTGCCCCTTGAACGAAATTCGAGCCGTTGATGACCAGGCTGATCGACGGGGAGCCTGGCGGGACCACCTCGGGACTGATACTGGTAATAGTTGGCGCACCAAGTACGGTAAACGTCGCGGCACTCGACGTTCCTCCAGCGCCGTTCACGGTGACGCTCGCCGTACCAGGAGTGGCGAGAAGGTCGGCCGGTACGCTGACGCTGACTGAGCTGAATGAGGTCGAGTAGGGCGTCAATGAAGTCCCACGGAAGGAGACGGTAGTGTTCGCTCCGAAACTGGATCCGGTGACTGTGAGAGTGAGGTTCTGCACGCCCGCTGCCGCGGAACTCGGAACCAGGGAGGCGATGGTGGGTAGGCCGATGACGTTCAGCGTGCCCGCAGAAGGAAAATTCAAAGGGTTGATGACCGAGAGGTTGAACGACCCGGGCGACGCGAGCAGACTCGACGGTATGGTGACGGCGATCTGATTGGGCGAGACGCTGCCCGGCGTAAGCGAGGTGCCCGCGAACGAAACGGTTGCGGTGGGGAGGAAGCTCGACCCGGAGATGGTGACGAGGGTGGTCGGCGAGCCCGCAGTCACCTGGGGAGGATTGATCGAGGTGACGCTCGGAGTTCCAGTCACGGTGAAGGCGGCAGGCTCAGACGTCGCGCCGCCTGCGCTGCTGACGCGAACATTGGTCACGCCGATGGCAGATAGCAAATTCGAAGGCACGGTGACCGTCAGGAGGGTCGGGCTGGAGAACGTCGGCGTCAGGGTGGTGGCGCCGAATAGGACGACCGCGTTTGAGGGGAAGTTCCACCCGCTCACGGCGACAGCCTGGGTGGGGGAGAAGTGCTGGACGACGGCCGGTTCGAGACCACTGATGGCCGGAGTGCCCAGAACCTGAAACGCAGCGGCACCGGACGGGGCGCCGGTCGGATTCTCCACCGTTACGGACGCCGTGCCCGGTGCGGCAACCAGCACCGACGGCACCAAGGCGACCAGTTGATTCGCACTCCAGAGGCTCACGCCGAGGGACGTGCCGTTCCATTTCACGACGGCACCGGCCTGGAACCCCGTGCCGTTCACGGTGAGTTCGAAGGTCGGCGAGCCGGCGGTTGCGGAACTCGGCGACAGGCCCGAGATGACCGGCTGAGAAAGCGCGGGTAACGTGAACAGGCACAGTAAGACGACTAGGACGGAAACGGTACAGGGAGGGCGCATAGGATGCTGATCGCTCCCCCGAACAGCACCACCCCGGAGGTCGAATCGGATACAGGATAGCTATACCTGAAATGAAAAAACAAGCGGGTAAGGTACTGGCGACGAGAGAGGGGTGGAGCCGGGAATGGGACTTGAACCCACAACCCCCTGATTACAAATCAGGTGCTCTACCGATTGAGCTATCCCGGCCCGCTTCCGTCTCTTTATGATAACCAAGATGACTCGCCGTGACGCTATGAAAACCGCCGCCCTGGCCGCTGCGCTCCCTGCAGTAGGGCAGGAATCGCCGCGACGCCTGTGGTATCGCCAGCCGGCTGCCCGATGGAACGAAGCGCTCCCCGTCGGCAACGGCCATTTGGGGGCGATGGTCTTCGGGGGCGTCGCGCGCGAGCGCATTCAGCTCAACGAGCACAGCCTGTGGTCGGGCCGAGCGGTGGACGACAATCCGCCCGGCGCGCTCGCCGCGCTGCCGCAGGTGCGCGCACTGCTGTTCGATGGCAAGTACGCGGAAGCGAACCGGCTGGCGCAAGACAAGATGATGGCGCCGATGAATAACGAGAGCTACGGCTCCTACCAGATGCTGGGGGACCTGACGCTCGAGTTCGCGCATGAAGGCGAGGCGACCGAGTACCGGCGCGAACTGGACCTCAACGAGGCCGTGACCCGGGTCTCCTATCGCATCGGCGGCGACACCTTCACGCGAACCATTTTCGCCTCCTTCCCCGACCGCGTCCTCGCCATCCGGCTGGAAACAACCTCGCCGGCGGGGCTCTCGTTTCGCGCGACGATGAGCCGGCCCAAGGATGCCGTCGTCAACCGTGACGGCGATCTCCTCGCGATGACGGGGCAACCCAAGCCGCACGGCGTCGAGTTCGCCGCCCACCTCTGGTGCGAGGGCGTGACGCCCGTCGACGCCGGCTACATCGTCAAGGGCGCGCGGAGCGTCGTGCTCCTTCTCACGGCGGCGACGAACCTCGACGAGCCAGCCCCGGCGGCGCGTTCAAAGCAGATGATCGAACGGGCGCGGGCCAAAGCGTGGAAGGATCTGCAGAGCGCCCACGCCGCCGACTACCGCCGCCTCTTCGCCGCCATGTCGCTCGAACTCGATGGCGCAGCGCCCGACCACGTACCAACGGACGAGCGGCTGGCGGCAGTGAAGAAGGGCGCCGCGGACCCTCATCTGGCCGCGACGTACTTCCACTACGGCCGTTATCTGTTGATCGCTTCCTCCCGAGCGGGCTCGCTGCCCGCCAATCTGCAAGGCCTCTGGGCGGATGGCCTCAACCCGCCCTGGAGCGCCGACTACCACATCAACATCAACATCCAGATGAACTACTGGCCGGCGGAGGTCACAGCCCTCTCCGAGCTGCACGACCAGTTCTTCCGCTACATTGAGCGCCTTCGCCCGCATGGCGAGGTGACGGCCAAAAAATCGTACGGCTGCCGCGGCGCCGTCGCGCACTACACGACCAATCCCTGGGGCCACACGTCGCTCGACGGGCGTGTGATCTACGGGCTGTGGCCGGACGGCCTTGCCTGGTCCGCGCTGCATTTCTGGGAGCGCTACGCCTACACGCAGGACCGCAGTTTCCTGCGTGAACGCGCGTATCCCATCCTCAGAGCGTGCGCCGAGTTCACGCTCGACTACCTGGTCGAGCACCCGCGGACGCGGAAGCTGGTGGCAGGGCCGGCCAACTCGCCGGAGAACACCTACACTGCGGCGAATGGCGAGCGCGGTTGGATCGCAATGGGGCCGGCGATGTCGCAGTCGATGGCGTTCGCGGTGTTGAGCCGATCCGAGCAGGCGGCGGCTCTGCTGAAGCTGGATGAACCGTTCCGCGTCCGCTGCCGCAAGGCGATCCGCCAGTTGCAGCGGCTCGAGATCGGGAGCGACGGCCGCCTGAAGGAGTGGCCCGAGGAATTCAAGGAAGCCGAGCCCGGCCACCGCCACATTTCGCATCTGTTCGGCCTGCATCCGGGCTATGAGATTGAGTTGGACGACACACCGGCGCTGGCGGCAGCGGCCCGCAAGTCGCTCGAACACCGTCTGGCGAACGGCGGCGGCCACACCGGGTGGAGCGCGGCGTGGATCACCATGTTCTGGGCGCGACTGCAGGAAAGCGAACTGGCGTGGCAGTTCTTCGAGAAGTTGCTGCGCGATTCGACGGAGACGAACCTGTTCGACACGCATCCTTCCGGCGGCGGTCCGATTTTTCAGATCGACGGCAACTTCGGCGGAACGGCGGCCATCGCGGAGATGTTGCTGCAGAGCCACGCGGGGCGCATCCGCCTGCTGCCCGCACTGCCGAAGGCGTGGCCGTCCGGGCGCGTCCGCAACCTGCGTGCCCGCGGCAACGTGGGGGTCGACATCGAGTGGAAGGACGGGCGAGCGGTGTGGGCAACCCTTCGACCCGATACGCCCGGAACGCACCGCCTGATTGCGCCCAAGGGCCAGCGCATCGGTCAGATTGACGAGAACGGCAGGAAGGTAAGCTGGAACGGTGAGGAAGTGAGGCTCCGGGCCGGCTCGGTGTACCGATTGCGGTTCTAACTGGAGCGGGAGACGGGAATCGAACCCGCAACCAACAGCTTGGAAGGCTGTGACTCTACCATTGAGTTACTCCCGCCCTTCCTCGTGCTTTTCTTCATTCTAGCGTTACGGCGTTCCGAGCGCGTAGAGCGCGCTGCGGGTGCGGATATAAAGGCGATTGCCGAGCGGCACGGGCGTTGAGTGGATCTCATCGTCGAATGTGTTCACACCCAGCACTTCCCACTGCGCGCCGGCCTTCAGCACCACCACGTGGCCGCTCTGGCTCGCGACGTAAACACGGCCGTCCGCGGCGACCGGGGAAGCGAAGTACTGATCGAGCGCGCCCTGCAGACGGCCCTGCTTGAGGACTTCGCCGTTGGCGGGATCGATGGAGGTGAACAAGCCGCCTTCCTTCGCCAGGTAGATCACGCCGTCGTAGAGGAGCGGCGAGGGGACGTTGGGCAGGCTCTTCGTATATCGCCAGACGATGCTCTTGCCCGTCATGTCGCCGCGGCCTCCCAGTCGAAAGGCGGTGAGGCCGTTTTGGGCGGCGCGGCGGTCGCGGTACATCTGCCAGTCGCGCGAGCCGAGAAGGTCGTCGCGATCGAGGTCCACGGAACTCCAGTCCTTCAGGATCTTCAGGTCCGGCACCTCCGCCTTCGCGAGCACCCCGTCCTTGTTCGCGTCCCAGGTCTTCAGCACGTCATCGAAGGGCGCGATCTCTTCCTGTTGGCCCGTATCGGACCCGCCCGCCCACCCGAGCACATAGATACGTTCGCCGTCCATCACGGGCGTGGGCTTCAACTGCCAGGTCAGGCCGCTGGTCCACCACAGGCGCTCGCCGGTGGCTACGGAGTATGCCACCAATCGGTATGACCCGGGGACGATGACCTGCTGCTCGCCGTCTTTCGGTTGGTACAGCACGGGCGTGGAGAAGCCGCGCGCCACATCGGGGCGTTCCACGCGCCACTTGAGCTTTCCCGTGTCCTTGTCATAAGCAGCGAAGAAGGAGCCGCTCTCGGAATCGCAGATCTGCAGCAGCGTATTACCGGCAAGCACCGGCGAGGCGCCCATGCCGAACGGGTTATTGAAGGGGCCAAGCGGCATGCGCCAGCGCTCCTCGCCATCCGGGCCGTAGGAGAGCAGCCCGAAGTCGGTGAAGAAGACGTAAGCGTTGCGGCCATCGGTGACGGCGCTCGGCGAGGCGGGACTATTCGACTTGTGCAATTCCTGCCGCCGGGGACGCGGGGCTTCCCGCCGCCACAGCACCTTGCCGTCTTCGCGGTTTAAACAGAACGTCCACAGCTTGCCCTCGGAGTCGAATCCGGTGAGGAAGATGCGATCGGGCGTGAAGACGGGCGTCGAGTGCCCCGCCGGCAGCGCGGTCTTCCAGAGCACGTTCTTGGCCGGTCCGAACTCGACCGGCAAACCCTTCGCACCGGAGACGCCGGAGCCATTCGGCCCCCGGAACTGGGTCCACTCGCTGCACCAACCGGTGAGCAGGACCACAAAGAGAAGCGGGAAAGCGAGGCGCATCATGGCTCCGCCCATTGTGCCAGAAACGATATAGGTTTGAGCCGACCGCCCGGCGGAGAAGAGCCGAATGCCGGTTTTATCTTCAATTAACAATGTTGTTTTCGGATTGTAATGATGGGCTGCTACTCTGCAAAGGGTTTTTGAGGGTATCCTCCCTCGTCACGACCCTACACGGATTCCAACTACTTGTTTCTTAAACACATCTTGAAGGAAGACTCAATGAGAGTAGCTTCGAAAGCGTCCCTGCTCGTCTGCCTGGCCACAGCCGCGCTGTCCGCACAGTCCATCAGCGTAATCAACGGTGCGCGGTTCGAGGTGCGTTACCCGGTTTCGCCCGGCGCATACGCTCAGGCGTACGGTACCTTCGCCGGCCTGCCCGCCCCCGCGAACACGGTCTATGCGACGACGATCCCGCTTCCCACCACTCTCGAGGGTGTGCAGGTGCTGGTGAACGACGTCGCTGCCCCGCTCTGGGCCGTCAACTCCGAGTCTGTCAGTTTCGTCGTGCCGCGCGCCACCGCTAATGGCCGCGTGAACGTCCGCATCACTCGCGGCGGCGCGAACATCGGCACCGGTACGGCGGATGTTGTTACCGTTTCGCCCGGCATCTTCTTCGTGCTGGGTGATGAGCTCGCGCAGGGCGGCGTCCGCAACGAAGCCTTCGAGGCTTCCGTGCAGGCGACGCCGGCCCGCCGCGGCGAAGTCATCGCAATCTTCGGAACGGGCCAGGGCCCGGTCGACACGAATGTCCCGGATGGCGCCAACCCGCCAACGGGAACGCTGGTCCGGGCCACGGGAACCACTCGCGTGTACATCTCAGTGGACGAGGCGGAAGTTACGTTCAGCGGCCTGTCGCCGGTCTTCCCCGGACTCTGGCAAGTGAATGCGCGCGTACCGAACAAGCCCTACATTGCGGGGCGAGTGCCGCTGGTCGTTTCGATCAACGGGGTGCCCTCCAACCAAGTCAGCTTTTGGGTTGCTCAGTAAGGATTAGAAAGACTGTCTCGAATGCTTCTCAGGTTCTACTTTGTTTGCTGTCTCTTCGTCGGTCTGGCGTTTTCGCAGACGGCCGGCTCGAAGGGTGTCATCACCGGCGCGGTACTCGACGCTAACACCGGCCAGGTGATACGCGGTGTGCAGGTGACGGTCGAGGGCGTGCAGGGAATGAGCGTGATTTCCGATACCGACGGTAAGTTCCGCTTCGAGCTACCGCCCGGTAAGTACAAATTACGGTTCGCCAATGAGAATTACCGCGAGACCACGATCGACGACGTCGAAGTGATCGCCGACCAGGCCACCGAGTCGTCCACGGTGCTCTCGAACAAGAACGCGGTGACGACGGTGGAGGTGGTGGAGAAGATCGGCTCCGTAGCCGCGACCACCGAGACCATGCTGACCGAGCGAAAGTTGTCAGCGGTGGTTTCCGACGCGATCTCGGGCGCTGAGATGGCGAAGACAACCGCGTCGGACGCCGCCGGCGCGCTCGAGAAAGTAACCGGCGTCAGCATCGTGGGCGAAGGGTTTGTCTACGTTCGCGGCCTTGGTGAACGGTACTCGGCGACGATGCTCAATAACTCGATTATCACCACGACCGAGCCTGAGAAGCGCGTGGTCCCCCTCGACCTCTTTCCCGCGGCGCTGATCGATAACATCAAAGTTCTCAAGACTTACACCCCCGACCTTCCGGGTGAGTTCTCGGGCGGCCTGGTGCAGTTGAACACCGTCGAGTTTCCCACCCAGAAGACGCTGCGCGTGAGCGCCAGCTACGGCTTCAACACTAATACCTCGCTCAGCCGGTTTTCGAGCTACCGCGGCAGCCGCCTGGATTTCTTCGGTTTCGGCAAGGGAGAGCGAGACCTTCCGGGAGCCGTGCCGCGGGACCGGCGGGTCACCTCCGGTAACTACAACAGCACCCAGTTACAGGAGATCGGCCGCTCTTTTGATGTCAATTGGGAAGACAAGCCCATTGAAACCATGCGCCCGTCGCAGTCGTACTCGATCGTAGCGGGCAACACCTGGGGAAAACTTGGGTTTGTGGGAGCTTTGACCCTTTCCAACGCGCCTCAGTTCACTCCTGAGTTCCAGCAATACAACCGCCCGGGGGCAAACAACACGGTCCGTCCCTACAACGTGTTTCCGGATTATCAGAGCAACATGGAGGCGGCGCGCATCGGGGCGGTGGCTAACTTCGCGTATCGCCTCAATCCCAACAACAAGATCGTGTGGCGGAATACCATCACGCGCGACGCGGACAAGGAATTCCGGCAGTTCTCCGGCTACAACGACGATCTCGGTACGGACATCCAGAACACGCGGCTGCGTTACATCGAGCGTGGTCTCGCCTCGACGCAGGTGGAAGGCGAGCACGCGATGCCGAGCCTCGGCAACTGGCTGTTCAACTGGCAATACAGCTACAGCAAGGCCAACCGCGACGAGCCTGACCTGCGCGAAGTTATTCGGGGTCGCACCGAAGACGGCCGGCTACAGTACATCGCCACGGCGGAATCCGGCCAGCGGTTCTTTAACAATCTGGACGACGACATTCACGAACCGGCGTTCGCCCTCAGCAAGCCCTTCTTCAAGGGGCAGGTGAGCGGCATTTTCAAGTTCGGTACCCGCCTCTCCTTCCGCAACCGCGACTTCCGCGCACGGCGCTTCCGCATGTTTCCGGTTTCACTTGCCGGGATCGACCGGTTCGCACCGAGCAACCAGCTATTCGGGGCGGAGAACATTCGCCCGGGCGCCTTTGAAATCCGCGAAGAAACTCGCTCCACGGACGCTTACACCGCGGACATGCAGGTGTACGGAGGCTTTGGAATGGTCGATATGGCGATCGGTCCGAAGTGGCGGATTGTGGCCGGTGTACGCGTGGAAGCTTCCGAGCAGAACGTGGTCACACGGGATCCCCTCACAACATCTGGCCAGCCGATCGTCGCAAACCTGCAGAATACCGACCCCCTGCCCGGCATCAACGTGATCTACGCGTTGAGCCCGCGGCAGAATCTGCGGTTCGGCTTCAGCCGGACGGTGTCGCGCCCGGACTTCCGCGAACTGTCGCCCTTCGACTTCACCAATGTCTCCGGCGGCTTCACTGCGGTTGGCAACCCGGACCTGCAGCGCGCACGCATCGATAACTTCGACGGACGGTGGGAGTACTTCCCCTCAGCGGATCAGATTATCGCGGTGAGTTATTTCTACAAGCGTTTCGACGCGCCGATCGAAACCACGATTCAGCCCACCGCCGCCCTTCGCCAGACTCTGATCAACGCCGATAGTGCGCAGAACCAGGGTGTGGAGATCGAATTCCGCAAAGGACTGGGGTTCTTGAGCCCCCGGCTGCGCTCCCTGACCTTGGGCTCAAACTTCACGCTGGTCGATTCAGAGATTGAGATTCCGCGCGATCAGGTGGGCATCCTGACATCGTCCAGCCGGCCGATGATGGGCCAGTCCCGCTACATCTTCAACGGCAACATCGAATGGGTGCGCCCGCAATGGCGGTCCAAGGCCAGGCTCTACGGCAACTATGTTTCGCGCCGCATCTCCGACGTCGGCGCGCTGGGGCTCCCGGACATTTACCAGGAGGCCAACGCGATCGTCGACTTTGTCTATGACTTCAACCTCAGGGAGAAAGGCGACTGGAACCTGCGCTTCAGCGCGGAGAACCTGACCAACAACTATTACAACTTCACCCAGGGTCCACTGCCCCATCGGAATTACCGCGTGGGCCGAACGTTCACCGTTGGAATGAGTTATTCGTTTTTCTAAATTCCCTACAAGGATAGGACTATGTTCACCAAACGCCTACACGCCGCGGTGCTCGGGCTAGCGCTCGCGGCCTGCTCGCTGTCTGCAGCCGAGGACAAGGCGGACTTCCGCTTTGTCTCCCAGTCCGATGCCGAGCGCTATCTGACCGGCGTCTTCCAGACGGACTCTTCGGCGACGATGTACATCTGGAGCACGGATTATGTCTTTCGTCCGGGCAACGCCTTCACCCTCCGCTGGACGGTGAACCCCAACAACGATCTGTACCCCTACACGATCTTTGCGTACCGCGTGAACAACCAGACGGGTGCGAAGAGCTACCTGCCTGGCGGTACGTCCACGGCGACCGACATCTTCGGCAACGACGCCAGCACCGGCTTCCAGCCCACGCTGCTGCCGACGGCCAGCAAGGCTGTTCTTATCGGCGAAGGCGGCCGCTTCCCGGCGGTCACGATCCCAAATGAACTCGGCATGCACACGGTCGTCGTCGAGTTGCGTGACTACCTGGGCGGCCGCGTGATCAAGCGGGCCTACTGGAAGTTGAGCGTGGTGGACGGCAACGAGGTGATCCCGAACTCGATCACCACCGAAGTCCGCCTGGTCAACACCAAGTCCTACACCCTGCGCGGCAACACATTCGTTACGGGGAACGGCCGCCTGATCATTGAGCCCGGCACGGTGATCAAGGGCGAACCGGGATCGGACCCCACCAGCTACCTGAACGTCTCGCGTGGGGCGCAGCTGATCGCCAACGGTACCCAGTCGCGCCCGATCATCTTCACCAGTTCGCGGCCGATCGGGCAGCGCTCCCGCGGCGACTGGGGCGGCATACAGTTGCTCGGCGCTGCGCCCACCAACTGGCCCACGGAGCCCAAGGCAGAGGGCCAGGTGACCGACGAACGTGTCAACTACGGCGGCAACAATGCCACCTCCTCCTGCGGCTCGATCCGGTATGTCCGAATCGAGTTCGCCGGCGCCCGCTTCACGGCCACGAACGAGCTGAACGGGTTAGCATTCTACGGCTGCGGCTCCGGTACGGTGACGGATCACATCCAGGTGCACTATGCCGCGGATGACTCTTTCGAATGGTTCGGAGGAACCAACGATGGCAAGTACCTGGTGAGCACGTACAACGCCGACGATCAGTTCGACTGGACCTACGGCTACAGCGGCCGCCTCCAGTATCTTGTGGGCATCCACAACCAGGACCCCGGTGGGAACGGTATCGAAGCGGACAACTCGGATCAGGGCTTCGGCCTGCGGCCCATCTCCCGGCCGACGCTTTTTAACTTGACTCTCATTGGCGGCGCGAAGGACGACTCCAGCCGCGGCGCCCGGCTTCGCGCCGGTACGTCGGCGAGCCTGAACAACCTAGTGCTGACGGGCTGGGTGGACGAAGGTCTGCGCATCGAGACCACTGAGTCCTACGCGGAAGTGGACGCGAACCGGTTTGTAGCGAACGGCGTCCTGCTCTGGAACAACCGGGGCAACGGCCAGACGATCACGGCCCAGACCGACGCGACAACGCTTCCCGTCCTGCAGGGCACGCGCGGTAGCTGGACCAACATCGTGAGCGCGAATCCGATGCTACGGCGGGTGCAGTTCAGCGACCCCGACTTCCGGCCGATGCCAACCTCGCCGGTGTTCCGCGCCGGATGGGTGCAGCCGCCGGACGATGGATTCTTCGACCAGAACGCGTACTACATGGGCGCGTTGGGCGAGGACAACTGGCTCGAAGAGTGGACGTTGATCCTTCTCGAGAGCGACCTGAACCCGTAAGTAGCGCCTCTTTTTCGCGGACGTGTATCGACCCCGGAGCGATCCGTCGCTCCGGGTTTCTTGTGTCCTGTCGAACTAGTCGACTACCCAAAACGAGGTGTTGTTGCTGAGGACGCCATCGAGCAAGATGACCAGCGGAACGCGGCCGCTGATGAAGGGGCGGTCCGGCACCACGGCGTTGACTTGCCAGAGGCCGGGAAACGCCGAAGCGCCGCTGTACTGAAGCTCCGCTTCTACGGCGCTGATGAAGACGCGGGGACGGCGAACGCTGTCGATGGCCTGTGTAGCGCCCAGGCCGTCGGGCAGCGGCGTGGCCAGAGGGCCCGAGCCGGTGCCGAAAATCTGGATCACAGAACCGCGCGCCGCCCGCGCGGTGGCGTCGTTGATGGCGTTGTCCTCGTTCCGAATCGCCGCCTGGGGATTGGGGCGAGCGCTGCGCTCGAAGACGCCCGGCGAGACCTCGCCCACCTGCACGCTGCCCTGAGCGACGGTTGCCCCGTTCACCTGGATCACGATGTACATGAGGCCGGGCGTGGCGCTGGACGGCAGTTGGAAGTTGATCTGTCCGGGGGATACGTAGTACAGGGGCGAAGGAGTGGAGTTAGGGCCAACCAGGACGCGCACATTGCCGAGGGTCGTGGGCCACGGGAGCGCCTCCTGCAACGCGGTGCCGGCGCCCGTAAAGGCGCCGTTGGCGGGCACGGGGAAGGCGGTGACGAGGGAGCCTGGAGCGACCGGGAAGCCCTGCTCGAAGGTTGCTGCGTTCACGAATCTGGCATTGGGCGATTGCGCCAGCAAGGGCGACACGGCCAGAGCAAACAAGGCAAATGAGGTCAGTTTTGTCATCGGATTTCCTGGCGCAAGTAATCAATTATGACGCTGGCTCTCAGATCCGGTTACAGCAGAGTCTACCGGCGGCTGTCGTCGTAGGAGAGGTCGTAGCGCTGGGGGGGAGGCGGAGGAGGTGGCGCGGCGAGGCCGAACGTGTGGAGAGTCGGCGCTATCACGGGGTCGGAGAGCAGGGCGAGAAACGCCTGTGCCATCCCGAGTTGGTGGTCCGGTAAGCGGTCCACAAGGTCATGAAGGACATCCCTCCGGCACATGCTTCCATGGTAAGGCGAAAACTGGCCCCGCCAACCTTAGGCAATAGCCGATTTTGTACTTAGCTGACGACGGTTACTCTCTCAGGCTGCGCTGCTTCGGCCCCGGCGTCGTTGAAACTGTAACCGAAGCCACGGACGGACCGGATAAAGGCCGGGCTGGCGGGGTCCGACTCCACCTTCTGGCGCAGGCGGAGGATGTAGACGTCGACCGTCCGGTCAGTGACGGCGCGGTCATGGCCCCAAACGGCGTCGAGGAGTTGCTCGCGGCTGAACACCACGCCGGGGCGGCTCATGAGGAACTCGAGGAGCCGGAACTCGGTGGCGGTGAGCGAGAGCTGCTCGCCGTTGAGGCGGACGCGGCAGCTGCTGCGGTCGAGCTCGAGGCCGTTGACCTTGAGCATGCGCTGCGGGGTGGCCTGCGAGCGGAACTGGATCTTGATGCGCGCGATCAGTTCGCGGATGAAGAACGGCTTGACGATGTAGTCGTTGGCGCCGAGTTCGAGGCCGACGATGCGGTCGGTTTCCGACGCCCGGGCGGTCAGGAAGATGACGGGGATGTGGGCGAGCTCGGGGTGGGTGCGAATGCCCTTGCAGATGTCGAGGCCGTCGGAATCGGGGAGCATGATGTCCAACAGGATGAGGTCGGGCCGCTCGCGACGGCAGAGGTCGATGGCGCCTTTTCCGGTCTGCGCGCCGACGAGGGCGAAGCCTTCTTTTTCAAGGTTGTACTTGAGGAGCGCGAAAAGATCGGAGTCGTCTTCGATCAATACGATTTTCTTCATTCCTGGCCTTTTCCTGACGTTACCGAAACGTAGTTACAGACAGATTACGGACTCGTTAACTCTGCTTGAACCGAGCCATACTCGGCGAGGCCGAGGTCGTGTACGGGGAGCGTGAAGGAGAACGTGGAGCCCCGGCCCAGTTCGCTGTCCACCAGGACCTCGCCGCCCTGGGCGCGGACTAGGTGCTTGACGATTGCCAGACCCAGGCCGGTGCCGCCGAGTTCACGGGAGCGCGCCTTGTCGACGCGGTAGAAGCGTTCGAACAGGCGCGGCAAGTCCTCCTTAGGGATGCCGGTGCCCTCGTCGCGGACTGAGATGCGGACCAATTCGCCGCGGGGGCCTTGCTCGGGCGTGGCGGAGACTTCGATGCAACCTCCTTCGGGCGTGTACTTGATCGCGTTATCGAGAAGGTTGCTCATGATCTGGTGGACGGCTTCGGAATCGCAGAAGACCTCCATCCGTTCGGGCGCGGGAGCGATGGTAAGGCGTATGCGCTTCTTCTCGGCGATGGGCCGCATGGAATCGACATTCTCCTGCAGCAAAGCGCTCAGGTAGTAGGAGGCGAACTGGAACTTCTGGGTCTTGAGCTCGATGCGGGAGAGGGTCAGGAGGTCGGCGGTGAGGCGGCCGAGGCGTTCGGCGTTCTGGCGAATGATGGTGAGGAAGCGGACGTTGTGGTCGGAGTCGTGGAGCGCGCCGTCGAGCAGGGTTTCAGTGTAGCCCTGGATGGAGGCGAGCGGCGTGCGCAGTTCGTGGCTGACGTTGATAACGAAGTCTTTTCGGATGCGCTCGAGCTTCTCCATCTCGATGTGCTCGTGCTGGAGTTCTTCGAACATGCGCTGGAGCTTTTCGGCTGTTTCGTTGAGCTTGGCGGCGAGGGTGCCGAGCTCGTCGCTGCCGGTGGAGGTAAGGCGGACTTTGAAGTTGCCGGTGGCGAGGGTGCCCGCGTAGTGGATGATTTCGCCGAGGCGGGTGGAGTAGTAGCGGGCGAAGAAGGCGGCGAGGGCGATGGCGGGGAGGAAGGCGAGGGCGGCGTAGCCGATCATGCGGGCGCGAATTTCGCGGACCTGGGCCTCGACGCGCTCGAGGGGGAGAGCGAGGCGGAGGGCGCCCTCGCGGATGGGAATGGCCTGGTACAGGAAGTGGCCGCCGGTGGTGGGGCTGCGGCGGATGCTGGAGCCGCCGCGGCCGCTGAGGGCGGCCATAATTTCGGGGCGGTCGGCGTGGTTCTCCATCTTGGCGACGTCGGCTTCGGAATCGGCGATGACGCCGCCGTCGCGGGCGACGACGGTGATGCGGGCGGCGACGGCGCGGGCCATGTCGTGGACGACAGCGGACCGGATGTGACCGAAGCCTTCGGAGTGATCAAGGGCCAGCAGTTGCGCCTTCTCTTCGAGCTCACGACGAAGGGAGTCGACGTAGGTCTTCTCGATCATCCGGGTGGCAAGAAAGTCGATGGCGGTGAGCGCCACTACGAGCACCAGGAGGACGGCCGCGATGAGTTTGAAGAAGATTCTGGCTGTCAAGGTGGGAATCCTTATTGTACCGCGGCGGTATAGAGGCCGTGCTCGCGAATATAGCGGGCGACGGGCTCGGGGAGTTCCGTTGCGGGGCAGCCGCGGGCGAGCTTGGCGCGGAGTTCAGAAGAGGAGAAGGGCAAGGCGAGGGTGTCCAGCCGGAGGACGGTGGCGCCTTCGGGGACAGCGTAGGTGTGGCCGGGGCGGGCGACGACGATGAAGCGGACGAGGCGAATGACTTCGGCGGAGCGATACCAGGCGCCGACCTCGGCGAAGGCGTCGGCGCCGATGACGAAGAAGAGTTCGTCGGCGGGGTCGAGGCCGGCGCGAACCTCATGGATGGTTTCAAAGGAGTAGCTCTTGCGGGCCTCCTCGAGTCGGGAGGGAACGAAGCGGGGGTCGCCGGCGACGGCGAGTTCCACCATGCGGTGGCGATGTGCGTAGGGCGTACGGGGCTGGGCTTTGTGGGGAGGCTGGCCGGCGGTGACGAAGAGGACGCGGTCGAGGTGGAAGGCGTCGGCGGCGGCGCTGGCGATGGCGAGGTGGGCGGAGTGGATGGGGTCGAAGGTACCGCCGAAGATGGCGATTCTCAAAACGTCAGCCCTACCAGGAACTCGAGTTGGTTGCGGCGGGATTCAAAGGCGCCGCGGACGTCTTCGAAAGCGCGGGAGCCCCAGCGGGTGTAGCGGACCTCGGGGGCGACGCGGATCTTGGGGAGGCGGACCTCGAGGCCGGTGCCGAGGACGACGCCGCGGGTGGAGTTATCGCGGAGCTCGGGTGGGTCGCCGCCGGGGAGGAGGTCGGCGCCGAAGCCGGCGAGGCCCTGGATGGTGCGGAAGGAGAAGCCGCCCGCGACGTAGGGGCGGGCGAGGATGCCGGGCATGCGGTACTTCAGAAGGAGCGGGAACTCCCAAAAGTTGCCTTTGGCGCCGCCTTCGCCGGTGGCGGAGGTGCGTTCGTAGCGGAATCGTTTGTAGAGAGCGTTAGCTTCGATGCCGAGGCCGAGGGGGAGGCGAAGATCGACCATGGGTCCGATGGTGTAGCGGCGGGTGAACTGGGAGTAGCGGAGGTTGCCGGAGGTGGAGGCGTCGAAGAAGTCGGTGAAGGGCACGCCGGCCTTGACGCCCCAGCCGATGGACTGGGCGTGGAGCCCGGAGGCGAGGGCGGCCGCGAGCACGAGCAGACGGTAGCGCATGAACTAGAATGCGATGCCGACCAGGAGGTGGGCCTGGTTCTTGTTGAAGCGTAGCAGGTCCTGGAAGGCGGCCGGCAGGTCGACGTCCTGGCCGACGAAGCGGGTGTAGCGGACTTCGGGCTGAATCTTGAGGCGGCCGAGGCGGAACTCGACGCCGCCGCCGAGGGCGGCGCCGCCGGCGTAGAGGTCGTCGGTGGTGCGGTCAACGTTGACGTTGCCGGCGGTGGCCTGGACGCGGATGTTGCGGACCCATTGGAAGACAGGGCCGCCGGAGACGTAGGGCTGGATGGGGCCGGGGAGGACGCGCCACTTGAGGAGGAGCGGGATCTGCCAGGAGTCGCCGGTGGCGCGGGCGGTGATGCCTTCGGCGCGGTAGTCGAGGGGGCGGAAGAGGGCGTTGACTTCGATGCCGAGGCGGAGGGGGAAGCGGACTTCGAGCATGGGGCCGACGACCCAGTCGTTCGAGCCGCGGATGTTGGCGAGGCCCTGGAATTCGCCCTGGTCGAAGACTTCTGTGAGCGGAAGGCCGCCTTTGACGCCGAAGACTACGGGCTGGGCGAAGGCGAAGGCGGAGGCGGAGAGAGCGAGAAGGGGGAGTAAGTACCGCACTTCCTGGGGACGCGGTGCGGAGGAGGGGACGTTTCGTTAAATCAGGGGCTGGCGGTCTGGTCGCGGGCGGCCTGGGAGGCGAGCTCGTCACAACGGTTGTTGTCTTCGTGGTTGGCGTGGCCCTTGGTCCAGACCCAGTCGGTCTGGTGGCGCGTGACCTGGGCGTCGAGTTCTTCCCAAAGGTCGCGGTTGAGGACGGGCTGGCCGTCGGACTTCTTCCAGCCTTTGCGCTTCCAGCCGTGGATCCACTGGGTGATGCCGTTTTTGAGGTACTCGGAGTCAGTGACGACCTGGACGGCGCAGGGCTCTTTGAGAGCGGCGAGGCCGCGGACGGCGGCGGTGAGCTCCATGCGGTTGTTGGTGGTGTGGGGCTCAGCGCCCCAGGCTTCCTTCTTCTTGTCCTTGTAGCGAAGGATATAGGCCCAGCCCCCGCGGCCGGGGTTGCCGAGGCAGGCCCCGTCGGTGATCAACTGGATCTGCTTCACGCGGCGGGGGCGTCGAGGGCGAGTTCTCTTTCAAAGAACGACTCGACGATCTCGAGGATGCGGCGGGGCTCTTTGGCGTGATAGATCTCAACGCGTAACTTAGAGCCGTTGCGGACGCCGTGCGTGAAGTAAGTGGCGAATTGTTTCATCTTACCTGCGGCGTCTAACTGGCGATGTTCGATTAACATCGAGTAGTAAGTGCGCATCATCTCGTAGCGGTCTATGTCGGAAGGCCTCCAGTAAGTACCGGCGCGAAGATACTCGTCGATCTGGCGGAAGATCCAGGGATTAGACGAAGCGCAGCGGCCGATCATGACGGCATCGCAACCGGTTTCCCGCACCATGCGGACGGCGTCTTCGGGGCAGTTGATGTCGCCGTTGCCGATGACGGGGATCTTCACGGCGGCCTTGACATCGGCGATGCGGCTCCAATCAGCGCTGCCACTGTAGCCCTGCTCGCGGGTGCGCGGGTGGAGGGCGATGGCCTGGAGGCCGCAGTCCTCGGCGAGCTTGGCCATGCGGACGTGGACGAGTTCGCGATCGTTCCAGCCGGCGCGGAACTTCATGGTCAGCGGGATGGCGATGGCGGCGCGAACGTCGCGGAGGAGGCGTTCGACGAGGGGCAGGTCGCGCAGCAGGCCGGAGCCGCCGTTGCAGGTGACGACCTTCTTAACGGGGCAGCCGAAGTTGATATCGACGGCGTCGAAGCCCAGATCCTGACAGACGCGGGCGGCGTCGGCCATGACCTTGGGATCGCTTCCGAACAATTGCGCGGAGATGGGGTGCTCGCCGGGTTCGTAGTAGAGATAGTGAAACGCCTTCTTGCGCATCTGGCGATTGGCGACGACACCATGCGAGCTGGTGAACTCGGTCATGAGCAGGCCGCAGCCGCCCTGGGCGCGGATGAGGCGGCGGAAGACGGTATCGGTGACGCCGGCCATGGGCGCAAGGACAGTGGCCGGGGCGACGGTGACCGGTCCTACGGGATACGACTGGGGGAAGGAATGCGGCACGACTTATCCCTATTTTAGCGTGCGCTCGAAAAAGGCGAGCATCGCCTCATTCATGTGACGGCGGACGGGGCCGGTGACGCCGTGCGCTTTCTGCGGGTAGATGACGAGGTCGAATTGCTTGTTGGCTTTTTCGAGGGCGTCGATCATTTGCATGGCGTTCGAGAAGTGGACGTTGTCGTCGCCGATGTTGTGGACGAGCATGAGCTGTCCCTTGAGGTTGGCGGCGTAGTGGACGGGCGAGCTGAGGCGGTAGCCTTCTTCGTTCTCCTGCGGGAGGCCGAGGTAGCGCTCGGTGTAGATGGTGTCGTACTGGCGCCAGTCGGTGACGGCGGCGCCGGCGATGCCTGATTTAAAGGTATCGGGAGCGTGGAAGAGGGCGGTGAGGGTCATGAAGCCGCCGTAGCTCCAGCCGGTGATGCCGATGCGGGCGGGATCGACGAAGCCGAGGGAGGTGAGGTGCTTGACGCCCTCGAGCTGGTCTTCGAGTTCCTGTTTGCCGAAGCGGCGGTAGAGCCTGGCCTCGAAGGCGTGGCCGCGGCCGGCGGTGCCGCGGTTGTCGAGCTGCCAGACGACGAAGCCGCGGTGGGCGTAGACCTGATCCATGGAGAGGCCGGGCCAGAAGTTGCGGACGTTCTGAGCGTGGGGACCGCCGTAGACCATGACGATGGCCGGGTACTTCCGGCCAGCGGCGAAGCCGGCGGGTTTGATGAGGCGGGCGTGGAGGGTGGCGCCGTCTTTGGTCCGGACGGTGTGGAATTCGGTGGGGAGAATCTCGTATTGCTCGTCGGCGGTGTGGCTCGGCTCGCGCCAGACGGCGATGCGGCTCCCGTCAGAGCGATGGATGACGCGGCTCGAGGGGGTAGCGGCATTGGACCAGGAATCGATGTAGGCGCCGGCGGTGGGGCTCATGGAGACGGTGTGCGAGCCGGGCTGGGTGGTGAGTTTGCGTTTACCCGCGCCGTCCCAGCCGATGGCGTAGAGGTGGCGCTCGAGGGGCCCGGCCTCAGTTGAAACATAAAAGGCCTGTTTTGTTTGAGTGTCGATGCCGGCGAGGCTGGCGACTTCCCAGTCGCCGGAAGTGATCTGGCGGCGGAGTTCGCCGGCGACGGAGTAGAGGTACAAGTGGCGGAAGCCGGAGCGTTCGCTGGCCCAGAGGAACTCATTGTCAGGGAGGAAGCGGAGGGCATCGTGAACGTTCACCCAATGGGGATCGGACTCGCGGAGGACGAGGCGTGCGGCGCCGCTCTCTACGTTGGCGGCGAGGAGATCGAGGCGGTTCTGGATTCGATTGAGGCGCTGGACGAAGAGTTCCTGGGAGGAGGGGGTCCAATGGACGCGTGCGAGGAGGTGATCGCGGGTTTCGCCTATATTCATCCAGCGGGTGTCGCCGCCCTTTGCTTCGACGACGCCGAGGCGCACGTCGGCGTTCGGCGTACCGGCTTTGGGGTAGCGCTGGGGTTCGAAGACGGGGGCGGTTTTGGTGTAGTCGCCGTGAGGGTAAACGGGCTGGCGGCTGACGTCGAACTGGAGGTAGGCGACTTTCGAGGAGTCGGGTGACCACCAGTGGGCGGAGGGGAGGGCGAGTTCCTCGGGGTAGACCCAATCGAGTTTCGCGTTCCACAGGGTATCGGAGCCGTCGTGGGTGAGGCGGGTGACGGCTTTGGCGGCTAAGTCGAGGACGTAGAGATCGTGGTTGCGGCGGAAGGATATTTTCTTACCGTCGGGGGAGAGTTTGGGGTCGGCTTCCGCGATATCGGTGTTGGTCAGTTGCTCCCACTTCTTACTTGCGAGCGAATAAGTAAATAAGTCGCCTTTGGCAGCGATGAGTAAGTTGAGGCTGTCGGGGAACCACTGGAGGGACTCTTCCTTCACGCCTCGGTTCTGCCATGGAAAGGCAAGGGGTTGAGGTACCGGTTTAGCGGCGGATTCGAGGGTTTGGAGGGGGAGGAGTTCGCGGGAGGACTGGGAGGCGAGGTCGTAGAGGTGGAGTTTGCGGTCCTGGGTGAAGACGAAGGTTTTGCCGTCGGGGGACCAGGTGGGGGAGGCGGGAGCGGGTTCGCGGGCGGCGAGGACGGCGTCGATGGTGACGGGCTTTTTCGCGTCGGCAGGCAGAGCGGGGGCGAGGAGGATGGCCAGGGCGAGGGTGCGGAGGGCTTTCATGATAAGTCCTTTGATTTTAGCGCGAGGCCGCGAGTTTATAGATGCGGTACGGGCCCGCGGTGAAGAGCGGTTGAAGGCGGGGGTCGCGATCGAGGGCGGCGCGGACGCGGTGATTGGCGTCGGGGTCGAGGTCATTCCAGTAGTCGGGGGCGCCGAAGAGGATGTAGGAGGCGCGGGCGGATTGGGCGTGGGAGGCGGCATTGGAGAAGGCGCCGACCCAGCCAGCGCGGTCACCTTTATAGAAGAAGCTGGTGGGGGTGCGGAGGGCATAGTAGTGGCGGCCGGTGTGGAGGTGTAGGGCGCCGCCGTTGAAGGCAAGGAAGGTAGTCTGGGGGCGGGTTTGCTTGGAGATGAATTGCCAGAGGGCGGAGCGGTGGGTGGCGGCGGTGCGTTCACTGCTGAGGTGGACGGGGATGGTGTGGGTGAGGCCGGTCCAGGCGCCGGCCGCGCTGAGGAGGAGGACGGCAGCGGCGACGGAGGCGAGGACGGCGGCGGCGGCCCGGTTCGGGAGCGAGGATTTGCGCCAGGAAGCGGCGATCATGGACGCGAGGGCGGAGAGTTCGGTCCAGAGGCCGGCGAGGAGGAGGGGGAGGAGCGGGTAGAGGAGGCGCTCGTTGGGGGTGTAGCTCCAGACGAGGGAGAGGGCGGTGAGGGCGGCGGCGAAGAGAGGCATGGCATCGGGTCCTTTGGAGCGCCAACGGCGGACGATGCCGGCGATGGAGGCGAAAAGGGCGAGGCGGGCGGCGTGATGGCCGAAGGGCCAATCGCTGTTATTGAAGACGAGTAAGTTGCAGAGGGAGGAGAGTAAGACCTCGGCGTTTTTCTGGAGGAGGGTGGTCCAGGGGAGGCCCTGGAGGTTCCAGGCGTTGATTCGCGCGTAATCAAGATAGTAGAACTGGACGGTTTCGAGGTGCGGCGGGAGGGAGGCGGCGAGCCAGATGTGCCAGGCGGCGATGGCGGCGAGTTGGGGGAGGGCGACGCGCCAGGCGAGATCGCGGCGGCGGGCCAGGAGGGCGGCGAGGACCAGCGCGGGGAGAAGGACGAGGGCGGCGGTGCGGGTGAGGTAGGCGAGGGCGGCGAGGAGGCCGGCGAGCCACGCGGAGGCTCGGGTTCGCTTCGTGCAAAACGTTATAGCAGTAAGGGTTAGGGCCGTGAAGAGGGTGTCGGCGAGGAGGTTCGAGGAGAGGATGGCGCTCACGGGGGAGAGGGCGACGAAGGCGGCAAGACGCACGGGGAGGCGGTTGGCGTGGAGCCACGCGGCGGCGGCGGCCACGACGGCGAGGAAGACGACGGCCTGAACGAGCAGGAGCCAGGGGAGGTTGCCGGGGAAGGGGGCTGGGGAGAGTTTCCAGGCGACGGCGAGGAGGGCGGGGTAGAGGGGCGGGTACTTGGTTTGGAGCGGGGCGCCGGGGAGGCTTTCAATGCGGTAGCCGCGGCCCTCGGCGAGGGCGCGGGCGGTGACGGTGTAGATGCCGTCGTCATCGAACTGGCCGAAGTGGGCTAAGTCGCGGTGCTGCCAGCAGAGGAAAAGGACGGGCAGGCAGGCGAGGGCTACGAAGGCGTAGCTATAGATTGGCCTGCGCACGGGCGGCATTACACGACAGATCGGCGCAGCGGAGTGCGGGCTGTAGGCGGGGTGTGACATGCTTGAATTCCGATGAAGCTGACATTCTGGGGAGCCGCACAGACGGTGACGGGCTCCATGCACGAGTTGCGGGTGAACGGGTCGCGGATTCTGATGGATTGCGGGTTGTACCAGGGGAGGCGGCGAGAGTCGTTCGAGCGGAACTCGCGGCTGCCGTTTGCGGCGGGTTCGGTAGACGCGGTGTTGCTGTCGCACGCGCACATCGATCACAGCGGGAATCTGCCTTCGTTGACGAAGAACGGGTATGGCGGGCCGATTTACACGACGGCGGCGACGGTTGACTTGTGCGCGGCGATGCTGGCGGACGCGGCGTTTCTGCAGGAGAAGGACGCGGAGTTCTTCAACAAGCGCCTGATGCGGCGGAAGAAGATCGACCCGGAGAGCGGGGACGGGGCAGTGGAGCCGCTGTATAGCGTGGAGGATGCGGAGGCGGTGAACCCGCTGTTCCGCGCGGTTCCGCTGCACACGGAGACGGAGATTGTGCCGGGTGTGACGTACCGGACGGTGGACGCGGGGCACATGTTGGGTTCGACGACGATGACGCTGACGCTCGAGGAGAGCGGGCGGAAGCGGCGCTTGACCTTTTCCGGGGATATTGGACGGCCGGGGCTGCCGATTGTGAGAGATCCGGAGCCGCCACCGGCGTGCGATTACCTGATCATGGAGAGCACTTACGGCGACCGGCTGCACAAGGAGCTGGGCGATGTACTTAGTAAGTTGGCGGACATCGTCAACCGGACTTGTGCGCGCGGGGGGCGGATTATCGTTCCGGCGTTCGCGGTGGGACGAACGCAGCAACTGGTGCTGCTTCTGCACGAGTTGATCGATGCGGGTCGTATTCCTTCGATTCCGATGTTCGTGGACAGCCCGCTGGCGGTGAACGTGACCGATGTGTTTCGCAAGCACAGCGAGGATTTCGACGCGGAGACGCGGGCACACCTGGAGCGCGGGAACGATCCGTTCGGGTTCAAGCGGCTGCGGTACATCCGGGACGTGAGCGAATCGAAGGCGTTGAACGATCTGCGCGGGCCGTTTCTGGTGATCTCGGCGAGCGGTATGTGCGAAGCGGGACGCATTTTGCACCACCTGCGAAATAACATCACCGATCCACGAAATACGGTTTTGATTACCGGATTTCAGGGCGAGAATACGCTGGGGCGGAAGATCGTGGACAAGCTGCCGGAGGTGCCGATTTTCGGCGAACCGGTGCGGCTGCGGGCCGAGGTGGCTAAGTTGAACGAATTGAGCGGCCATGCGGATCAGCGGGAGTTACTCGCGTGGATGAAGCCGCTGGTTTCGGGGGTGAAGCGGGTGTTCCTGGTACACGGGGAGCCGTCGCAGGCGCGGGCGCTTCAGGCTGCGATTCAGCAGACGTACGGGGTGGAGGCGGTGGTTCCGGGGCGGGGGGAGGCGTTTTCGCTGGAGTAGGGCGAGGGGGGAAGAGGCCGGACTTCCGCAGGCGAGCGAGTTCCTGGAGGCAGCGGTGGTAGTCGCGGCGTTCGCGGCGGAGCATGTTGTCCAGGTGCGGGGTGCGGTGCTCGGTGGTGCGGACGAAAGCGAGGGCCATGAGTTCCTCGGGGGTGCCGGTGTCGGGGATGATCTGGGGCTGAGAGAACTGGCGGTTGACGAGCAGGGCGCAGACGCGGGTAATCCGCTCGATGTTCCAGCGGATCCGTGAGAGGTCCAGGACGAGGTCCTCTTCGATGATGTTGGTGGGTTGTAGGAAGTCGCGATGGTCATCGAGGACTTCCTGGAACGCCTCCGCATCTTCGAGGAGGAGGAGGCAGTGGTTTGCAGTTTTGCCGGCCATGACTGGTTTCAATCCTCGGCCAACACAGTAGCAGAGAGGGTCCAAGGGGACGGGCGGGGTGGGGGGAGTAAGTCTTTTGGATTGTAGAAGAAGAAAAAGTTGAAGGTGTTGTGACCGGAGTTCGGAGCCGCCACTACAGCAAAGGGCGGGCGGATTCGAGGGTGCGTTCCTCTTCGTCGTCGAGGGCGGAGAAGAGGTCGAGGCCGGTGCGGGCTTCGATGTCGTCGACGGTGGTGAGGAAGTGGGCGTGGGGGGTTTTGGGGGTGGGGGAGTTGGGGACGATGGCGGCGAGCATGGTGTGCCGGTTGTGGCGGACGACGAGGACGGCTTTGAAGAGATGGGTGGGGACGGCGACGCGGCCTTCGCCGATGGTGGCGGGAGGGCCTTCGAAGAGGGGGCCGGTGAAGACGTAGAGGGCGTCGGCGTGGGCGGCGAGGGAGCGGACGGCGGCTTCGAGGCGGGACCAGACGCCGGCGTTGACGGACTGGATTTGGGGGACGGCGTTGGAGAGGAGGAAGGTAGCGCGGAGGGCTTGGGGGGACCAGGCGAAGTCGGCGGCGGGGGCGAGGTGGCCGCGGGAGAAGCCGCTGTGGCGGTAGTCGGAGTCGGCGGCGGCGGGGAGGGCGAGTTGGGGGTCGGGGCGGAAGCGGGTGGGGCGTGAGGCGGTGGGGTGGTTGAGGTGTTCGGGGAGGAGTTCGTAGGCGACCCAGCGGGAGACTTTGAGGGCGGGGTCGTGGCAGAGGAGGAAGAAGGCGTGGTCGGCGAGTTCCTGGCGGGAGGGGGAGCAGGCGGGGAGGCCGAAGCGGGCGGGCTGGGCGG
>JANRJO010000014.1:0-2960 GCA_033763935.1 Bryobacteraceae bacterium
TCTCGTTCGCCAACTGCACGCGATCGCCTGTCGCGGCGTCGAGCCCCACCTGACTCTCTATCTCGACATCGACGTCGCCACCAGCGCCATGCGGCGGGGAGCCCCGGATCGCATGGAGATGGAACCCGATAGCTTCCGCCAAGCCGTCCGCGAGGGCTACCTGCGGATTGCCGAGGATGAACCGAGGCGCTTCCGGGTTCTCAATGGCCTTTTCTCGCCCGATGCTGTGGCCGCCGCCATCTGGGAGGAGGTCGCGCCGCTTGTCTAGCTCCCCGGCCTTGTTTCCCGCCTTTTGGGGCAATGCGGCCGCTCAGGCGATGCTCCACCAGTTGCTGGCGTCGGGCCGTATCCCGCAGACGCTCTTGTTTGAAGGACCGTCTGGCGTCGGAAAAGCCACCCTCGCCCGCCGCTTCGCCAGTGCGCTGCTGGGCCGGCCGGATCGAATCGAGCAGGATGACCTGAGCCTCGCCCCCAACCAGGAGATCGTGGCCGATCGTGAGAAATGGACCGCTGACAAGCGGAATGACGAGCCCCTCTACTTCGCCACCCATCCCGACTTCGTCACGTTTCCGCCTGACGGTCCCCTGCGGCAGCTCTCGATTCCCCAGATGCGCCGCTTGCGGGAGCTAGCTGCCTATCAACCACTCTCGGGCTCACGGCGCGTGTTCCTGATTGATCACATCGATCGCGCCAACGAACAAGCGGCCAATTCACTCCTAAAGACGCTGGAAGAACCGCCCCCCTATCTGATTCTGATCCTCACCGCCGAAAACGCGTACGATCTTTTGCCGACCATCCGTTCACGTTCGGTTCCCGTCCGCCTCGCACCCCTCTCCCCCGCCGAGATGCAGGACTTCCTCGCCACCCGCGCCGACCTCGACCAGCGCCCCCGCCGAATGGCCCTCGCCCAGGGATCACCCGGTACCGCGATCTCGATCGATATTGCCGGGTATGACCGGCGGCGACAGGCGATGTTGACGCTGCTGGAGGTTTCGGCCCGCGCCACGCCCTTCGGATCGTGGATCAAGTATTCGGAGAGCCTCGGCGCGTCCAAGTCTGAGAAACTCGACGACTACCTGGCCGTCCTGGCGGCCCTGCTCGAAGACCTGCTACTCGTTGCCCATGGAGTCCCGGCGGGCCGAAACGCCGATCTGGAACCCCAGCTCCGCGCCCTCGCCAAGCGGGTGAACTTCCCTTGGATTCGCGAAGCGCTCCACAAAACGAACGACTTGGCGTCGCTCGTCCGGCGCAACATCCAAAAGAGCCTGGCGCTGGATGCGATGGCCATTCAGTTGTCGCGTCTCGCCCCAGGCTCCTAGCCCTCGGGACGGACGCCCCGGCTTGATTCGATATGATAGGGGTACTCGTGGAACCCGCTAGTCGCAAACCGATCCGTCCCGCCGGGACAGGGACCGCTCGCCCGCCAGCGGCGAAGAAACAGGTCCCTCCGGACCAGACGAACGCCGAAAATTTCTACTACATCAAGCAGATGCAGAGCAAGACGCCGATGGTGTTCGTGCTCAAGGACGGCGAAGTCATCGAAGGCGTCATCGAGTGGTACGACAAAGCGAGCTTGAAGGTCAACCGCGAGGGCGCTCCCAACCTGCTGTTGTTCAAGGACAACATCAAGTACATGTACAAGGCCTAGAATCCCGGACTAACGCCGGGCCCGGTCCCGTTGCTCCAGCCGGTAGGCACGCCGCGCGCCAGCCTGTTCAAACCGCCGCTTTTCCTCATCGGTCTCCGGAACCACGGGCGGAACTCGCACCGGCTGACCAGCCGCGTTGATCCCGACAAATGTCAGGTATGCCGATGAGGTATGGCGGGTTTCGCCGGTCTTCAGGTTTTCCACCCAGACCTTCACTCCCACCTCCATCGAAGTGGTGAAGACGCGATTGACACTCGACCGCAGGATCACCAGCTCCCCAATGTGCACCGGATGCAGGAACGTCATGTAGTCGACCGACGCTGTCACGCACGCCAGCCGCGCGTGGCGATTGGCCGCGATGGCGGCAGCGATATCGACCAGGTGCATCACCTTGCCACCGATCAGGTTCCCCAGCGGGTTGGCGTCGTTGGGCAACGCCATCTCCGAGATCTGCGATAGCGAGTCGCGCACGGGCCGCGGATTTAGATCGTATTCCATGCTTTCAGCTGCCGGTCGAGCAAGGTTCCCGGCGGAATCTCCGCTGCCGGTCCCCAGGACACCGGAGCGTGCCCCTTCTCCAGGATAAACACCACACCCTCGGGGCGCTGCGCGAACCGTACTGCGTCCGACTCCGCATCCTCCGGAAACGACGTGCACCGGCCCCGGGCGTACCCCACGTTGCACACTTCGCGCTGATGATCGGCGCTCCGTGGCGCGGCATCCGCCAGCGGCGAACAGCAAGCTCCCAGCCACAGGGAACCGAGAGGCAGCCGATAGCCCGGCCGTTCACTCGCCCGGTTGAGGGGATCAAAGTAAGGGCACGCCATCGGAGGAACTTAATCGCCCCAGGCGATCTGGCCCAGTGGAACCGCTCGCCGCGCACCAGTGGCCGAGGGAACGTTCGCTGCCCTCCGGTACCAGGTCTCGACTGCCAGCAAGGCAAACGCCACCGCCTCCTTGGCGTCCGCACTCACCCCGAACTCTTCCATCCGGCGCAGTGTGACCCCTGGCAAGAAGCCGCCCAGGTAGGCCATCAGCACCGGGTGGTGGACGCCGCCGCCACTGACGATTAACTCCGTCGCCCCACCGCCGAACCGGATAACCCCCTCGGCGACAGTCGCTGCCGTGAACGCCGCCGCCGTGTGCAATCCATCGGGCGTCGCCGGAAACCGCCGAACGAATTCCGAGCCATACTGCTCGCGGCCCGCGGACTTTGGGGGACGCCGGGCGTAGTAGGGATCGCGCAACAGTTCATTGAGGAGTTTGCGATCGAGACGGCCTTGCCGGGCAATGCGCCCGCCGCGGTCGAATG
>JANRJO010000095.1:0-50184 GCA_033763935.1 Bryobacteraceae bacterium
CCCTCCCGCTCCGGAGCCGCAAAGCCCGGCGTCCCCGCCCGCACGCCCCAATCGATCAGCAGCACCTCGCCGAACTCGCCCACCATCACGTTCGCCGGCTTCAAGTCCGTGTTCCGCACGCCGCGACTGTGCGCAAACGCCACCGTCTCACACACCTGGAGGAAGATCCTCATGCGCGCGGCCAGCGACGGCACGCCCTCTAAGTGCCGGTCCAGCCGCTCCCCCGCCACCCGCTTCATCGCATAGAAGCGCCGCCCGTCCGGCAGCACTCCCGCGTCGTGCACGGGAATCACGCCCGGGTGCTCCAGCCGGGCGAGCGTCAACGCCTCCGCCGGATCGTCGAGAACCTTCAGCGCCACCTCCCGCCCGAGCACCGTGTCCTCGCACAGATAGACGATCCCCATCCCCCCGCGCCCCAACTCCGAGATCAAGCGGTACCGCGTTCCGGTGAGGTCCGGCTCCGTACACACCTCCCGCAGATGACGCACCACGTCATCCGGCAGCCACGTCACGATGTGGCGCCCCCGCCGCCCAGCAGCCGCTGCGCCTCCTGCCGGCTCTCCTGCTCCGTCACCGTCAAGGCGTCGATGCGCCGCGCCACTAACACCCGCAGTTGCCGCCGCATCGCGTGCAGGTGATTCGTGACGGTCGTCGCGGGAACTCCCACCGCCGCTCCAATCTCGTCGTACGTCCGGCGTTCCTCGGCCAGGTCGTACATCTCGAAGCACCGCAACGCCGCCGCCTTTCCCTGCCGTTCCGCCCAATCCCGCAGATCCTCCACCGCGAGGGCGAACACCTGCCGCTGCCACTCGCGGTGAAAATATTCCTCGGGAGACATGTCCTCCCGCCACTCCTGCCGCCCGGCCTCAAACTCGGCGGAAGCGAAATCGAGCGACAGCATCGTCGCTCCGCCCCCCCGCTTCTGTCGGCCCGCTGCTTTGAACTCATTGGCCACGAAGGCGTCCAGGCACGTCCGCAAGTAAGTCCGGAACGAAGCCCGCTCCGCATCGAAGCGCGCCAGGAACTCCTTCTCCATCGCGAACGTGAAGAACGCCTGAGTCAACTCCTCGGCCGCCTCCGGAGTCTGCCGCCACCGCAGCCGTAGATACTTATAGACCGGCTTCCAATACGCCGAAACAATCCGCTCCCACGCATCCCGCCGCACCAGTGGATCGTCGCTCGCCGTCGCCAGAATCGCGGAAGGCCGCGTCGATGGAAAGTCCTGCATGAACCCTCTACGTTCTCACAACGGAACGCCGCCGTCAGCCCGCCGCCGCTCCGATATGATGGGCTTCCCTACGCGCGATGCTGACCGCCTTCGCCGTCTCCGGCTACCGCTCCCTCCGCAACCTGGTCCTGCCTCTCGGCCGCCTCAACCTTGTCACCGGCGCTAACGGCAGCGGCAAGTCGAATCTCTATCGCGCCATGCGCCTGCTCGCCGACGCCGCGCAGGGCAATGTGGTTCAGTCCCTCGCCCGCGAGGGCGGCCTTCCCTCCACCCTCTGGGCGGGCCCCCAGGTGACGGCACCCTCCGTGAAGCGGGGTGACCACCCCGTGCAGGGAACCGCCCGAAAGGGTCCGGTCCGGCTCTGCCTCGGCTTCGCGGCCGATCCTTACGGCTACCTCATCGACCTCGGCCTGCCGAGCCCCGGCAAGTCTCTCTTCAGCCTGGATCCCCACATCAAACGCGAATGCATCTGGCACGGCCCCCACCTCCGCCCCGCCACCACGCTCCTGGACCGCGACGGCCCCCTCGTCCGCCTCCGCTCCGAGGACGGCGTCTGGACCGTCATCGCCCAGGACCTCGCCACCTACGACAGCGCCATCGCCCGCCTCGCCGACCCCCGCAACGCCCCCGAGGTCCTCGCCCTCCGCGACACTATCGCGCGCCTGGCGCTTCTACGACCACTTCCGCGCCGACATCGAAGCCCCCGCCCGCGCCGCCCAGATCGGCACCTTTACGCCCGTTCTTTCCAACGATGGCCGCGACCTCGCCGCCGCCCTTCAGACCATCCGCGAAATCGGAGACTCCGAAGCTCTCGCCGCAGCGGTGGACGACGCCTTCCCGGGCAGTCGCATCACCGTCGACAACACCACCGGCCTCTTCGCCGTACGCATGGAACAGCACGGCCTCCTCCGCCCCCTCGACGCCGCCGAACTCTCCGACGGCACGCTCCGGTACCTCCTCTGGATCGCCGCCCTGCTGACCCCCCGCCCTCCGGAACTCATGGTGCTCAACGAACCCGAAACCAGCCTCCACCCCGACTTACTCCCCGCCCTCGCCCGCCTCATCGCCCGCACCGCCGAGCGGTGCCAGGTCATCGTGGTCTCCCACGCCCCCGCCCTCATCGCCGAACTCTCGCGGCAGCACGGTTGCAACACCGTCGCGCTTGAGAAGAAGTTTGGCGAAACCACCGTTGCCGCCGACTCCGGGAAAGACCCCATCACCTGGCACTGGCCCGCGCGCTAGCGCTCGCGAACTTCAACCGTCTGCCCGGCCCGCACGCCCTTCAACACCTGCACCATCCCCGACGGCCACCGCACCTCGATGCTCTCAGCCGACTTCGCCTCCCCCAACCCGAAATGCAGGCGCGCGTCGTTCTGGCTGTAGAAGCTGCTCTGGGACAACATGACCTGCCGCTGCCGCCGCCCGCTCCCCGTCACCAATACCGACGCCCCAATTCCACTGCGGTTACTCTTACTGCCGACTAACTTTACCTTCAACCAGTTCCCCTGTCCCGCCGTGTCATTCCGTAACAGCGACGGCGCCTCTCCCATGTTCATCACCAGCACATCCACATCGCCGTCGTTATCGAAATCTCCGAACGCGCACCCGCGGCTCGAATGCCTCGCCGAAATTCCCGGCCCGCTGACCGCGCTGACATCCTCAAATACGCCATCGCCTCGGTTGCGCAGCACCACGCGCGGATTCCGGTACTTATACTCTTCGAAATGGCGCTCGACCTCGGGGTAGACATTGCCGTTCACAAACAGTAAGTCCACACGTCCGTCATTATCGAAGTCCGCAAACCCCGCGCCCCAACCGACGTATCGCGTCAGGGCGTTCAGCCCCGCCGCTGATGTGGCGTCTTCGAAATGTCCGTCTTCGAGCGCCCGGTAGAGCACCGGCGTGTCGTCCGCGAAATGCGTCTTGAACAGGTCCAGCCGCCCCAGGTTGCGCGTATCCCCTAACGCCACGCCCATCCCCGCTTGCTCCCGCCCGTCTTCGTTGTAAGCAACGCCGCGCTCCAGCGCCACATCCACGAACGTCCCGTCTCCGCGGTTCTTGTAAAGGATGCTCGCCGTCGAATCGCACGCGACATACAAATCCTGCCGCCCATCACCGTCGAAATCGTACGCGAGCGCGGTCATCGCGTAGCGGCCCGTGACTGCCGCAATCCCGCTTTCCTGCGAAACGTCCGTGAAGGTGCCGTCGCCGTTGTTGCGATAGAGCGCGTTCCGCCCCGTCGGCAGCCCCTTCGGGCCGCAGTTCACTGCGATCCCCTTCCACATGCAGTTCTCGCCCGCGCCGGGCAGCGGCACCGTCTTTGGATCGAACTCCAGGTACGTTCCCACGAACAGGTCCAGCAGCCCGTCGCGATTGTAGTCGATCCACGTGCACCCGGCGCCCCAGCGCGGTTTCGGCGCAAGTAAGCCCGCCTCCCGCGTCACGTCGGTGAACGTGCCATCCCCGTTGTTGTGATACAGGATGTTCTGTCCCCAGCAACTCAGGAATAAGTCCTCGCGCCCGTCGTTGTCGTAATCCCCGATAGCAATTCCACTCACCCACGCGGTCCGCTTCAGCCCCGCCCTCCCGGTAACATCCGTGAATGTCCCGTCGCGATTGTTGCGATACAGTCGAATCGTCGCCTGCGGGTCCGAGCGATCCAGCCTCGATCCGGTCCCCGCCAGGATGTCCGGCCACCCGTCCCCGTCGTAGTCATAAAACGCCACCCCACACCCATTGGTCTCCAATATGTACTTCTTGGACTCCTCACCCCCGTACACCACCGGATGCACCAAGCCCGCCTGTTTCGCCACATCCACAAAGTGGAACGGAGGCTGCCCCGCGAATGCCGCCCCCGCAAGCGCCCCCAGGAATCCCCTGCGCCTCACCCCAGCCCCTTCCCCTCCACCACCGTGTGCACGCGGTTTACCGGCAACCCGGTGAATTTGTCGACCACACCACTCGGCCACCGCACTTCGATATCTACCTGCTCCGCGGTTCCCAAGCCGAAGTGCAGCCGCAAATCGTTCTGCGACGAGTAACTCCCTCCGCTCCGGACTTCATCGATCTGGCGGTGCTTCCCGCTCGTGCAAATCACTCGCGCCCCGATCCCCGTCCGGTTGCTTTTCACCCCGCGGGTCCGCACCTTCACCCAGTTATGCTTCAGCGTCGAATCGCACCGCAGTAACTGCGGAACATCGTTCACGCAGTTGACAACCACATCGACGTCCCCGTCGTTATCGAAGTCCCCGAACGCGCAACCCCTTCCCGCCGCCTTCTGCAGGATGCCCGGCCCGCCCTCCATCGACACGTCCTCGAACCGCCCGCCCCGCACATTCCGGTAGAGCACCTTCCGCTGCCTGTACCCCGAATCCCCGCCGCCGTCGTCCCCTACCTCCGGGTACACGTGACCGTTGGTCAGCAGGATATCCGGCCACCCGTCGTTGTCGACATCGACAAACCCCGCCCCCCACCCCAGGAACCGGGTATTCTTCCCCAACCCCGCCTGCATGGTCTGGTCCTCGAAAAACCGATCTCCTAAGTTGCGGTATAGGCTGGACGTGTCTCCGGCGAAATTCGTCTTCACAATATCCAGCAAGCCGTCTAAGTCGAAATCCGCCGCCGACACGCCCATCCCCGCCTGCGGCTTCCCATCCGCCGAATATGCCACTCCCGCCTCGATCGCAATCTCTTTGAACGTCCCGTTCTTCTGGTTCTGATACAACGCCGACGATGTCGAGTCATTCGCGACATAGATATCCGGCCAGCCGTCGTTGTCGAAATCCGCTACTAACACGCCCAGGCTGTAAGTTCCCGGCGTGTCCAGGATCCCCGCCTTCTCCGACACGTCCCGAAACGTCCCGTCCCCATTGTTCTTGAACAGGATATTCTTGCCGCCCTTCAACCCCGGCGGCCCGCAGGCGACCATGATGCCTTTGTGCAAACACGGCCCCGACTCCGGAAGCGGCGCCGTCTTCGGGTCGAAGTCGATATAGTTGGCGACAAACAGGTCCAGCCACCCGTCCTTGTCGTAATCGACAAACGCGCACCCCGTGTTCCACCGCGTAAAGCTGCCGCGCGTCGTGACTCCCGCCTTCGCCGCCACATCTTCGAACTTACCGCCCCCTAAGTTGCGGTACAGCGAACAATCCCCCCAGTACGTGACGAACAGGTCGTCGCGTCCGTCATTGTCAAAGTCACCGGCACAGCACCCTTGTCCCCATCCGGTCTTCTCCAGACCCGACCCCCGCGTCACGTCCGTGAACGTGCCATCCCGGTTGTTCCTATACAAACGGCTCACCGGCGCTTGACCCGCCGGCCAGTTTGCCTCAAACCTTGTCCCATTTACAAGGAAAATGTCCAGCCACCCATCGTCGTCGTAGTCAAAGAAAGCGACCCCGCACCCGGTCGTCTCCAGTAAGTACCGGTTTGTCTTCTCACCGCCGAAGATCGTCTTCGCGTTCAGCCCCGCCTCCCGCGCAACATCTACGAAGCGCACGCCCAGGGGCGCCCCCGCGATCAGAGATTCGAACCCGAAGACCGCCGCTGTCCGGCACAAGGACCGCACAAACCCCCGCCGCGTCTTCTTCACTGCCCGCCCCGCCGAAACCGTCCATCAATTGCCGCCGCCAGCCCGAACCGCCGCTTCGCCTCTTCCGCCTGCCCAGCCCCTTGCAGCGCCACGCCGAGGTTATAGTGCAGCGTCGCCGCCAACGGATTCACCACCAGCCCTCGTCGAAAGGTCTCCATCGCCGCATTCACTTCGCCGCCCTTGAGCAACGCCGCCCCCAGATTCTGGTAAGCAGGGACTAAGTCCGGCTCTAAGTCCAGCGCACGGCGGTACGCCCCGATCTCGTCCCCCAATCGACCCGCCGCACCATAGGCAATCCCCAGGTTGTAATGCACTGCCGGGTCCTTCGGATGCAGTATCGCCGCCTGCTCCAGAATCGCCACCGCCCGCCCCGCGTTCCCCGTCTCCCCGATCGCCGCCCCGTACAACGTCAACGCCCGCAGCATGCGCGGATTCAGACGCAGCGCCGCCTCAAATTTCGCCAGCGCCTCCCCCACCCGCGCCTTCTCCTTAAATGCGACCCCCTCTTCCACCAACGCTTCCGCCTGCCACCGGAAGTCCCGCGGCTCCCGCCGGAGAATCAGCCAGCGCGTCCCCAGGTCCAACACAGGCGAGACCTCCCCCCAGTCGAGCCGCCGCACCGCCTCCGCAATGCGGCTGTCCATCTCCGAAGGAACCATCTCGCCGAGGTACCCGCCCGCACCCGCGGAAGCGTCCGACGAATACTTCCTCGCCACCTCGAAGAACGCCTCACCCGCACTCAGCCGCTCTCTCGCCTCGCTCGCCGCCCCCGCCGATGACGCGGCGATGATCCGCAGAAAGACCCTCCGAGGGACAACAGAAGAGCGCGCCGCCTTCGCCTTCCCGGTTCCCGGATGCACACGAATCCAGTGATCGACCAGGTCAAACGGTCCGCGCCGGACCTTCTTCATGTGGCAGCCGACGCACCCGTCTCCCGCGCTCACCCCGCACACCGCGGCCTGCTTCACTGTCGCGCCGTGACACCCTAAACAAGCTTTCTCGTAGGCGGCCGCGCCCGCTGCCGCATCGCCGTGCGGGTCGTGGCACGACGTGCAGGAGAAAGCCCCGCCAGACTGCACCCAGCACTCCGTGTTCTTGATCGCGTTCACCTGGTTCGAGATCAGTACGTCCCCCGGGTGATGGTCCACCAACTCTCCGAATCCGGAATGACACGGAGCGCACGTTTCCATGCGCGACCCGCGGTCAATCTTCCCCGCCGCCTTCACGTGCGATTCGCCCGCGCCGTGGCACGCCTCGCAATCCACGCCGCCGCGCCCCGATACGGACTGCGCCGGCGAGACGTGGCACCCCAAGCACTTCCTTTCGAACGATGGGCTTAGCACGCGCCCGAACGCCGTCTCGAACGTAGCGGGCCGCTCCTTCGGGAATCCCGGCGACAACGCGAGGCCGTCCACTTTTGCGCTATGCAGGAAGCGCGACTCCACGAGCGGCGCGCGGTCCAACGCGAATCCGCCTACCATCGCCGGCCGTACAAAGAAGCTCACCCCGTGGCGGAGTCCGCCCACGAGCGCCTCCACACGCAGCGGCTCGGGCTGCCACTCCGCCCCCGGCAACTCCACCTTGTACTCCAGGCCTCCGTCGCTCCGCCCCTGCACGCGGTGCACTGCTCCGCCCTCGTTCAAAACCCGCATATAACCGGAGGGAAATACAGTCGCATCCCGCCACGTCCGCGCCATACGGCTCGCGGAATGGCGCGTAGAGATCTCCTTATGGCAGGGAGCGCACCGTGGGGAACCGGCAACCACTGCAAGGCAGACCAACAACAAAAGAGTACAGCGTAGTAGAACCATCACCAGGCTGTGCCGATTATAGAAAGAAAAAGGGGAGGCGCCGGAACGCCTCCCCCGAAAGGACCATGCAGGGGAATTAGAAGTCGAAGCGCGCGCCCAACTGCAGCCGCCGCATCTGCGCCCCCGGCGCGAGGCCGCGAATGAAGCCCGCCTCCGGAGACGTGACGTTGTTGTTCGGGTCGCCCAGGTGGGTGCTGTTGAACGCGTTGAAGAACTCGCCGCGGAGTTGGAACCGGTAGCGTCCGTCGCTGCCGAACGCGATGTTCTTGAACGCCGACAGGTCGAAGTTCACGAACTTCGGCCCGAACAGCGACCGGATCGGCATGTTTCCGAACGTATTGTTCGCCGGTAGCAGGAAGTAGCCGCCCAAGCCGCCCTTGTAGAAGCCGTCGCGGTCTCCCCGCGCGCCTTCATACGGGTCGCCTTGACCGCGATCCGGGCGCCCGCCCGGACCCGAATTCGGCCGCACGGTCCCCGCCGGAAAGTCCCCAATGTACGGATCGAACGGGCGCCCG
Source organism: Bryobacteraceae bacterium (assembly GCA_033763935.1). GTDB lineage: Bacteria > Acidobacteriota > Terriglobia > Bryobacterales > Bryobacteraceae > DALYJJ01. Next base: position 8,146 of record JANRJO010000095.1, read on the forward strand.
CTCGTCGCGTACACGACTCCGTTCAGCTGCCAGCCGCCGATAAGATAATCGACCGGCTTCGACAGATTGGTCAGGAACCGCTTCCCGCGCCCGATCGGCAGTTCGGCGTTGAACGGTACCGAAACGACGTGCCGAGTAAAGTTCTCGCGGTTGCCCCAGCCCAACGGCCGGTCATAGAGGAAGGTGAACGAACTGCCGTCATCGCCGAGCGCCCGCTGCCACGTCCAGTTCACCGTGAAGCTGAGGCCTTGCGCGAATCGTTTGTCCACCTGCACCTGCAGCGAGTCATAGCGGTTCGTCGCGCAGTTGCAGTAGTGGTCGATGCCCTGGGTCCAGCCGTACCGCGAGAAGAATGGCCGCCGCTGATTGGTGTCCGCGATGCCCGGCACGAACGCCGGCTCGTTGATGTTGAAGTTCGGGCCCTCGCCGTTGAACACATGCCGCCCGACGTTGCCCACATATCCGGCCTGCACCGACATGTCCTGAAAAAGCTGGTGCTGCACTGTAAAGTTGTAGGCCATCGTCCGCGGCAAGCGAACGTTGAGCGGCCGCGACTTGCCGTTCACGCCCTCAGGCAGGCGGAACCGCCCTTGCGAATTCGCCTGTGGGAACGTCGGCGCCGGCGGCCCCTGTGACAGGGTGAATACGCCGCTGAAATCGTTCGGCGCGTTCAACTGCTGGAACGCCAGCACCGGCAGGTTCTGCGTCACGTTATGCCCGAAGATAGAGCCGAACGTGCCCAGCGAATAGCTCCAACCGTAGCCGGCGCGCACCACAGTCTTGTCGGTCAGCTGGTATGTGACACCAAGGCGCGGCGCGAAGTTCTTCCAGTTCATGTCCTGGATCATGTTCAGCGAATTGCCGCCTACGCCCGCCACCACGATCTCGCCCGTGCGGAGGTCCAACTGGCCGCCGTTGCCCGCCTCGTTCACCTTCTCGGGGAAGATCATCTCCCAGCGCAGGCCGTAGTTGAGGGTCAGCTTGCGGGTGGCGCGCCACGTGTCCTGTCCATAGAAGAAGAACCGCTTCTGGCTCTCCCGCGCGTCGGTATTCGGACTGACGTAGCGGGCGAAGTAGGTCGTCTGGCCAAGCAGGAACGTCGCCAAACCGAGGCCCTGCTGCCGCCCCGCGCCAGCGGACGGCGCGAAGCCGGTGTAGCCTTCACCAAAGCTCAACTCGCCCGAGCGGTGCGCGTCGGACGGCACGCGCAAATTGGTCGCGTACCGCATATCCGCTCCGAACTTGAGGGTGTGCGAGCCCATGATCTTTGTCAGGTTGCCCACCCACTGCCACTGCTTCTCGTCCTGGTCGAGCGGACAGTTGCACTGGTTCACGCCCAGGCCATAGCCGAAGTTGAAGCCGCCCTCGCCGTTGATGAAGAACGACGGCATACCCGAGGTGAAGAAGTCGTCGTTGTTGAGGTTAGGGATGCCCGCATCCCGCGCCGGCGACGTGCCTAAGCCATTGGGCAGCACGTTCACCTTGTAGCGCATGTAGCCGAAGCGGAAGTCGCCGATCAGCGTTGGGCTGAAGGTCTTCGTGTACCCGATCGCCAGGCTCTTGTTGCCCACATCAGACGTTCCGGCAAAGCCGATGTTGTCGAGCGCGGCGCCGCCCACCAGGAGCCCGAACGCGCCCGGTGCGAACTTCAGGAAGTCAGCTTGCGTGTACCGCCCGAACAACGAGGACGTGTCGTTCACGAACCAGTCCCAGCGCGTCGTCCACTGCTCGCTGTCGAACTTCTCCGAGCCGGTGTTAACGAAGTTGCGCCGGAAGGCCGAACCCGGATCGCGCCGGTTCGCCTGCGGCAGCTGCCTGATCAGATTCAGCGCCTGCTGGCTGAGCCGGTTCGTCGGAATCTTGTTGAGGATGCCGTCCGTATCGAACACGCGCCGGCCGACGCCGGTCGACGGATCGCCCGTCTGCGGATCGAAGATCATGTTCCGCTGCAGGGGGACCATCCGCCCTGTCGTTGTCTGCACCATGGCCGCATTCTGAATGGGCTCGAGGTACTCGCTGAAATCGCCCGTGCGCGCCAGCGCCGTGGGAACGCTCGTGAGCACAGACGATCCGGTACGCCGCCGCGTAATCTGCGCGTCGCCGAAGTAGAAGACCTTGTTCTTCACGAGCGAGCCGCCGAACGACCCGCCGAACTGGTTCCACTTCACCGGCGGTACGCCGCGATCTTCGGCGCTGTTGAACGGATTCCGCCCCGCCGACTGGAAGCCCGGCGAGATGTTTCGCAAATAGTGAAACGCCGACCCGTGTAGTTCGTTCGTCCCCGACTTGGTCGTGATCACGCCCACGCCCGCCGCCGCGAGGCCGAACTCCGCGTCGTAGTTCTGCGTCGCGAACTTCGTCTCCGTCACCGAGTCGAAGGTCGGGTTGATCACGATGATCCCCAGGATCGGGTCCTGATTGCTGGTACCGTCCAACTGGTAGTCGGTGCCGGAGAAGTGTTGCCCGTTCACCTGGATCTGCACCGAACCCTGCGGGTTCTCGCTCGAGGCATGCTGCCAGCCGAGCCTCTGATTTCCCGGCACCAGCAACTGGTACGCCTGGAAGTTGCGGTCAAACGACGGCAGCTCCTGGATCTGCTTGTTGCTGAAAATGGTGTTGACTTCCGCGCGATCGACGCGCAGCAGCGGAGCTTCCGCGCTCACTTCCACCGTTTGCGAGACGTCGCCGATCACGAGCGCCATGTCCACTCGCGCCGCGGTGTCAACGTTGACAGGCACGTTCGGTGTTACCGTCCGCTGAAAGCCTTTCGCCTCCACTTCAACGCGATAGTTCCCGGCGATCAACTGCCCCTGCCGGTAATTGCCCGCCTCGTCGGTCATCGTCTCCGCGCGGGTTCCCGTCGCCTGATTCGTGATGATGATCTTCGCACCAGCAACCGCCGATCCCGAAGGATCGGTCACTGTGCCGATGATGCTCCCATAGACCACTTGGGCTTGGACTGGCGCGACAGCGATCCCCAGCAGCAGCGCCAACACCAGCGCCAACATGGCGCCAGACAATCGTGGCATGTCTCTTCTCCTTAATCGCTCCCATCAAGGTGGGAAAAGGACCCGGACAGCTTCTCGGGTACACCCAACCCCCTGCTAAAAGGACCGCCCCCAGGGAGCAGCCCCTCAAAGTGCCTCCTAGTATCGATCCATTAATCGAGAGAAACAAGGAACCGGGGGTTTGATACGGTTACTGTCCAAAACAATAGATTTTGCTATGTGTTACGACATCTGTTACAGTCTAGAGCGATGGCAGTAACAGAGGTCCGGTTACCACCGAAAGACCTCCGGGCGCTCCAGGTAGAGCGCTTGGTGAACAGCCAGGTCCTCCACGGCGCCGAGTCGTTGCGGCGGTTGCTTCGCTACCTCGCGGATCGGACACTCCTGGATCCGGCGAACCCGCCCAAGGAGTATCAGATCGCGACTGACGTCTTCGGGCGGGCCGCCGGTTTCGACCCGAAGCAGGACTCTACGGTGCGCGTCCAGACCGGGCGGCTGCGCGCAAAACTGGCCGAATACTATGTTGGCGAGGGTGCTTCGGATCCCCTCTTTGTCGAGATCCCGCGCGGCTCGTATACGGTCGTTTTCCGCGATCGCGCCACCGCCACAGCTGCCCCTGACGAGCCTGCCAGCCCGTCCCCCGCCGTCCAGCCCGCACTCTCCGTCCCGCCCAGCCGCACGAAACTGCCGGTGCGTTCCTCCCTCGCCCCCTGGCTCACCGCGGCGGCCTTCGCCGCGCTCTCCCTCGCCCTTGCCGCTACCCTCTACCTCAACCGCCAGCCGGCCCAAAAGCCCGAGCGCCGCCCTCGCGTGGTCGAAATCCAGTCGTCACCCTCCCTCCGCGCCTTCTGGCAGCCCTTCCTCGACTCCGGCGACTTTCCCCTCGTCGTCTACTCCAATGCTGAATTCACCGGCCACCCCCTTACCGGTATGCGCTACCTCGACCCCCGCCGAGACGCCAATAAGCAGATCCTCGATCACTACACGGGTATCGGCGAAGTGATGGCCCTCACCGAATTGGAACGCCTTTTTCTCACTTTCGGGTCCGATTTACGCGTAAAACGCGCTCGTTTACTTTCGTTGGACGACGTAAAAGGCGGCGACGTGATCTTCGTCGGCTCACCCTCGGAGAATCTCCCGCTCCGCGACCTGCCGGGCACCCGGTTTTTTGTCTTCCGTACCGTGGAAGAGGGCGAGCGCCGCGGCGACCTCCGCATTCTTCGCCTCGTCCAGCGCGAAAGCGAACAGGTGTTGTTCGCCGGCTCACCGAGCGACCCACGCATGACGGAGGACTACGCCCTCGTCGCCCGCATCCCCGCTTCCACTGCCGGCCGCAGCGTCCTGATCCTTGCGGGACTCACGACCCAGGGCACACAGGCCGCCGTTGAGTTTGTCTGCCACCCCCAATCCGTCGAAACCCTCATGCAGCAGCTTCGCGCCCGCACCGTCCAACACTCCCCGCACTTTGAAGCCGTCCTGCGCGTGCGCGTCGGCAAAGGTGTTCCCGTTGCCTCCGAGATCGTCGCCCTGGAACGATACTGATTGCTGACGAAGCGCAGGCTACTGCCCCTGCCGTTTAGCAAGCCGTTCCAGGTACTCCTTCGGCTTCGCCCAATGCGGCGCCGCCTCCGCCGCGCGCTTCATGTGGCCCTCCGCGGCGGCCCAATCCCCGCTCTCCATCTTCGCGATCCCGGTATTCAGCTCAAGCGTCGCAGCCTGCTCCGCCTCCCGCAGCTTCTTGATCCGCGCCGCCTCTGCGAAGTTCTTCCTGCTCTCCTCCACGTTCCCCTGCTGCCGCTGAATTAACGCCAGGGTGTTGTACGGTCCCGGATTGTTTCGGTCCAACCGGATCGCCTCCCGCAGCGCCGCGCTCGCCGCCTCCAGTTCCCCCTTCTGCCGGAGCGCCGTTCCCAGCATGTAGTGCGCCTCAGCATACTGCGGCCGGAGGCGCACGGCTTCCCTCATATGATGAGCCGTCTTCTCGAACTCGCCCGACTGCCACACGGTGATCCCCAGGGTGTAATGGGCCTCCGCGAGCCCGGGGTCGAGTTCGAGCGCGCGCTGCAGCGCCTTCGCCGCGTCGTCCAACCGGTCCTTCTGCTTGAGCGCCAGCCCCAGGTTGTAGTGCACGATGGCGAGCGCCGGATATTTCGCCGCCAGCGCCTCCAAATGCCCCACCGCCCGGTCCAACTCCGCTTTCTGCAGGAAAGCAAACCCGAGGTTCACCTGCGCCGGAACGTTGCCGTTATCCCGCTTCAATACCTCCTGGAATTGCTCGATCCCCTGGTCCGGCAGCCGAGTCTCCACCAGCAGGTAGCCCAGGTTGTTCCGCGCTTCCAGGTTCCCTGGATCCAGCCGCACCGCCTCGCGCAACGCCTCCACGGCCCCAAAGGAATCCCCGGAGCGCTGCCGCGCCACTCCCAGCCTGTACCGCCCGTCCGCCGTCTTCACGTCAGCCGCGGTCAGTTCCCGCGCCGCCTCCGTAAATCGCTCCACTTCGAAGTAAGCGATCCCGAGCCGGTAGCGATACTCCGCCACGCCGGGGGCGAGCCGGGCTGCAGTCTCCAGCGCCGGCAAACCTGCCAGCCGGTCCCCGTCGAGCCATAGTGCGATGCCGAGATGGAAATGCGCCGCCGCCAACTTCGGCTGCAGTGCAATCGCCCGCCGGAACCGCGGAATCGCCTCGCCCCGCCGCCCCTGCACGGCCAGCAGGAATCCCACTTCGTCGTGCAACTCGGCCGACTTCGGCGTCATCGCCGAGGCCCGTTCGAAGGCCGCCAGGGCCCCCGCCGCGTCCCCCCGCCCTTTCGCCTCCTGCCCGCGCGCTCGCCACTCGGCCGCAGTCTGCCCGCCGGCCACACCGCACAGCACCAACACAATCCCCAACCCGCGCCCAAACACGGCTTCATTATACTGGCCTCATGATGCTGGCCCTGGGGCTTCTCCTCCTGCAATCGGGAATCGAAGAGGCCTACCAGAAGGGGCTGAACCATTACCAGCAGCGCCAGTACCGTGAAGCCGCCGAAGCCCTCGCCGCGCCCGCCGCCGCTGCTCACAAGGACGCCACGCTGCTTCTGGGGCAGAGCCTTTACTTGAACGGACGCACCCCGGACGCCCTCCCCTGGCTTGAAAAGGCACTCGAAGCCAACCTCAAGCCCCTCGAGACCAGCTACATGCTCGGCAACGCCTACATCCAGGCTCGCCAGCCCGGCCAGGCCGTTAAGGCTTTCGCTCGCATGTTCGCCGTCCCGCCGGAATCCCCCGCCGCCCTCCTGCTCACCGCCCAGATGATGCTTCGCCAGGAGTTTGAGGAGGACGCAACAAAGCTCCTCGAACGCGCCCTCGCTCTCAACCCGAATCTCCCAGAGGCCCGCTACCTCCTCGGCCAGACTGCCATCTTCCGCTCCCAACTCGACCGCGCGGTCGAACTCCTCGCCAAGGAAATTGAGATCAATCCCAACTTCGCCATGGCGTATTATCGGCTCGGCGACGCCTACAGCCGCCGCGAAGACTGGGACAACGCCATCCCCCAGCTTCAGAAGGCGATCTGGCTGAACCCGAACTATAGCGGCCCGTACATACTGTTAGGCAAGGGCTACCTCAAGCGCAAAGACCTCGGCAACGCCGAAGGCCTCCTTCGCCGCGCCCTCCAACTTGACCCCAACAACTACTCCGCCCACTACCTCCTCGGCCAGACCCTCGTGCAAGCGGGCCGTCCCGAGGAGGGACGCAAGCTCATGGAACGCTCCCAGCAACTGCGCAGCGACCGTTAGCGCGCCTCAAGCCGCCCTCGCCAGTACGTACGGACCGTCCGGCACCACCGCCATCACCGAACCGTCCCCCAACCCTCGCACCGCCTCCGTCACCGCCGATTCGAATGTCGGGTGCACTCTGCCCCACACCCCGCTCCAATACTGCTCCGGGAGCCCCGGCACATACCAGTGCATCTCCACCTGCCGCGCAACCAAAGCCAGTTTCTCCAGCTGCCACTGGTCCACGATCACGTCCTGCCCCCGAATCCCCTCCAGATACTCCTCCGGCGTGGCGTACTTGCCGATCAACTCCGTGAACTCCCGCCCTCCGCTGCCTTCCGAACACTCGGCGCAAAGCAGGATCCGGCCGCCCGGCCGTACCAAACGCGCCGCCGCGGTTACCCCTTTGATCGCCTGATAAAAAGTAAGATCCAGCGGATAACCAGCCCCGGTGGTGATCACTAAGTCAGCCGCCCGTTCCATGGTCTGCGCCAGCACGGAAGAAACAAACCGCACTCCCTCCCGGTGCGCCTTCTCGGGGTGTCCTGCGAATACTCCCGCGATGCGCCGGTCCTGCGCCAGGGCCACATCGACAATAAACTCCTGTCCCGCCATTCGCGCGATCTCGAGTAACTCTCTGTGCAGAGGGTTATCGTCGATGGAGCCCTCCACCGCCTTTGGCTCCCGCATGAACTTAGGACTATGTAGAACTTTGATCGTCTCCTGGCCGGCCAGCCCCGGAGCCACTAACTTCCGCCCGCCCGAGTAACCCAGCATCAAGTGCGGTTCGATAAATCCCAGCGTCAGCCGGAGCTCCGCGGAGACAAACCGTTCATCGATCCACACCGGGGTGCCCGTCGACGTCTCCCCCAGATACCGGTGCTCTTCCCGAACCTTCGCATGGTGATTCAGCACCTCGTAGGAGGCCGCAATCTCCTCTCCCACGATTTCGCGAATCTCTGCCTCCGTCGCCGGCCGATGCAGCCCGGTGGCGATCAGAATCCGAATCCCCGAACGCGGTACGCCCGCCGCCTCCAGCCGCCGCAACACCAAAGGCAGCACAACCCGGTTCGGCGCCGGGCGCGTAATGTCGCACACCGAGATCGCCGCACTCCCCTTTCCCCGCGCCATCTCCAGAAGAGCGCTGCACCCCACCGGCCCGTCCAAAGCTTCCTCGAGCGCGCGTAGAGGATCCGCAAGCGGCGAAGCCGACCGGGCCTCCAGCACCTCCACCCGCATCCGCTCGGGCAAATCCAACTCCAACCCGCTCTTCCCAAAAGCCAACCGCACCATTCGCATCCCTCTTCTCTACCACGCGCCGCCTCCCCGGTGCTCCCCAAGCACGCCCCAACTTTCCCTTGACAGTATTACTGTACTATCGTAGTATCACAGTTGAGAACCAAGTGCTCTTCCGCCTCAATCCCGGCTCCGGCTTGCCTATCTACCTCCAGCTGATGGAGCAGATCAAGCACGGCATCGCCACCGGAGCCCTCCGCGCCGGAGAGCAACTCCCAGGCATCCGCAAGATGGCCGAAATGCTGGCAATGAACCCCAATACCGTCGCCAAGGCCTACCGCGAACTCGAACACGAAGGCATTCTCAAATTGCACCACGGCGCCGGCGCGTTCATCTCCGAACAAGTCGACGGCCACCTTGCAAACCGTATGAAAAAAGCCCAGCCCATCGTGGAACAGGCTGTCGCCAGGCTCCTCGAACTCGGCGTCCCCGGCGAGGAAATCCGCCGCCTCGTCGAGGCCGTCCTCCTCGAACGCGAACGCGCGAAGAACGCCCCCCAATAGGAACCCGACATGTCTGCCGATACCGTCATCGAAATCCGCGGCCTCAGCAAACGCTACAAACATGCCGTCGCCCTCGACGGCCTTTCCCTCACCGTGCCCCGCGGCTCCGTCTACGCCTTCCTCGGCCGCAACGGCGCCGGCAAGACCACCACCCTCAAAATCCTGCTCGGCCTCACCCGCGCCACCGGTGGCGAAGCCCGCGTCCTCGGCCTCCCCTGCGACAACGAACGTGCCAGCCTCGAAATCCGCCGCCGCGCTGCCTCCGTCAATGAGAAGAAAACGCTCTACACCTGCATGACCGTCGAGCACATCATCCGCTTCACCCGTCCCTTCTTCCCCGCCTGGAACCGCGACCTCGAATCCCGCTACCTCAAGGCCTTCGAGATCCCCCTCCAACAAAAAGTAGGCGCTCTGTCCAAGGGCACCCTCAGCCGCCTCAACCTGCTCCTCGCCATGTGCCGCGGCGCCGAACTCCTCCTCCTCGACGAACCCACCGAAGGCCTCGACCCCGCCGCCACCGAGGTCGTCCTCCAGGAACTCATGTCCCTCGCCGCCGGCGCCGGCGCCACCATCTTCTTCTCCTCCCACCAGCTCCACGAAGTGGAACAGATCGCCGATCGCGTCTGCCTCATCCACGCCGGCCGCGCCCTCCTCGAGGAGTCCCTCGACGACATCAAGCTCCGCTACCGCCGCGTGTCCATGGTGTTCGAAGACGCCCCGCCCGTCGAAGCGTTCGCCCCCTTCGGGCCGCTCCAGAAGGACGGCCGCACCGCCTCCGTAGTCACCAACGGCCGCGCCGCTCACGTCGTAGAACTCGCCCGCTCCCTCGGCGCCGCCAGTATCGACGTACAGCCCGTCACCCTCAAGGAACTGTTCCTCGAATCAACCAGGTCTCACCATGCTGCTGCTTAAGTTCTGGCTAGAAACCCGCGTCCGCCTCGCCATCTGCGTCTTCCTTCCCGCGTCGCTCGCCTTCGCCGCCTGGCAGGTGGGCGTTGCCGCCAGGTCCGGAAAATCGCTCGACGCCGCCATGCTCGGCGCCACCCCCTGGGAACACCTGCTCGTCAGCATGGCCGCCCTTGCCGTCCCCATGATCGCCCTCATCCTGGCCGGCACCGGCCTCATGGGGCAGACCTCGAGTGGCATGACCCAGGGCATCCACCCCTCCACCTACTACACCCTCACGCTGCCCGTCACCCGCACCCGCCTCCTGTTCACCCGTACCGTCTTCGGCCTCGGCCTCACCGCCGCCGTCATCGCCCTCATCGTCGTGCTGCTTCTGCTGCTGCGCGAACCGCTTCGCGCCCCGCACGCTCCCGCATCCGTCCTGTTGCTCTACCCCTACATGCTCACCGGAGCCGCCGTCTACTACTCGTTCGCTACGCTCATCTACTCCTGGTTCGACGAGTTCTGGGGCGGCATGATCACCCTCTTCGTCACCGGCGGCTTCATCGGCTACAGCATCGGCGGCGGCAGCTCCTGGGCCAGCATCCCGTCCTTCATGCGCGCCCGCACTGCCCTCGAAGCGGGCGACCCTGCCCTTCTTCAAGCCGCTTTCTATCTCGTCCTCTCCGCCGCCTTCCTCGGCGGCGCACTCTGGATTCTCAAGCGAAAGGAGTTTTAACCCGTGACCAACCAGTCCGCGCTCCCCCGCACACCGTCCCCGTCCCGCGCGCCGTGGACGAAACACATCCCCACCGCCCTCATCATGCTGACCTTCGCCGTCGGCGGCTACTTCGCCGGCGCCGCTCTCGGCCGCCTCCTCAAAGGCGGCGCGTATGGCGTCATCAGCCCCTGGACCCTCGCTCTGATTCCCGGCGCCGCCTTCGCCGCCCTCGCCCTGCATGAGTTCGGCCACGTGCTCGGCGGCTGGGCCTCCGGCTTCCGCCTCTACCTCTTCGCCGCCGGTCCCGTTCGCCTGCAGCGCATCGGAGGCCGCCTCAAGCTCTCCTTCAACTCCTCGCTCGCTCTCTGGGGCGGAATCGCCGCCTCCCTCCCCGTCCGCCCTGACCTCGACGTCCCCCAAATGCGCGCCGCCCTCACACGCATCGTCGCCGGCGGACCCGCCCTCTCCGCCCTCGGCGCACTCGCGCTCCTCATCCCCGCCAACATCGCCGTCACCACCTTCGGCCTCACCTCGCTCCTGGTCGCCATCGCCACCCTCATCCCCAACCGCATGGGCGGCTACGCGAGCGACGGCTGCCGCCTCCGCCAGCTCCTCACCAACCACCCCGAGAGCGGCCGCTGGATGGCCCTCGCCCTCCTCGCCGGCTACTCCGAGTCGGTCCGCCCCGCGGAATGGCCCGCACCCCTCGTCGCCCAGGCAAGTGAGCCTCATACCGCCACCAACGACGGCATTTCCGGCGCCTGGATGCGCGCCTCCTCGCACCTCGATCGCAATGAAATCGATCTCGCCGAATCCTGGCTCGCCTTCGCCCTCGATAACGAATGTGCCTGGCCCGCCGTCATGCGCCCCCTCCTCCACGCCGACGCTGTCTTCCTCCACGCCCTCCACCGCGATGACTCCGCCGCCGCCCGCCGCCACCTCCCCCGCCTCAAAACCCGCGGCCTCCTGCCTGCCTACGTCCCCGCCCTCGCCGAAGCCGCCGTCCTTGCCGCCGAAGGCCAGCGCTCCGCCGCCGCCGCACAACTCGAACGCGCCCGCCTCCCCAAAGACGCTGCCCTCTCCTCTCAACTCGCCCGCGAACTAGCCGAAAAAATCCGCCGCCGCATCGCCGCCTGATCCAGGAGAACTTCCCTATGCTCGCTCGAACGCTACTCGTGTGCCTGCTCGCCGCCCTCGCCGCGGCCGCCCTCGACCACGCCGTCTACGTCACCTCGTTCGACCAGATGTGGTCCCGTATCCGCGAGACCCATTGGGACCCCGCCATGAACGGCGTCGATTGGGACGCCGCTCGCGCTGAACTGCGCCCCCGCCTGCTCTCCGCAAAGACCCGAAAAGAAGCCTTGGCCCTCTTCGCCGACCTCCTCGCCCGGCTGCGGCAAAGCCACTTCGAGCTCATTCCCGCCGAGGCATATGCGGCACTCCAGCAGGACGCGCCCGACGAAGGCTCGCCGGGCCTGGACTTCCGCCTGCTCGACGGCCAACCCGTCATCACCCGCGGTCCCCGCCAGGGCTGGACCATCCGCCGCATCGGCCCCGATCCTTCCAGCGAGATCGCCGCCAAAACAGGCAAGTACGCCTGGCACGCCCTCCACCGCCGCCTCCGCGGCAAGCCCGGCGATACCCTGACCCTGGAACTCGCCAACGGCCGGCAGACCGCCCTCCAGACCCTCGCCCTTCAACCCGCCCCGCGAACCGCCCGCTTCGGCCACCTCCCGCCCATCCCCGTCGAAATCGAGCGCCGCCCGCTCCCCGGGCCCGCCGTCTACCTCCGCCTCAGCGCGTTCTTCGAGCCCGCCTACCTCCAGGAGGAAATGCGCGCTGCCGTCCGCGACGCCCGCTCCGCCGCCGGCTTCGTCCTCGACCTCCGCGGCAATCCCGGCGGCCTCGCCATCCTCGCCCCCGCCGTCGCCGCCTGGTTCCTCGACAAACCCGCCTCCCTCGGCGCCTACCGTATGAAGAACGTCACGCTCCAACTCGCCGTCAATCCCCGCCTCGAACCCTTCCTCGGCAAGCTCGCCATCCTCATCGACCGCTACTCCATGTCCACCTCCGAGTTCCTCGCCGCCGGCCTCAAAGACCTCGGCCGCGCCCGCCTCTTCGGCGAAACCACCGCCGGCGCCGCCCTTCCCTCCGCCATCGAAAAGCTCCCCACCGGCGACGCCTTTCAGTTCGCAACCGCCCACTACACCTCCGCCTCCGGTGCGGTCCTGGAAGGCGCCGGCGTCACGCCCCACGTCGCCGTGGCCCACACACGCACAGCCTTGTTGCAAGGGCGCGATCTCGCGCTCGAAGCCGCCCTCAATTGGATTCAGGAAAAGGAGAACAAACCATGACACGCACCATGCTCGGTCTGATCCTCGCCGCGGCCACCGCCGCCGCGGCCGACCTTCCCAAAGCCGAAACCGTCCTCGACCGCTTCGTCGAGGTCACCGGCGGCAAGGCCGCCTATGAAGCGGCAAAAACACAATACATGCGCGGCTCCATCGAGTTCGTCGGCGCCGGCATCACCGGAACCGTCACCACCTGGCTCGCCTCTTCCCCCAATCGCAGCCGTATCGAAATGGAACTCGCCGGTATGGGCAAAATCGATTCCGGCTCCAGCGGCGAAACCGCCTGGCAGAACTCCGCCATGCAAGGCCCGCGCCTCCTCACCGGCAATGAGGCGAAACAGGCCCTCCGCTCCGCACGCATGAATGCTCCCCTCGCCTGGCGCGAGATCTACTCGGCCGCCGTCACGGAGGCCGAAGAGGAGATCGATGGCAAACCCTGCTACCGCCTCGCCCTGGAGCCCAAGGACGAAGGCAAGGCTGAGAAAGCCTGGTACGAGAAGGAGTCCGGACTCCTCAGAAAGTCGGCCATGACCGTCTCCACCCCCATGGGCGACGTGCCCCTGGAAACGATGGTCTCCGACTACCGCGAGATCGGCGGCGGCCTCAAAGCCCCCTTCTCGATGACGCAGAAGGCCGGCCCCCAAACCATCAAAACCACCATCGCGGAAATGAAACACAACCCGGAAGTCCCCGCTGCAATCTTTGACCCCCCCGCCGAAATTCAGAAGCTGCTGGCGAAGTAAGTAAGCCGCACTTACTCGGGCCGCCTCAGGCGGCCCTCCTCGCCACGCCGGGAGCCGCCGCCCCGACCCCACTCCTCGCGCCTCCCGCCCCGCCTATGCCACAATCCCTGTAATGTCCCTTCCGGGAGAGGCAGGTCTCCGTGAGGCTTGGGATTATCAGCCAAACACTGCCCACTACGACGAACTCACCACGCCCCAAGGCGACGTGCGCCCGTATTGGCAGCCCCTCTTCGACTCGCTGAAAGCCGCCGGCCCCGACGACCTCGCCATCCGCTGGAAAGGCGCCCAGCGCCTCATCCGCGCCAATGGCGTCACCTACAACGTCTACGGCGACCCCCACGGCGCCGACCGTCCCTGGCCCCTCGACCCCATCCCCCTCCTCATCGACCCCCGCGAGTGGTCCTCCATCGAAGCTGCCATCGCCCAGCGCGCCCAACTCCTCAACGCCCTCCTCGCCGACCTCTACGGCCCCCAGCGCCTCCTCCACGAATCCCTCCTCCCACCCGAACTCGTCTTCGCCAATCCCTCCTTCCTCCGCGCCGTCCACGCCCTCCCCGTTCCCGGCGATATCCGCCTCCACCTCTACGCCGCCGACCTCGCCCGTTCCCCCGACGGCCAGTGGTGGGTCCTCGCCGACCGCACCCAGGCCCCCTCCGGCGCCGGCTACGCCCTCGAAAACCGCCTCGTCACCACCCGCACCCTCCCCGATATCTTCCGCCGCACCCGCGTCCGCCGCCTCGCGACTTTCTTTCAGGCCTACAAGGACACCCTCCTCGGCCTCGCACTTACCCGCAAAGAAAACCCCCGCATCGTCTTACTAACTCCCGGCCCCTTCAACGAGACATACTTCGAACACGCCTTCCTCGCCCGCTATCTCGGTTACTCCCTCGTCGAAGGCGCCGACCTCACCGTACGCGACCGCCGCGTCTACCTCAAAACCCTCGGCGGCCTCCTCCCCGTCGACGTGATCCTCCGCCGTCAGGATGACTCCTTCTGCGACCCCCTCGAACTCCGCGCCGAATCCATGCTCGGCGTCCCCGGCCTCGTCGAAGCCGTCCGCGCCGGTAACGTCGCCATCGCCAACGCCCTCGGCAGCGGCCTCATCGAAACCGCCTCCATCTCTGCCTTCCTTCCCGGCCTCTGCCGCAGCCTCTTCAATGAAGAACTCAAAATGCCCTCCGTCGCCACATGGTGGTGCGGCCAGGAAGAACCTCTCCAGTACGTCCTTGAGCACTTATCGAACTTAGTAATTAAAACCGCGTTCCCGGGCGGCGCCCAGGACCCCATCTTCGGCGCCAAACTCTCCGCCTCGGAGAAATCCGCCCTCGCCGCCAGGCTCCGCGCCGCCCCCCACCTCTATGTAGCCCAGGAGCAGGTCTCCCTCTCCACCGTCCCCGTCTGGAACCACGAGGGCCTCCTCCCCCGTTACTTAGTCATGCGCGTCTACGCCGTCCCCGGTCCCGGCGGCACTTACAAGGTCATGCCCGGCGCCCTCACCCGCGTCTCCGCCTCCCTCGATTCCACCGTCGTCTCCGTCCAGCGTGGCGGCGGTAGCAAGGATACCTGGGTCCTCGGCGTCGAACAGGAGTCCGAGTTCAGCCTCCTCCGCCCTCCCTCCCACATCGAAGTCAACCGCGCCACCTTCGACCTCCCCTCCCGCGTCGCCGACAACCTCTACTGGCTCGGCCGCTACGTCGAACGCGTCGAAAGCGGCGTCCGCCTCGCCCGCGCCGTCCTCCCCCTCCTCTCCCAGGAATCCGACCCCGGCGCCGCCTCCGGCCTCAAAATCGCCTCCAGCATCCTCTCCGGCATGCACTACGTGCGCCCCAACCAGCGCCTCGAACGCGACCTCGTCTCCATGATCTTCGACTCCGACCGCCGCTACTCCCTCGGCTGGATCGTCCACGAAGTCCGTAGCCTCGCCTGGCTCCTCCGCGACCGCGTCTCCAACGACGCCTGGCGCATCCTTAACCGCCTCGAGGAAGGCTTCCGTACCTCCCGCCCCCCCGAATCCCTCCAACTCCTCGAAGCCTCCGACTTACTCGACCAGACCATCCTCACCCTCGCCGCCTTCAGCGGACTCGCCATGGAAGGTATGACCCGTGGCCAGGGCTGGCGCTTCCTCGACATCGGCCGCCGCGTCGAACGCTCCGCCCAGATGACTGACTTACTCCGCCACGGCTTGGCGGGTCCCCCCGCCGACGACCCCGGAGCCCTCTCGGTCCTCCTCGAAATCGCCGACAGCTCCATCACCTATCGCTCGCGGTACTTGACCACCATGCAGGCCGACCTCGTAGTGGATCTCCTGCTCACCGACGAAACCAACCCCCGCTCCGTGGCGTTTCAGTTGGCGCGCCTCACCGAACACGTCGCCCATCTCCCGGAAAGCCAGCAGCGCGAAGGCGAGTCCTCCTCCCGCCGCCGCCCCGAATCAAAACTCATCCTCGGCCTTCTCACCAGCGTCCAACTCGCCGACGTCCCCGACCTTGTCCGCCCCGGCGAAGACGGCCTCTGGAACGGCCTCCCCGCTTTCCTCGATCGCCTCTCGAAGGACATGCGCCGCTTCTCCGACGCTCTCAGCACCAGTTACTTCAGCCACGCCCTCCCCTCCCAGCAACTCCGCCACGTATGACCCTCCGTTCCATCCACACGACCACTTACTCCTACAGCGAACCCGTCTCGCTGTGCCATAACGAGGTGCGCGTCGCACCCCGCTCCACCTCCCGCCAGCACCTCCTTCGGCATGACCTCCAGATAACTCCCGAACCCGAAAACCTCGCCCATCGCAAGGATTACTACGGCAACGACGTTGCCTTCTTCACCGTCATCGAACCCCACAAAACCCTCACGATCACCGGAACCAGCGTCGTCGAACTACAGCCCGCCGATGCCCCCCTCCCCCACCTGTCCCCCACCTGGGAAGAGGTCCGCGACCACGTCCGCCTCCACCGCAACCCCGAATCCCTCGACGCCTTCCAGTTCCTCTTCGCCTCCGATTACGTCAAACCCTCGCCCGCCTTCGCCGCCTTCGCCGAACCCTCCTTCCCCGCCCGCCGCCCCATCCTCGAAGGGGTCATCGATCTCTCCCGGCGCATCCACACCGGCTTCAAGTACTCCCCCCACGCCACCACCATTGCCACCCCCGCCGCCGAAGTCCTCGAAGCCCGCCGCGGCGTCTGCCAGGACTTTTCCCACGTCATGATCGCCGCCCTCCGCTCCCTCGCCCTCCCCGCCCGCTACGTCAGCGGCTACCTCCGCAGCAATCCCAAGGTCGTCGGCGCCGAAGTCTCTCACGCCTGGGTCAGCGCCTACTGCCCCGGCTTCGGCTGGTTCGATATCGACCCCACGAATAACGTCGTTCCTGCCGAAGGACACCTCACCGTCGCCTGGGGCCGCGACTACGGAGATGTCACTCCCGCCCGCGGCGTCGCCCTCGGCGGCGGCGAACATACCATCAAAGTAACTGTGAAAGTTCTCCCCGAAATCTCCGCCGCATGACCTCCCAGGTACTTCGAATCGACATTAGCGGACAGGACCGCTCCGGCGTCACCCACGCCCTCACCTCCATCCTCGCCGGCGGCGGCGTCCGTATCCTCGACGTCGGCCAGGCCGTCATCCACAACGCCCTCGCCCTCGGCTTACTCATCGAACTCACTGAGGAAACCCGCTCCTCGCCCTTACTGACGAACTTACTCCTCAAGGCCCACGAACTGGGCGTGCAGGTCAGGTTCACCGCCATCACCCAGGACGAGTACGAAGCCTGGGTCGCCGCCCAGGGCAAGCGCCGCTACATCGTCACCGTCCTCGGTCCCTCCATTACCGCCGCCCACCTCGCCGGCGTCTCCGGCGCCATTGCCCGCGCCGGCCTCAACATTGACCGCATCGACCGCCTCTCCGGCCGTACCCCCCTCGGCCACCTCAGCCCCCGCCCCGTCTCCATCGAACTCGCCGCCTCCGGCGAGTCACCCGATGAAGACGCCATGCGCGCCGGCTTACTCCAGCTGACCACCACCCATAACATCGACATCGCCTTCCAGCACGACAACGTCTACCGCCGCAACCGCCGCCTCGTCGCCTTCGATATGGACTCCACCCTCATCCGGACCGAAGTCATCGATGAACTCGCCCGCCTCGCCGGCGTCGGCGACCAGGTCTCACGGATTACCGAAGCCGCTATGCGCGGCGAACTCGACTTCCAGCAAAGCTTCCGCAAGCGCGTCTCGCTGCTCAAAGGACTCCCCGCATCCGCCCTCCAGCAGGTCATCGACACCGTCCCCCTCATGGACGGCGCCGAACGCCTCACCGCCACCCTCAAACGCCTCGGCTACAAAATGGCTATCCTCTCCGGCGGCTTCACCTTCGTCGGCGCCGAACTCCAGCGGCGCCTCGGCATTGACTTCCTCCACGCCAATGTCCTCGACATCCAAGACGGCGTCGTTACCGGCGACATTATCCCCCCCATCGTCGACGGCGCCCGCAAAGCCGCCCTCCTGACCGAAATCGCCGCCTCCGAAAACCTCAGCATGGAGCAGGTCATCGCCGTCGGCGACGGCGCGAACGACCTCCCCATGCTCAAACTCGCCGGCCTCGGCATCGCCTTCCGCGCCAAACCCCTCGTCCGCCAGTCCGCCCGTCAGGCCATCTCCACGCTGGGCCTCGACGGCATCCTGTTCCTGCTCGGCCTCCGCGAACGCGAAGCCGCCGCCTGGTTGACCCCCTGACCCCTAACGCGCCTCCGCTCGGATCGCCTCCAACTCCTTCCGCAACTCCGCCAGGTACTCGAACGCCACCCGGCCCACTTTCATATCCGCCCCTGAAACCATCGCCAGCGTACTCTGCAGCTGATCGATCAGCATCGGTTGCGGGTAAGGCCCGCGCGCCGTCACCAGCCGCGCGTGCAGCGCCGGCTTTCCTTCCACCTGCTTCGCCAGCGCCCGCGCCTCCTCCAGAACGTCCCGAATCTGCAGCTGCAGCGCGTACTGTTCTTCCATGTCCGCCTGCGTCACGCCGTCCGCCAACACCCTCGGATCGGCCTCGATCGTCAGCGGCTGCGTCCGCGTCTCGTTGTTCGCCGTCAGCCGCACCTGGTACTTTCCGGGCGGCGCCAGCGGCCCTTTTCCATGCCGCAGGTCCCACACGAAGCGGTGCATCCCGGCCGTCTTCGGCAAAGGCATCGCCGCCGCGCCCCCGCGAGCCGGCGGGGCGTCTTCGTCTTCCATCGAAGTGGCTCGCGGTGGCGCCGCCGGGGTATCCGACGGGAACCGGCGTACCACCTCCCCCTTCGCGTTCAGAATCTCCAGCCGCAGGTTCTCGCTGTTCGTCGGAAGGTAGTAGTCGATGCGCGCCCCGTTTGGCGGATACTCCGGCCCCCCGCCCGTTCGCCGTCCTCCCGATGCGTACGCGAGCCGGGTAGCCGCCCGCGGGGCAAACAGATGCAACCCCGCCTTGCCTTCGAGCGCCGCCCCCAGCTGGTGAAGCGGAGAAAGGTCGTCCAGGATCCAGAACGCTCGCCCCATCGTCGATAGCACCAGGTCCTTCCGGTGTACCCGAATGTCCGTCACCGGCGTCACCGGCAGGTTGAGTTGGAAGCTCTGCCAGTTCTCCCCGTTGTCGAACGAAACATACATCCCGAACTCCGTCCCCGCGTACAGCAGCCCCTGCCGTCCCGGGTCCTCGCGCACCACTCGCACCGGCACATCCTCCGGAATCCCGTTCACCGTCCGTCTCCACGTCGCCCCATAGTCGTCCGTCCGGTAGATGTACGGGCGGAAGTCGCCCAGCAGGTACCGGTACACCGCGAAGTACGCAGAGCCTTTGCGGTGGGGCGAGGGTTCGATGTTCTGCACCCGGCCTCCCGGCGGAAGGTCCTTCGGCGTGACGTTCTTCCAGGTCTTGCCGTTGTCCCGGCTCACATGGAACGGGCCGTCGTTCGCGCCGGTCCAGATCACCCCGGCTTCCGTCGGCGATTCGCGAATCGCGTACAGCGTGCTGTACACCTCCTCGCCCGTGATGTCCCGCGTGATGGGCTCACCCGAGATCCCTTGCTTCACACCCGGCTCGTTGGCCGTCAGGTCCGGGCTCACAATCTGCCACGTCACGCCTTCGTCCGTCGTGCGATGGACGAACTGCGAGCCGAAGTAAATCACCCGCGGGTTATGCGGCGAAATCTCTATCGGCGAAACCCGTTGGTGCCGGAACTTGATATCCCGCGCGGCGTGCCCGTAGCGGTTCTGCGGATGCGTCCAGTACGTCTTCTCTTGGCCCGTCTTCAGGCTGAGCCGCGAGAACTCCCCCTTACAGGATCCGTAGACGATGTCCGCGTTCGTAGGGTGCGGTAGGACCGGCCCCGTTTCGCAGCCCGGTCCGTTCATCCAGAGTTGGATTGGATCGTCGGCACGTCCCGCGCGGGGCGGCAGCGAAGGAACAATCAGCGTAGAGTTATCCTGTTGGGCTCCGTAAATGCGGTACGGAGTCTGCTGATCCACCGCCACTTGGTAAATCTCCGCCGTCGGCTGGTTGTAAATCGTCGACCAGTTCTGCCCGCCGTTCAACGAAACAGTGGCGCCGCCGTCGTTCGACTGGATCATGATCTGCGGATGGTCGGGATGGATCCAAAGGCCATGGTTGTCGCCGTGCGGCGTCGCCACCGTGCGCCACGTCGCTCCACCGTCGCTCGATTTATGAAGGCCAAGGTTGTTCACCCAGACCGTATCGGCGTCCTTCGGATCGGCGTCGATGTACGTGTAATAGAACGGTCGGCGGATCAGGCTCTGCTGGCTCGATACCTGCTTCCAGGTCGCCCCCGAGTCGTCTGACCGGTACACCCCCGCCTCATTGCCCGGAGCCTCGAGAATCGCGTACACCCGCGACGGTCGCGCCGGAGAAACTTCCACGTCCACCTTGCCGATCAGCGTCTGGGGCAGACCGTTCTCCAGGTGCCTCCAGGTATCGCCGCCATCGGTAGTTTTATAAATGCCGCCGGTCTTGGCTGGCCCCCCCGAGACGATCGTCCACGGCTTCCGCTGGGCTCGCCACGCCCCCGCATAGATCTCCGCCGGATTCTCCGGATTCATCGACAGCGACACCACACCGGTCTCCGCATCGATCTTCAGGACGTGCTGCCACGTCTTGCCGCCGTCCCGCGATCGAAAGACGCCCCGCTCGGCAGGATCGAAGGCCAGTCGCTCGCGGTCCTCCACAAACGGCTGCCCCAACGCCGCCACGTAAACCGTATTCGCGTCCTTCGGATGCACCCGGATGCTGCCGATCTGCCCCGCGTTCCGCAGGCCCGCGAACTGCCACGTCTTCCCGGCGTCCGTCGACTTGTACATGCCCCGCCCATGAATCACGTTGGAGCGGATCGCCGCGCTCCCCGTCCCCACATACACCGTGCCCGGATCGCTCTCCGCCACCGCTACCGCCCCGATCGACCCGTTCGGAATCTGCCCGTCAGCGATCGGCGTCCAAGTGTGCCCCGCGTTCGTCGTCTTCCACAACCCGCCCCCCGTCGCGCCCATATAGAAGGTGTGCGCCTGCGAACGGACCCCCGTGATCGCCGTCACCCGGCCTCCCCGGTGCGGCCCAACGTTGCGGTAGCGGAGCGGTTTCAAGAGCGCCGGATCGACAGGCGCTGCGGCAAGAGAGAGAGAAAGAACAAGGAGCCAGACGGCGGTTCGCATAAGGATGGATTGGAGTATAGCGCGCCCCCTGCCCGAACACCGCATCCCGGCCCCTCCCCACGCTCCCCCTCGCCACCCCGGCGTCCCGTGGGGCGCGCCAAGCGCCTACAGGGGCCGCCGCTCCGCCATCGCCGCAACAAGGGGGCCGCTTCACGCGTTCGGGTTCGCCTGCGCGATAATACCTCTGGCGTTGTCGCTTCTCTGTCCGCCTGCAAGTTCGATGCGCATGGAAGAACGCTGCAGGCCACAGGACGGCGAACACGATCTATGGGGCTGCGAGAGATGCTGAGGATCCTGGTCCTCGTTTGCTGCGGCGTGGCGTTGGGCCAACCCCCGAACTCGATTGCCGATCGGCGGATAGGTAGCGCCCCGAGCGGCGGTCCGCGCGTGAGCGATCTCAAGTTTGCCCACCTCACCACGAGGGATGGGCTGGCCTTGGATAATGTCGTCTCCATTTTGCAGGACCGCCGCGGCTTCATGTGGTTTGCTACCGGAGACGGCCTCAACCGGTACGATGGGCACTCGTTCGTCGTATACAAGAACAATCCCCGCGATCCCCTAAGCCTGAGCGCCAACTACATCCGCGATCTGCTGGAAGACGATCAAGGCAATCTGTGGCTGGTCGTCCACCCCGGCATAAACAAATTCGACCCCACAACCGAACGAACCACCCGCTACTCTCCTGATCCGAAGAACCCAAACAGCCTGAGCGGGCATGCCGCTTGGTCCATCGCCCGCGACAGTCGCGGCCATCTGTGGATTGGCATGGCGGACACCGGTCTCGACCGGTTTGATCCGGCCACGCAAACCTTTACTCATTACGCAAAGGACAGCGACGGCCAGCCTGTCGGGTGGATCACTCGCCTCCTCGAGGATCGCCGGGGAGACATATGGTTCGTTGGCGACCGTGGCCTTTTCCGTCTGAGGCTGGAGAACGGCCGGCCCAGCGGGCCCCCCGCGCTCATCCAGCGCTTATCCGCGGATGATTTCTTCGAAGACCAGGCGGGTGATTTCTGGATTCTCGCTCATTCTCCGAGAGTGGCGCTGGTCAAGTATGAGCGCCGGACCGGAGGCTTGGTGGAATACCCCATCGGAGTGGGCGCTGCCCGAGTGGACAGCGGCAGGCTCCTCGAGGATGGAATAAACGGAATCTGGGTGCCCTCCAGCCAAGGCATGCTGTACTTCGACCGGCGCGCGGAACGGTTCACACAAATCTTTCAACACGACGACACGAACCCGCACAGCCTGAGCGACAATAGCGTCGCGCGGATCTACCGCGATCGGGCCGGCCTGCTGTGGGTGGCCACTCGAGACGGCGGGCTGAACATCCTGAACTTCCAACAGGAACAGTTCGGCCACTACAGGCATCGCCCCGGGGATGCCAACAGTCTCTCTCCCGGCAAAGTGACCGCCATGCACGAGGACACCAATGGCGTTCTGTGGGTGGGCTCATTCCCTCGCGCCCTGGATCGTCTGGACCGGAAAACGGGGGAAGTCACTCACTTCCTTCCCGGCCCGCCAAACGGCAACAGCATCGGCAGAGGCAATGAACTGAACTGCGTTTACAAGGACTCGCGGGGGTATCTCTGGGTGGGAGGCATGGGCGCCGGCCTCGACCGCTTCGATGAACGCACGGGACGATTCAAGCACTACCGGCACAACCCTGCCGATCCGCACAGTCTGATGACCAATGACGTCGTCAGGCTGTACGAGGATGCGAACGGCGACTTATGGGTCGGACAATTCGGCGGAGTCAGCCGCTTGGACACGCTGACAGACCGATTTACGAACTACCGGCCTGGGCCGCCCGGATCGACCAGCCTGGAATATACGATCTCAGCCTTTCACCGGGATCGCTCCGGAACGCTCTGGTTGGGCACCTGGAGCGGCGCACTGAGCCGCTTCGACGATCGGAACAATACTTTTGTCAATTCCGCGGTCGAGCGGGGTAAGCCGGGGCGCCTGCAGGGCGGCAGCATCTTCGCCATCCACGAGGACGGCGCGGGTAACTTGTGGCTGGCCACCTCACAGGGCGTGTACCGGTACGACCGGCGGCGCGACACCTTTACCCAGTACACCGAGATTCAGGGCCTGCCCACCATGGACGTCATGGGCGTTCTCGCAGACCGTGCGGGCAGGCTTTGGTTCAGCACCAAGAAAGGCATATCCCGCTTCGATCCCCGGACGGAGACATTTCGAACATATGACGTCTCCGACGGCCTGTGGGGCAATGATTTCACGCAAAGCTGTTATCAGCAAGGCCGAAGTGGAGAGATGTTCTTTTGCGGCAGGCATGGCATAACCGTCTTCTCTCCCGAAGCAATCCGTGACAATCCTTATATACCGCCGGTAGTAATCACCAGCTTGAAGATTTTCAACGAGGCGCCACCCATCGGCAACAAATCCGAACTTCACAAAGCCATCCCTTACGTGGATTCGTTGACGCTGCCCTACCGGAAGAACGTGTTCTCGCTCGACTTTGCGGCGTTGAGCTACGCAAATTCGCACAAGAACCGCTATCGATATAAGCTCGAGAACTTCGACGGTGGGTGGAGGGAAGCGGCCAGCAGGGCGCCGATGGCTACTTACACCAACCTGGATCCCGGAAGGTACATATTTCGGGTGCAAGGATCGAATAGCGACGGAGTCTGGAATGAGGAAGGCGTCTCGCTGCCAATCCTGATTACGCCGCCCTGGTATCGGACCGACTTGTTCGTCGCGTCCTGCATAGCCACCGGCGTCCTTTTCCTTTGGGGACTGTACCGCTTGCGCATGTATCAGATCACTCGCGAGTTTGCTGCGCAGCTGGACGGCAGGGTGGACGAGCGCCTGCGGGTCGCGCGCGAGCTGCACGATACCCTCCTGCAGAGTTTTCAGGCGCTGGTGATCCATCTGCAAGCAGCCCGAAACATGGTTGCCAGTAATCGCGACGGCGCAATGCGCGTGTTCGACGACGCGCTCGATCTGGGCGCGAAGGCAATTGTCGAGGCGCGCGAGGCAATCCAGGCGATGCGTTCCTCGACAGGCGGTGCTAACGATCTGGCGCACGCGCTGGAAGCGCTAGGCCACGAGCTCGCATCGGAGGGTTCGCCGCAGCTCCGGGTCACACTCGAAGGACCGCCGAAGAATATACAGCCGGATTCGGCGCGGGAAGTTTACAGGATTGCGTGCGAAGCAATTCGAAACGCCTTCCGCCACGCGCAGGCTACGACCATCGAAGCACAGATCGCTTTCGGCGAGAGCCTCCGCGTCTGCATCCGCGACAACGGGAAGGGCGTCGATTCGGCAGTCGCCAAGGACGGACGCTCCGGACACTATGGCATCGTTGGCATGCGTGAGCGAGCAATGCGGATCGGGGGGAAGTTGGACATCTCGAGCGCTCCCGGCGCCGGGACGGAAATTGTCTTGACAATTCCCGGGCCGATCGCATTTCGAGAGTCCGCCAGCGGCGCCGTCATACGGCTCTTTCACAGGAAAGACTCCGGTGAGAAGGGTAAGTCCGCTCGTACGCCGTGAAGCGTAGCCGAATTGCCCAGTCGCACAGCCGGCAATCCGTTCCCTGTCCCCAATAGGGCAGTCCCGGCTGTAGCCGGGACTT
Source organism: Bryobacteraceae bacterium (assembly GCA_033763935.1). Classification (GTDB taxonomy): domain Bacteria; phylum Acidobacteriota; class Terriglobia; order Bryobacterales; family Bryobacteraceae; genus DALYJJ01. The sequence continues at coordinate 32,682 of JANRJO010000095.1, forward strand.
TACCCTAAAAGCCCTGCCTCGCCGCTGCCACTGTCGACCGCTGCCGGTCGCGCCCAGGCCCCCGAAACCTGAGTCACGACCCTTTGAAATATTTCTTTCCCTACAAACAAAATGACTTATAGCGCCTGCCCGCTCCCTGCCCCGAGGGCCCGCATGGTACACCTGGAGTCGCCGGACGTCCGCGGGCCGTCCCCGGGCGAGTGAGTCGCAGCCCGCAAAAAACTCGCGAAGCGAACCCAAGGACCCCGCAAGGCGCAGCCCCTAAGAAAAATTCACGAAGCGAACCCAAGCCGCCGCAAGGGCGCAAATGAAATTTCACGAAGCGAACCCAGCACCCCAAAGATTTCCCTTGACATCCGTCCAAACCCTGTCTAACATTAGTTTCAAACGATAGTTTGATTCTATCGTTTCAAGCGAAAGTTTTATGCCCACGGAAGCCCAGACCGATACCAAGTCCGCCATCCTCGACGCCGCCGAACAACTCTTCGCCGAGGAAGGCTTCGACGGCGCCTCTCTCCGCGCCATTACCGCTCGCGCCGGAGTCAACCTCGCCGCCGTCAACTACCACTTCCACTCCAAAGAGTCCCTCATCGCCGCCGTCTTCGCCCGCCGCCTCAAGCCCATCAACGAAGCGCGCCTCCAACTCCTCGACGCCATCGAAGCCGCACACCCCGCCGGCCCCCTCCCCGTCGAAGCCGTCGCCGACGCCTTCATCCGCCCCATCCTCGTCACCGGTCACGGATTCCCGCTGATGCGCAGCCTCCTCGGCCGCATGTATACCGACCAGAGCGAACTCGCCCGCCGCATCTTCCGCGAACAGATCGGCGAAATCCTCAAGCGCTTCAGCGTTGCCTTCGCCCGCGCCCTCCCCCACCTGTCCCACGAGGAGATCGTCTGGCGCGTCTTCTTCACTATCGGCGTCGTCGCCAACGCCCTTGGCGGCGAGCAGTTCATCCGCGTCGTCTCGAACGGTCTCTGCGACCCCTCGGACGAACAGGCCACCCTCCGCCGCATCCTCCAGTTCGTAACCGCTGGACTCAAGGCCAACGCATGAAACTCGTCCCGCTCTGCCTCCTCCTCACCGTCCTCGCGCACGCCCAGGACGCCATCCCGCTCTCCCTCCAGCGCGCCGTTGAAATCGCGCTCGCCCCCGAAGGCAGCGCCCGCATCCGCCTCGCCCGCGAGGCCGTCAAAGCCGCCGAAGCCCGCTCCGATCAGGCCCGCGGCGCCCTCCTCCCCGACGTCGCCGCCAACCTCGGGTACCTCAGCCAGACCACCAACCTCGCCGCCCGCGGCATTCAATTCACCTCCCCCTTCCCCGGCTTCTCCATCCCTTCCTTCGTCGGCCCCTTCACCACCTTCGACGCCCGGCTCACCTTCGGCCAGTCCATCTTCGATCTCGCTGCCGTCCGCCGCTTCCAGGCCTCCCGCCGCGCCGTCGAAACCGCCAGGTCGGAGGACGCCAATGCCGCCGACTTCACCACCGAGTTAGTCGCCCGCGCCTATCTCGCCGCCCTCCGCGCGCAAGCCTCCGTCGAAACCGCGAACGCAAACGTGAAACTTGCTCAGGAGTTAGTCGACTTAGCGCAAGCCCAGCGCAAGGCCGGAACCGGTATCGGCATCGAAGTAACTCGCGCCAACGTCCAGTTATCGAACGAGAATCAGCGCCTCATCGTTGCCGAGAACGAACTCGAACGCGCCCGCCTCCAGTTACTTCGCACCATCGGCCTCCGCCTCGACTCACGCATCCAACTCACTGACGCCCTCGCCTACCGCCCCACGGACCCCGTCACTGTCGCTCAGGCCATGGAGACCGCCCGCAAGTTCCGCGACGTCCTTGCCGCCCAGGAGCGCCGCGAAGAAGGCGCCCGCCTCAACTACAGCGCCGTCAAATGGGAGCGCCTCCCCACCCTCGCCGCCCTCGCCGACTACGGCTCCCTCGGCTCCGGCCTCTCAAATTCGCTCCCCACCCGCACCTACGGCCTCAGCCTCCGCGTGCCTATCTTCGACGGCGGCCGCCGCGACGCCCGCCGCGCCGAGGCCGCCTCTCTCTACCGCCAGGAACGCATCCGCACCCAGGACCTCCGCGACCAGGTCGAACTCGAAATCCGCCTCGCCCTTGAATCCCTCCAGTCGGGCGATGCCCAGGTCGCCACAGCCCGCGAAGGCCTCACCCAGGCCGAAGCCGAACTCGCCTCCGCCCGTCGCCGCTACGAAGCCGGCGTCGCTCCCTCCATCGAAGTAACCGACGCCCAAACGCGCCTCGCCCGGGCACGCGACAACTTAGTAAGCGCCCTCTTCAATCACAACCTCGCCCGTCTCGACCTGACCGCCGCTCAGGGAACCATCGAAAGGACCATGCAATGAAACGCCTCCGCGTCGCCCTCATCGTCGTCGCTGTCCTCGCCCTCGCCGCCTTCGCCCTCGTCCGCGCCGGCGTCTTCGATCGCACGGACCCCAACGTCGTCAAACTGAGCGGCAACATCGAACTCACCGAAGTCGAGGTTGCATTCAAGATCCCCGGCCGCATCGCCGAACTCAACGTCCGCGAGGGCGACTTCATCCGCGCCGGTCACATCCTCGCCCGCATTGACCCCGAGCAACTCGAACAGCAGCGCTCCCGCGACCGCGCCAGCGTCACTTCATCCCAAACCCAGCTCAGCCAGGCCCGCGCCGCCCTCGACTATCAGCGCTCCGCCCTCAATAACGAAATCTCCCTCCGCCGCGCCGAACTCAAGGCCGCCGAAATCCGCCTCCGCGAACTCGAAACCGGCAGCCGCCCCCAGGAAATCCAGCAGGCACGCGCTCGCGTCACCGAGATCCAGGCCCAGCTCGACCAGGCCCGCGCCGATTGGGACCGCGCCCAAACCCTCTTCAAGAACGACGACATCTCCCGCCAGCAATATGACCAGTTCCGCGCCCGCCACGAAACCACGCAGGCCAACCTCCGCCACGCCCAGCAGGCCCTCGCCCTCGTCGAAGAAGGCCCCCGTAAAGAGGTCGTCGAAAACCAGCTCGCCCAGGTCGAACGCGCCCGCGCCGCCCTCAGGCTCTCCCAGTCCGCCGCCCTTGACCTCAAGCGCCGCGAAGCTGAAGTGGCCACCCGCGAAGCCGAAATCGCCCGGGCAACGGCCCAACTCGGCATCAGCGAATCGCAGGTCCAGGACACCATCGCCCGCGCTCCCGTGGACGGGGTCATCTTGGTCAAGCCCGCCGATATAGGCGAAGTCGTAGCCGCCGGCGCCAGCATCGTCACCATCGGCGCGATCGACCGCCCCTGGCTCCGCGGCTATATCACCGAGCGCGACTTAGGCCGCGTCAAGATCGGCGACAAGGTGCGAGTCATATCGGACTCCTACCCCGGCAAAGCGTACTGGGGCAAGATATCGTTCATCTCTTCCCAGGCCGAATTTACTCCCAAGACCATCCAAACTCACGAAGAACGAGTCAAACTCGTGTACCGCATCAAAGTAGATATCGATAACCCCCAGCGCGAACTCAAATCCAACATGCCCGTCGACGGCGAAATCCTCCTCGGCCAGTAACCCATGCCCCAACCAGCCGTCCGCGCCACTAACTTGACCCGCCGCTTCGGCCCCCTCACCGCCGTCGACCGCCTCAATCTCGAGGTCGCCCCCGGCGAGATCTTCGGCCTCGTCGGCCCCGACGGCGCCGGCAAAACCACCACCCTCCGCCTCCTCTGTGGCCTCCTCGACCCCGACGAGGGCGCCGCCGAAGTCGCCGGCCACGCCGTCGCCCGCCACCTCGATGCCGTCAAAGACCGCATCGGCTACATGGCCCAGCGCTTTGGCCTCTACGGCGACCTCACCGTCCAGGAGAACATGCTCTTCTACTCGGACCTCTTCGGCGTCACCGGCCCCGAACGCGACGCCCTCATGACAAGGCTCCTGCAGATGACTCGCATGGAGCCCTTCCGCGCCCGCCCCGCCGCCAAACTCTCCGGCGGCATGAAACAAAAGCTCGGCCTCATGTGCACCCTCCTCCACCACCCCACCATCCTCTTCCTCGACGAACCCACCAATGGCGTTGACCCCGTCTCCCGCCGCGACTTCTGGGCCATCTTGTATCAGCTCGTCAAAGACGGCCTCACCGTCTTCGTCACCACCGCTTACCTTGATGAAGCCGAACGCTGTAACCGTGTTGCCCTGATGAACCGCGGCCGCCTCGTCCGCGTCGACACCCCCCACAACCTCAAAACCAAGCTCGACCAGACCTGCTATGCCGTGAAAGCCGCCGACCCCCGCGAAGCCCGCCAGTGGCTCAAAGCGCAGCCCGGCGTCGTCAGCGCCGAGCCCTCCGGCAGTGAACTCCACGTCTTCCTCACCAAAGATGCCCCCATCCCCTCGCGCCCGGGCCTCGACTTCCGCCCCATCGTCCCCTCCCTCGAAGACGTCTTCATCGCCCTCATCGAACAGGAGCCGGCCCATGCCTGACACCGCTGTCTATACCCATCAACTCGTCAAGCGCTTCGGCTCCTTCGTCGCCGTCGATCACGTCGACCTCACCGTCTCCAAAGGCGAAATCTTCGGCTTCCTTGGCCCCAATGGGGCAGGGAAGTCCACCACCATTCGCATGCTCTGCGGCCTCCTCACTCCCACCTCCGGCTCCGCGCAAGTGAACGGCTTCGACATCGCCAGGCAGCCCGAACAGGTCCGCCAGACCATCGGCTACATGTCGCAGAAGTTCTCCCTCTACGACGACCTCACCGTCACCGAAAACATCGAGTTCTTCAGCGGCATCTACGGCGTCCCGCCCGCCCGGCGCCCCGAGCGCCGCCGCTACGTCCTCCAGATGGCCGGCCTCGAAGAGCGCAAGGACGCCCTCACCCGCACCCTCTCCGGCGGCTGGAAACAGCGCCTCGCCCTCGGCTGCGCCGTCCTCCATGAGCCCCCCATCCTCTTCCTCGACGAGCCCACCAGCGGCGTCGACCCCATCGCCCGCCGCGCCTTCTGGGATCTCATCTACCAGCTCTCCGCCGCCGGCCAGACCATCTTCGTCAGCACCCATTACATGGACGAGGCCGAGTACTGCCACCGCATCGCCCTTATGTACAAAGGCCGCGTCATCGCCCTCGGCGCCCCTGCCGATCTCAAACGAAACCTCGAAAACCACGCCCTCTTCTACCTCGAAACCCCGGACCTCCTCGACACCATCCACGCCCTCGAATCCGTCCCTCAACTCCGCGATGTCGCTGTCTTCGGCGCCGGCCTCCACGTCACCGCCAACGATCAACCGTCCGGCCGCGCCGCCATCACGAAAGCCCTCGTCGAGGCTCAAATCGAACCCCGCCGTCTCGAACCCATCGCCCCCTCCATGGAAGACGTCTTCGTCGAAATGATCGAACGCGAAGACCGCAAGGTGGCCCCATGAACCCGCGCCGCTTCTACGCCATCTTTCGCAAGGAAGCCATCCACATCCTTCGCGACAAGCGCAGCCTCATGGCCGCCCTCGCCCTGCCGCTCGTGCTCCTCCTCATGTTCGGCTACGCTCTCACCCTCGACGTCGACCGTGTCCCCACACTCATCTATGACCAGGACGAGTCACCCGAAAGCCGCACCCTCATCGCCGGCTTCGAGGGCTCCCGCTACTTCACCGTCCAACGCCACGTCACCGGCTACCTCCCCATCGAGCGCGCCATCAACGATGAAAGCGCCCTCCTCGCCGTCGTCATCCGCAGGGGCTTCGGCGCCGACATCCAGAACGGCCGCGAAGCCTTCGTCCAGATCCTCGCCAACGGCAGCGACTCCAACACCGCTTCCCTCGCCATCGGCTACGCCGAAGCCACCGTCCAGACTTACGCCCTCGAGCTACGCGCCGACGCCATCCGCAAACGCGGCGTCGGCAAGCTCGATCCTCCCGTCGAACCCCGCGTCCGCGTCCTCTACAACGACGAGCTCAAATCCAAGAACTACATCGTCCCCGGCCTCATCGCCGTCATTCTCATGATCATCAGCGCGCTCCTCACCTCCCTCACCATCGCCCGCGAATGGGAGAACGGCACCATGGAGCAGCTCCTCTCCACCCCGGTCCGCCCCCTCGAGCTCTTACTCGGCAAGCTCTCCGCCTTCTTCGTCGTCGGAATCGCCGACATGCTCATCGCCATCGTCGTCGGCGTCTTCGTCTTCAAGGTGCCGCTCCAGGGCAACGCCTTTCTTCTGTTCCTCACCAGTTGCATCTTCCTCTTCGGAGCCCTCTGCTGGGGCATCTTCCTCTCCACCGTCACTCGCTCCCAACTGCTCGCCTTCCAGGCCAGCATCCTGTCGTCGTTTCTCCCGGCGTTCCTTCTCTCCGGCTTCATCTACGCCATCGAAAACATGCCTGTGGTCATCCAGGTCATCACTCACATCGTCCCTGCCCGCTACTTCGTCACCATCCTGAAGGGCATCTTCCTCAAAGGCATCGGCCTCGAAATCCTCTGGCCCCAGGTGCTCTTCCTCTGTGCCTACGCCGCACTCCTCCTCGTCATCGCCACGCGCAAGCTGCGCGAGAAGGTCGTCTAGCCATGAAATGGAGCCGCATCCTCGAAATCGTCCGCAAGGAGCTCCGGCAAACCCTCCGCGAGCCCCGCATGCGCGCCATCCTCATCTTTCCCCCGCTCATGCAAAGCATCATCTTCGGCTTCGCCGTCAACCTCGACGTCGAACACGCCCGCATCGCCTGGTTCGATAACGACAACTCCCCTCACAGCCGTGACCTCCTCTCCCGCTTCCAGGGCTCAAATTACTTCGACGTCGCCGAGTTTCCCGCATCCGCCTCGGAGGTCCAGACGCTGCTGGACCTCGGCGACGTCATCGCCGCTGTCAACGTTCTCCCTCACTTCGCCGCCGACCTCGAGCGCGGCCGCACAACCAGCGTCCAGGTTCTTGTCGACGGCTCCAATTCCAATTCCGCGAGCATCGTCTCCGGCTACGCCAACACCGTCATCCAGCAGTACTCCACCGACGTCCTCCGCGAACGCCAGCGCGAACGCCTCGTCGCCCAGTCCGCCCCTGTTAAGCTCGCCGTCCCCACCGTCCGCGCCCAATCCCGGGCCTGGTTCAACCCCGAGCTCCGCAGCCGCAACTACTTCGTCCCCGGCGTTCTCGTGAACATCGTGATGCTCGTCACCCTCATGCTCACCGCCCTCGCCATCGTCCGCGAAAAAGAAATCGGCACCATGGAGCAGCTCATGGTCACCCCCATCCGCCCCGTCGAGCTCATCCTCGGCAAGACGCTCCCCTTCGCCGTCGTCGGCCTCTCCAATATGGTGCTCATCACCACCGTCGCCCTCGTCGTCTTCCGCGTTCCCCTTCGCGGCAGCCCCCTCTTCCTCGTCGTCTGCGTCGTGCTCTACCTCATGACCACCCTCGGCAGCGGCCTCTTCCTGTCCACCGTTTCCAACACACAGCAACAGGCCATGATGGGCAGCTTCTTCTTCTTCCTGCCCGCGTTCATGTTCAGCGGCTTCGCCTTCCCCATCCGCAACATGCCCGAACCCGCCCAGTGGATCGCCGCCCTCAACCCCGTCCGCTACATGATGGAAATCGTCCGCGGCCTCTTCCTCAAGGGCGTCGGCCTCGAAACCCTCTGGCCCCAAACCCTCGCCCTCGCCGCCTTCGGCCTAGCCATCCTCGGCCTCAGCGCCGCCCGCTTCCGCAAGACCCTCGACTAATCATGCCGCAGCGAAACCCACGGATCCGCCCCCGCCCCCCCGCACCGCCGCCGCCCGCTGAAGGCACAGCCGTACACTAACCGTTTTGAACACTTGCCGCTGAGATGTTGATCGGTCTTGCACTGACTTACGCTCAGCCCCATCCTGCTGACGGCTAAACTAAGCTCGCTAGCCTATGCTGACCGCGCATTACTTAGCAGATAGTTAGTAAGTCGTGTTACAATCGTGCTGATATGTCACGCGTGATGATTAGCCCACGTTTTGGACTCGACAAGCTGTCAGGCAATTGCATCGAGGATAAGATCGACGTGTTTGCAGATCGGGTGACTAACATGCTCGATCAGGCTTCCATTCTCTTCTCCGATTCCAACCCGTTACGAGAGCACGCCGGTTTGGCGGTGCTAACGATCATCATCCCCTACTTCGAGATGATCGCCCAGTATCGTGCAGGCGCCGAAAGTGAAAAAAAGTCGGAGAAGTACTTCAGTAGCGAGTTCAAGCGGCACTTCGACTTCTTGACCCTACGCGAGAGCAAAGAGTTCTACTCGCAGGTTCGGTGCGGGTTATTGCATGGCTGGTTTCACCGTGGAAAGGTGGTGCTTTGGGATGGTCCTGCAGCCGTAAGTCTCTGGAACGATCTCATCTGCGTCACGCCGCAACTTCTGCTTGTCAGCGTGCGGAGGTTCTTCTCGTCCTTCCTGGATGAATTGCGCAATCCTATGAATACCGTTCTCCGCAGGAATTTCGAGCAGCTCTTCGACCAAATCGAGGGGCTTGAGAACGCCAGCGCGAACGCCTCGTCGCCCAGTCCGCCCCCGTCAAGCTTGCCGTCCCCACCGTCCGCGCGCCCAATCCCGAGCCTGGTTGAACCCCGAGCTCCGCAGCCGCAACTACTTCGTCCCCGGCGTTCTCGTGAACATCGTGATGCTCGTCACCCTCATGCTCACCGCCCTCGCCATCGTCCGCGAAAAAGAGATCGGCACCATGGAGCAGCTCATGGTCACCCACCACCGTCGCCCTCGTCGTCTTCCGCGTTCCCCTTCGCGGCAGCCCCCTCTTCCTCGTCGTCTGCGTCGTGCTCTACCTTATGACCACCCTCGGCAGCGGCCTCTTCCTGTCCACCGTTTCGAACACGCAGCAGCAGGCCACCCACGCGCGCCTGACCGCGGGCGATCAGCAGGTTCGCCGCCTTCGGCCTCGCCATCCTAGGCCTCAGCGCCGCCCGCTCGGCGGCCTCTTCCTCAAGGGCGTCGGCCTCGAAACCCTCACCCCCTCGCGCAGCCGTCCCCAAACCTGGTACCGCCCCGCATCCGGGTCCGCCTGCCCCTTCAGCGGCAGCCACACGTCGGTCAGATACCCTGGCTGCAACCCCCCGAACGCCGCCACGCCCACCACCGGGAACTGTTCGCGCCCCACGCTCACCCACCGCCCGATCGCGTTCCCGCCGAACCGCCGCTTCGCAAACTCGTCGCTCACCACGGCCCCGCCGTCCAGCCGGCCCGCCGCCGCGCGCACTCGCAGCACGCCGAACCCGCCCTCCGACACCGCATCGATGCGCACGATCTCACTCACGCCGCCCGCATCGTCGAACTTCACCGGCTGCAGCCCGCCCCGCAACTCCAGCGCCACCAGGTCCGCCTCCCCTCGCACCGCCTCCCGGAACAACTCGAATTGCGGATAGCTGAACGTGTCCGACTCCGCGGCCTTGTTCCAGGGACTCAGAAACGCCGGCATCAACCGCCCCAACTGTACCAATCGCCCCGGCTCCGGCAGCGGCAGCGGCCGCAGCAGCAAAGCGTCAATCAGCGTGAACGCCGCCGTACACGCCCCGATCGCCAGCCCCAGCGACACCACCGCCGCCGCCGTCGTCGTCCGGTGCTTCCGCAGAACCCGCAGCCCGAACCGCACATCCCGCACCACCGCATCCAGCCGCACCGCCGACTTCGCCTCGTAACTCTCCTCACGCAGCCCCGCCAGGTTCCCCATCCGCCGCCGGGCTGCCCGCTCCGCCTCCGCCCGGCCAGAGCCCTCCGCCATCAGGCTCTCCACCCGCTGCTCCAGGTGGAACGCCATCTCTTCCTCCAACTCCGCATGCGCCCGTCCGGGCCGGAATACGTTCACGATGCGCGATACCCAGCTCATCATGCCTCCCGCAACACCTGCCCGATGGCCGCCGACACCGCCGTCCATCGCCGCTCGTCTTCCCGCAACCGCCTCCGCCCCGCCGCAGTGATCGAATACATCCGCACCCGCCGCTTATGCTGCGTCTCGCTCCACTCCGCCCGGATCAGCCCCGCCTCCTCCAGCCGATGCAATGCCGGATACAGCGACCCCTCCTCCACCCGCAGCAACTCCGAAAACCCCTCGATGTGCGTCGTAATCGCATACCCGTGCAGCGGCCCTCGCCGCTCCACAATCTTCAGCACCAGCAGCGGCAGCGAACCCTGAAGAGCATCGAATTTTGACATACTCAGTTCTCTTAGTAAGCAACCTGAGTATGTTCCCGCCTCACCCCGAAGTCAAGCCAATTCTGATAAGACTGGGGGCATTTATGGACAGACGCCGTTTCCTTGCCGCCGCCTCGGTTGCACCCCTCGCCGCGGCTCCCGCCCCGGCGAAGCCGAACATCGTTGTCATCCTCGTTGACGATATGGGCTTCTCCGACATTGGCTCCTACGGAGGCGAAATCAGCACGCCGAACCTGGATGCCCTCGCCCGGGGTGGCGTTCGGTTCACTCAGTTCTGCAACACCGCCCGCTGCTGCCCAACGCGGTCCAGCCTCCTCACCGGCCTCTACCCCCACCAGACGGGTGTCGGACACATGGTCGATAATCCCAAGCCGTTCCCCGGATACCGCGGGGACCTTAACCGGAACTGCCGGACCATTGCCGAAGTCCTCAAGCCGGCCGGCTACCAGACCATGATGGCGGGTAAGTGGCACGTCACCCCGCTCACCGGTTCCCAGCACAACTGGCCGCTGCAGCGGGGATTCGACAAGTACTACGGCACCATTCACGGCGCCGGCAACTTCTTCAACCCCGTCACCCTGGTCCGGGGTAACGCCCCCGCGGACCGCGAGCCTGGCTACTACTACACCGACGCCACCGCCGCCGCCTCCGTCTCCTACCTTGAAGAGGCCGCAGCCGCGAAGGCGCCCTTTTTCCTGTACACCGCCTTCACCGCGCCCCACTGGCCGATGCACGCCCCGCCTGAAGACATCGAACGGTACCGCGGCCGGTACAGCACCGGGTGGGACGTGCTTCGCGAGGAGCGCCATCGCCGTCAGATTGAACTCGGCATCGTGGACCGCCGGTGGCCGCTTGCCGGCCGCGACCCTCAGGCGCCGCGCTGGCGCGACGCCCCGCACAAGGATTGGCAGCAGCGCCGCATGGAAGTATACGCCGCGATGGTCGACCGCATGGACCAGGGAGTCGGCAGAATCATGGAAGCGCTTCGCCGCACCGGGCAAGAACAGAACACCCTCGTTCTGTTCTTATCCGACAATGGCGGATGCGCCGAGGAACTCGGGCGCAAGGCGGGCGGCCCGCATATACCGAAAGTCACCCGCGACGGCCGACCGGTACGCATCGGCAACGACCCTTCAGTGATGCCCGGCGCGGAAGATACCTTCCAAAGCTACGGACTCCCCTGGGCCATGGCTTCCAATACTCCCTTCCGCAGCTATAAGCACTGGGTGCATGAAGGCGGAATCGCCACGCCGCTCATCGCCTGGTGGCCCGGCCACACCCGTCCCGGACTGATCACCCACCAGCCCGGCCACGTCATCGACATCATGGCTACCTGTGTCGATGTGTCCGGCGCCGCTTACTCCGCTCCGGTCCCGATGGAAGGCGTCAGCCTGCGGGCCGCCTTCACCGGCCGTAGGTTGAACCGCCGCGACGCCCTCTACTTTGAGCACGAAGGAAACCGCGCGGTCCGCGAGGGCCGGTGGAAACTTGTCTCCCGCTTCGGAGAAGAGTGGGAATTGTACGACCTGGAAACCGGCCGCACCGAGACGGACAACCTCGCCCGCAGGCACCCCGACCGCGCTGCTCGCCTCGCCGCACGTTATGAAACGTGGGCCCGCCGCGCCAACGTCGAGCCCTGGGACAAAGTACTCGCCGCTCCTAGGGCACCTTCGCCGGCGCCGTCAGCTTGAACGTCATCAGCGACTCCGCGGGAATCACCGCCGGCTCGCCCTTCGTCGCCAATACCGTGCCCGTGCCCGCGCCAGCTCCCACGCCGGCGCCGATCGCCGCGCCCTTCCCGCCGCCCGCAATCGCCCCGATCGCCGCGCCCACGCCGCTGGCGATACCCACTTTCAGCGCGTCCTTCTTCACCGTGCTCTTCGCCTGCCGCGCCTGCGTCCCCGTCGCAATATCCACGGTCTTGCCGTCGTTCAACTCGAGCGTCGTCAGCCGCACCACCAGCATCGCCCGGCCCTTCACGCGCCCGCCGTCGTCCGACTCCACCACGCGCCCCCGCACCGTCGCCCCCTTCGGCGCCACCACCTCATCGCCCACGCGCAGCGGCTCCGCCAACGACGCGACGAACGAATCCCCCGTATTGTGGGTCTTCGTCGAAATCGCCGTCGTCGTCCGCACCTTCACCACCGCACCTTCCGGAATGGTGATCGCCCGCCGCACCGGCGCCGCCGCCGAAGGCGCCAGTCGCCCCGCCGCCTCTCCCGCCTTCTTCGCCTGTTCCCCCGCTGCCCGTGCCGCCTCCTGCCCCGCCGCCGGACTCGCCGTTCCCGGCCCCGGCTCCGCAGGCGCGCCCGGAGCTGCGGGCGCCGCGGGAGCTGCCCCCGGTTCGTTCGAAGCAGCCGGCTTCTGCTGGCAACCCACGGTCAGCGCAATCGCCGCCGTCAACGTCAGAGCTAATGCGTTCTTCATGGTTCCTCCCTACTTACGAAAGCGGCGCCACCTTCGGCTTCGGCGGCGGCAATTCCCGCGCCTGGCACAAGCTCTCGAACCCCTTCACCCCATGCTTCCCGTCGCAAAACGGCTTGTTCTCGGAAAACCCGCAACGGCACAGCGAAATCACCGTCCTCCCCGCTAGCCCAAACGCCTTCCCCTCGGCGTCCACAATCTCGAAGTCCCCCTCAATCCGAATCGGTCCGTTATTGATTACGGTAACTTTCGTTGGCATACAGGGCATCGTAGCAGCCCTCGCTATACTGTCGCTATGCGAGGCCTCGCCTTGCTCCTGCTTCCGTCCCTGGCCCTCCCTCAACCCCCGGCCCCATCCATGCCGGAGGAACTCATCCGCCTCAACCGCATCCGCGCCAAGATGGCCGCCACCCTCACCCACCTTCCCAACTACACCTGCACGCAGACCGTGGAGCGCTCCTCCCGCCCCGGACCCTCCCGCCGCTTCCGCCTGGAAGATACCCTCCGCATCGAAGTCGCCTTCGTCGACGGCCGCGAAATGTTCGCCTGGCCCGGCGAATCGAAGTTCGAGGAAAAGTCCCTCGAAGAACTCTCTCAGAAAGGCTCCTTCGGCACGGGCACCTTTGCCGGCTTCGCCTCCAACGTCTTCCGCTCCGACGCGCCCACCTTCCGCTACGAAGGAGAAGATGTCGTCGACGGCCGCCGCACCCACCGCTACGGCTATGAGGTGCCACAGTTCCGCAGCACCTTCCTCATGCGCGTCAATACGCTCAAAGGCATCGCCGGCTACCGCGGCTCCTTCTGGTCCGACGCCGACACCGACGAGGTCCTCCGCCTCTCCATCGAGGCCTTCGACATTCCGCCCCAGCTCGACATACAAGCCTCCACCGACCTCATCGAGTATCAGAAGGTGCCCATCGGCGGCGTCCCCTATCTCCTTCCCAAAACCGCCGAACTCACCATGGTCGGCTCCCGCGGCGTCGAATCCAAGAACCTCGTCCGCCTCACCAACTGCCGCCAGTATGCCGGAGAGTCCACCCTCATCTTTGACGAAGCCCCCGAATCCGGACCCACCTCCACCCCCGCCCCGCCTCAACCCCCCGCCGAAATCAACGTGCCCGCCGGCCTCTCCCTGGAACTCCGCCTCGAAGCCCCCGTCGATACCGCCGCCCTCGCCGTCGGCGACCCCGTCCGCTTCGTCCTCCTCAAGGACGCCAAGTATAAGAACTCCACCTTCATCCCCAAGGGCGCCACCGTCACCGCCCGCATCACCTTCGCCCGCACTTTTATGGAAGCCCGCCCCTACCAACTTATTGCCCTCGACCTAGCCGAGCTCACCTTCCCAGGCGCCACCGCCCGCCCCAAAGCGACCCTGCAGGAAGCAGGCTTCTACCCCATCCCCGGCCAGGACGCGCGCCTCAATCCCACCCCCTACCGCATCCCAGGCTTGCGCGCTGTAGCCGTCCCCGCCGGCATACGCAACCTCTTCCTGGTCCCCTCCACCGGCGTCAAACTCACCCAAGGCCTCACCTTCCGCTGGCGCACCGACTGACCGCTGACGGCTTGCCCTAAAGTAAACTCGAATTTAGTCCAAGGAGACCCACACGTGATCGGATTCGAACACGAAAGCGACCGCCTTTGCTTCGACGATGCACTCGACTTCGCCGAATCGCAGGTCCGCGCCCTCATCGAACGTTCCCCCGGCTTTTACCCCATGTACACGATGCAGGGCAAGTGGAAGCACGAGGGCCAGGCCTGGACCCATTGGTGCGATGGCTTCCTCCCGGGCATGATGTGGATCTTTCAGAAGCGCGCCGCGGCTGCCGGCCGCCCCGAAGCCGACTACTGGCTCGAACAGGCCATCAAGTACTCGAAACCCCTCGAGCCCCGCCAGCACGACCGCGATGTCCACGACCTCGGCTTCATCTTCCTCTCCACCTACTACCGCTGGTACGCGCTCACCAGGGAACAGCCTCTCCGCGATGTCCTCATCCAGGCCGGCCGAACGCTCGCCATGCGCTACAAGGAGAAGGGCCAGTATCTCCGCTCCTTTGTCGCCGACAACTCCCTCTTCATCGACATCATGATGAACGTCGGCATCATCTTCTACGCCGCCCGCGAGACCAACGACAAGCGCCTCCGCGACATCGCCTTACGCCACGCCCTCACCACCCGCCGCTATCTCGTCCGCGGCGACGGCTCCACCGCCCACGAAGGCATCTTCGACCTCGAAACGGGCGAGTTCCTGCGGCAGACCACCCACCAGGGCTACCGCGGCGACTCCTGCTGGTCGCGCGGCCTCGCCTGGGCCCTCTACGGCTTCTCCACTTGCTACGAGTACAGCCGCGATCCCCGCTTCCTCGAAACCGCCGAGGCGTGCGCCGACTACTACATCACTCACACCCCCACCGACGGGGTGCCGCCGTGGGACTACAACGCTCCGCCGGAAACGCGAAAGCTTCTGGATACCTCCTCCGCGGCCATCGCAGCGTCCGGAATGCTGCGCCTCTGCCGCCTTCTCGCCGACCCCGTAAAGGGCCATTTCTACTGGAACACCGCCGTTCGCATCCTTCGCTCCCTCACCCAAAAACACCTGGGCAAGTCGGACCCCGAATGGGAAGGCATCCTCAAGGGCGGCGTGTATCACATCCATAAAGGCCTCGGCGTCGACGAGTCCGTCATGTGGGGTGAGTACTTCTTCGTCGAAGCCCTCTGGAACGCTTCCCGGCAGCTTTCCTGATCACCGCCCCCCTTGACCTCGATGGCCGTGAGTGGCCATGCTGGTACCACTCACGGTCATGCACCGCCCCCTTCTCATCGCTCTTCTCTTCCCCGTATTCCTTCCCGCTCAACTGGACCAGCTCTCCCGCGTGCTGGGCTCCGTCGGCCAAAAGTACGCCGTCACAGAAATCGCGATCTCCACGCCGGATCCCCGCGTCCGCCCTCTCGAAGCCATCACCCTCCAAATGCTTGCCTACGGCAAGGAGGGCGATAAGAAGGTTCGCCTCCGCCGCAGCAACCCGCGCTTTACAATCCGCCAGCCCAACGGAGGCTGGGTCTCCAAGCCGTTCTCCTTCCAGGGCGAGCAGCCGGAGAAGTTCTTCGAGGAGAGCAACTCCGCAGCGTGGAACGTGATTCGCGACGCGAAGGGCGAGTTCGTCACGAAGGACACTGTCCTCTATACGGCGCCCGAAAGTCCCGGCACTTACACCATCGAGGCAGTCCTCGACGGTGCAAAGGCGGAGATCGCCCTGCAGGTCACCCCCGACGCCCCGGCGCGCCGCAAAGCCGAAACCCGCACCTTCCCGCAATCGCCGCGTCCCGCTGACCCGTATCGTCCCCTCGCCGAACACTACGCTCCCTTCATCGCACAGGAAACCTGGTTCCAGCCCAAGTCCGATTACCCCGCCCGCTTCGATTACGACGGCGATTGGCACGGTGACAACAACTGGGACAACCTGGAAGAGGGCAGCTCGCAGGCCTATGTCTATTACGCGGCGATGGAGACCGCTACCCATTGGTTCCTCATCTATAACGTGTTCCACCCCCGCGATTACTCGGACCGTTGCATCGTTGGCACGTGTCACGAAAACGACAACGAAGGCCTCATCGTCACTGTCCGCAAAGACGGTACTCCGTTCGGCAAGCTCGAAGTCCTCGAAACCCTCGCTCACAACAACGTCTACACCACCTGCTCCAACCGCTCCTATCGGAACGGCGTCCACAACATAGACGGCGACATCGAACTCTACGAAGGGTCACATCCAGTCGTCTTCATTGAAAGCGGCGGACACGGTATCTACGGCAGCCTCACCTCCCACTCTCGGTTCACCCTGGCAAGGGGCGAGTTCAGTGAAGGAACCGGCGTCACTCTGGTCTACAAGGGCGTCGCCGAACGCCCCAAGCATCCCAATGACCGGCTCGTCGGCTATGAGTTGCTTCCCATCTACGAGGAATGGTGGCTCAAGACCGAACAGGGCAAATGGAGCGACCGCACCTTCGACGCTTATTACCAGTACCAGCCGTTGGGTGACCGCCCCGCGCTGCGGCAGCAGATCGGCGGGGCATTCCTCGGCCGCAAAGAAGCCTCCAACTCCGCCAAACCCTTTTGGGGCTGGCACGATTCCCTGACGCTCAAAAAGAAGGTGCTCTCCGTCGGCCAGTGGGCCCTCGACCCCGCTTACTCCCTCACCCGCACCCTCGCCATTCCCGCCAGCCAGCCCTTCTCCACTGACTACGTCTTCAACCCGTACCTGGGCATCGGCCAGCCGCCGGCTGGGCTGCCGGCCGCGCCTGCGCCCGTAGCCGCAGTCCCGGCTCCGGCGCAGCCATCTCCAACTCAGCCGCCTCCAACGCAGCCGCCTCCCCCACCCGACGCCTCGCTCTCACTCCAGCCCGCCCCACCGCCGGATGCCGCGCCCGGCCCTGCTCCCGTGGCGGCGCCGCCGTCCTTGCGGCCCGCGCCGGACCCTGAAGCGCCTGTGATGCCGGCGGCGCGCAGCGGCCAGCTCGAGGTCGGTGCACGGATAGATGGCGTGGCGCTCCTGATCGTGGAAGTCCACGCGGCTCCGCGCTTCGAGGTCCTCTCCGGCCAGCCGGTCGCGAACATCGACATCAAGGGCTTGACGCCAGGCGGCCCCGCGACGTGGACGGCCACGCGTCTCTCAGGCCGCGGAACGGTCACCATCGCCGAAGCACCAAGTGCGGACAACGCCCACACGGTCAAGGTCCGCATCGAAGATCCCCGCTCCGGTGCGGGCGACTACCGCATCCGCCTCGATTGGAAGCGCTGAAAGTTACCCGAAGAGCCCCACTCCCTGCACCTGGTGCCCGGGAAACACACCAGCGGCGGGCACACCGAGATGCCGCCCCACCATCTCCCCCAACACATCCCGGAAATCCGTCGTCACCGCCAGGTCCCGACCCTCGTACAACTGCT
>JANRJO010000019.1:0-59524 GCA_033763935.1 Bryobacteraceae bacterium
CCACAAAGTCACCGGGCACCAAGAGCTGTGGGCTCTTGCCGTGCACTTAGGGCGAGAGAAGGCCAGCCCTTCACAGCAAAAGGTGGCGTAAGATGAAGTCACCCGCCGTTTTGACCTTCAACTACGGCGGGGACACCCTCGTGCCGGTCGGAAAAACGGCTTTGCTGCACTTTGGTAATTCCAGAGAATGCCACAGATGTCTCCTTTTGTCTTATCCACCCTGTTCAAGCACTACGATGATCTCCATCTTCGGATCGATAATATCCGTTGGTGCGAACACCGCGACGGTTCTCGATCTGCGGATGCTCTCCCATAACGGCCCGCTTTGATTCAGGCTGAAATACTGGTTATCAAGCTTCATAGGGATCGATGAGGGTGGAGTGGGCGTGTGGCGTAGAGTCACCCCGCCGAGAGCCTTCTGGATAAGCAGGTGGATGTCTTCCTTCGAGGCCACCTTTATGTACTGGGGAACGTTTCTGATGATGTCGTCGACGCCCATCCTGGCGCTGACGGCAAGGAAGAACTGTGCGTTCTTCAGATAACGGTCGTCGTCAATGGCGCCAGCCCACACGAAGCGGTCAATGAGCGATAGCGGAACTGGGATATAGTTGGTCCGTACGACGGTCTCCATTAATTCCCGCACCTTGGTGTCCAGCAACCGGAAGCAGCCGCCGAGATTGTCGTGATCGTAGTCCGGAAGCTCCGCGGCGCTCGATTCCAGAGAGAACGTCGAGAGCGCGCCGGCCAACCGAAGCATCGCGGTGTAGGCGACCTCGGGATGGCCGTGGCGGACGCGGAAGATGTGTCTCAGCTCGGGAATGTAGCTGTTCACCGTGTGGAGCAACCAAAAGGCGGCGACTTCGGATGCATTGAAGTCGGCGGCTCCGGCGGCTCGCTGCCGGCGGGCGCCGGAGAGCGTGCTGCATTTGTTCGCAAGGATCTCAATCTGCCGCCGCAGCAACCGCATCAAGTATTCGCTGTGCGCCAAGTCGAGGCATGGTGCTACGAAGTCGTCTTTCGGGATCGGAATTCCAGCGCTGTTTCGTGTCACCTGTCCAATTCGAAGGGCGGTATATCCGTCGCGCACCTCGCCGCCGAACAGCAGGCGGAAGTTGCGCATGGCCACCTGGACTGGCATCTCTTCTTCGCCCCGGTTCTCGTCGGGCACGTTGAGCGTCTCAGCGGTGTAGCGGCTATTGTCACGCCCTTCGGACGTTGCGGCTCCTGCAGGGAGCGTGACGTTGTGAGAGTGGAGCCGGTGCTCCGGCAGAGCGAGGTAGACGTCGAGGATCCGCTGCGTCTCCGGGAAGTAACCGGCGAGGGTCCGGCTTGGCGGCAGGGGATCCACATCGGGCATTTGGAAGGGTTCGCCATCCGGCATGAGGCCCGCGCAGCGGATCAAGCGGACCTCGCCGTTCTGCAACGAATCGCGATCGATCTCGAGCTCCGTAACCCCCCAATTGGCGAAACACGATCCGGAGAGACGAAAATGGAGCGCCTGCTGGGCGTATTGGTCCTGTGTCTGGAAATGCTGGGGCGTCAAGAACATGCCCTTGGACCAGACGACGCGATGGTGGTTCTTCATGACTTTCGACTAGAGCGTTTCGCCGTACTGCAGGAGAATCTTGCCGGCTTCCTCGCGTAGCGGGTCCTTTAACTGGCGGACACTCTCAAGGTCAATGACTTCGGAAAACTGATCGCCGCCGGCTAGGCCGGCGGCCTTGACCACTAGATCGTCACTGGGACGAACCGTCGCGAACGGAGCCGATATTGTGACGAGGGGCAGTTCTCCAAATTCCCTGATGGTCCGGACCTCGACCCGGTAACGGAGAGAGATAAGTAGGTTGGCGAGCGCCGGGAATTTCTGGAACATAATGTAGATCAGGCACGCCCGGAGGACGAAGGCGCGAACGGGGTCGGGGTCATTTAGGTGTGTGTTCTGGAGGACCTGTTTTCGCAGCGCACCGGGCGCGTAAGTGGAGGCGTAGCCGACCACCCATGTGAGCGGGCTTGTGACGCGGATGGACTGCCAACCCTCTTCGGTCTGGATGCTATGCGAGTATTCCCACTCGTGAATCCATAACTCGGCAGCAACGGATTCGAGTGGGGTGGGCAGTTTGGGCCGGAGATCGAAAGGCCGGGCGGCGACCGTCCGGTAGAGATCCTGGAGTTCCGCCCACGTTCGCTCGGATTCAGCGACGGGTTCCTTGCCAATCCCCTCCGTATAGTCACCCAGGATGCGTCTGGGACGGAACAGAGAGGCGAGGAGGTCGAGGTGCGCTCGAAGTTGCCGCGAGCACAGGCCGGAGACTCCCTTGGTGACGCTGTGAAGTTTGAGGAGTTCTTGGAGGGTGGGGGAGGGGCGGTGAGTGATCATTCTTCTCTCAACACATCATGCGCGGTCGATCCAACGAAATCAAGCAGATCACACGGACTTGTGCCGTGCCACCGCTGGCTAAGGCCCAAGCAAGCCCGAAACTTCATGTTGCCTCGATGCTGTGCCGAGAAGACGCAGGAGGTGTCAGTTGACTGACCATGCCACACGGTGCCAATTCAAATAGCAAGGAGGTCCGCACGGGGCGCAAGGCCGATCGGGCCTCGTTACACGTTCGCAGACTTACAAGAGTTTGAACCTGGGAGGTTCCTTAAAAACCCTGAGAAGCCCGGTGTCTACATCATTTACGATGAAGCGGGCCCTGTCTACGCCGGTCGCTCCGTAAATATCAGGGCATTCCGGGAAGTTAGTGGGTGGCAGGCATCAGGTCGAGGCCTATAGTGGTCCATGTCAACGCCAAATAGAAATGTCCTATTCTCTGCCAAATAGAAATGTCCTGTTTAGGCAGGTCGATGCTGAGGAGCGTGTTAGGTTGATGTGGTCCGCGAGGGGTCGCGCCCAAGCGGATGCCCAAGGCCGAGGCGACGACGGGGCTGGCTCCGAAGAAAGCATCGGCAACACGCCCTCTGCGGCTGGTAAAACCGGAAGCAGAGGGTTTTGTGTTTGAAAAGTGAGCCCTTTCTTTGGTGAAGTCTCGGAGGAGCGGAGGCCTTGGGCTAGAGACCGCGAGAGTCCGCCGGGTGCCTTTTGCCCGGCGTTCCGATTGCCTTCTGTCGATTAGTCCAGGACATCCGAAGTCCGGGTGCGATCGATTTCGGCAGCTTGCCAAACCGTCAAGCCGGGTTTCTGCAGCAATCCCTTCATAGTCGATCGAATCGCGTCGCAGGGCGGTTGCCGTTTGCGCCCGGCCGCAGGTTTGCGCGGCGGCGCCGTGGCCGCCACTTTGGCTGGCGCCGGGCATTCGGCTAGCGGCCAATAGCGCTCCCGAAAACGCACCATCAAGCTCCTGTCCAGCCGCTGTTCGATCCGCACCACCGCCCCGCGTAAACCCGCCGGCACGGCATCCATCACCATCCGGTAGACCTTTCCCTCCAGCCGAATCGTGTAATCGTTGTTGACCTGCCGCGTCACCACCTGACTCAGGCTGGCCGCCAGATCGTGCTCCGGTCCCAGCGGCCGGTGCGCATCGGTGGGGTTGCCCGGCGCCACCACCAGATGCTGATTCCACCATGGAACAAACTCCTCTTCCAGGTATCGATTGGCCGCTTGGAGAGTGCGCGCCCCTGCCACACGCAGTCCTTTCACCAACCGATCCTGTGCCGTCCCAAAGCTGCGCTCCACCCGCCCCTTGGCCGAAGCTGTCAACTACAGCGCATGGCGACGGCAGCGAAACAACTTTCGAGGTCACTCACCCTCACCATCCGCTGAGAGGCCAGCGGTTCGGACTGATCACCTACCGCAACAACTGGGGCGAAGACCGAGTTTACTTCCACAACTTTGAGGGCCGCGTGTGCTCGGTTCCAGCGTGCTGGACGAGCATCGCGGCGGCGGATCCGTTTGTCGTGCTGGCAGCAGGCAGGTGTTTGTTCCGGTACGAGGATCTGCTGAAACTGGCGGACCTGGTGGAGAGGAGCGGATGAGGAATGACGCTCCTGTCCTGTAAAGGTAATAACGCCGCACTTGTAAAGAGAATAACGCCGGGCAGGCTCGGTCTTGCTCAACGCTGGCGCGACAGTTACACACATTATGCTCCATTAGATCGCAGCCGCGAAGCGCAAAATGCAGTTGACAGCGCCCGGGATCAGCGCATAATTGTATTTACAGACGTACTGCAGGTTTTTCCCAGCCATGGCCGACAAAAAAGATGCCAAGCTTGCGATACTGCAGCAGCAGGGGACATTGAACCCGCGACCGAAGGATGTGCGCGACGAACTGTTCCTCCAGGACGCGTTCTTCGATGCTCGCGATCTGGTGCAGGTCAAATACGAGATGCTGCGGCGCGTTCAGACCGATGGCAGGTCCGTTACGGATGCCGCAGCGGGTTTCGGCTTTTCTCGGCCGTCTTTCTATCAGGCGTTAGCCGCCTTCGAGCAAGACGGTCTTGCCGGCCTGGTGCCGCACAAGCGTGGTCCAAAGCAGGCGCACAAGCTCACCGACGAAGTCATCACGTTCATCAACGAAGTGCGCCAGAGGGAACCCTCCGTTCGATTGCCGGATCTCGCGCGGCTGATCGAGGAACGCTTCGGCACGAAAGTACATCCGCGGAGCATCGAACGCAGTTTGTTGCGCCATCAAAAAAAACGTCTCTGAGCGCACCTGTCTGCACACCGGCAAGCCATCAGGATCTCGTTGCAAACTACGAGCAACTGCGCCGCGATGCCACGGAATCACCGACCCACCGCGAAGGCCGGGGCCTTGCGCTGTTTCTCCAGCGTGGAATGAAAGCCTGGATGCAGGCCTGGTCAGATTGCGCCGTGAACATCGAACCCGGCACGGGGACTCATGCCTGTAGCGATAACACCATACCGGCAGACATGCGGTCGCAGGTCACGTCACTACTGGCGGGAATCATTCTTTGTCTGCAACAACAGGAGGCAAGCTGATGACAGGCGTCGCACATCAGAAAGTGAATACAGGACACCTCAAACGCAACGCTTATCTCTACGTTCGCCAGTCGACGCTCCGCCAGGTGTTGGAGAACACCGAAAGCACGAAGCGTCAGTATGGGCTCCGCCAGTCTGCGGTAGCCCTCGGCTGGCCCGTAGAGCGCATCATTGTCATCGACAGCGATCTCGGCCAGTCCGGAGCATCGGCCGTCGATCGGGAGGGATTTCAGAAGCTGGTCACCGAAGTCAGTCTGGGGAAAGCAGGTATTGTGCTTGGCCTTGAAGTATCGCGGCTGGCGCGCAACTCAACCGACTGGCACAGGCTGCTGGAGATCTGCGCACTGACAGACACGCTCATTCTCGACGAAGACGGCGTGTATGATCCGTCGCATTTCAATGATCGGCTGCTGCTGGGCCTGAAGGGAACCATGAGCGAAGCAGAACTGCACGTGCTGCGGGCGCGCCTTCAGGGCGGAATCCTGAATAAAGCCCGGCGCGGCGAATTGCAGTGTCCCCTGCCCGTCGGCTTTATCTACAACGTAAATGGCGAGCCGGTGCTGGATCCTGACAAGCAGGTCCAGGAAACCATCCGGTTCTTTTTCGACAGCTTCCGCCGCACGGGATCGGCCTGCGCGGTGGTCAAAGAATTCCGCCGTAAAGGGCTGCTGTTTCCGCGCCGGTTGAAAAGAGGCCCGAACAAAGGTGATCTGGTTTGGGCGGAACTCCCCCACAGCCGGACGCTCTACATACTGCACAATCCTCGTTACGCAGGCGCGTTCGTCTACGGCCGCAGCCGAACTCGCACCAACCCGGATGGAAGCACCTCATATAAGCGCTTGCCGCGTGAGCAGTGGATGCTGTGCAAAGATGCTCACCCGGCCTACATTTCATGGGAGCACTATGAAGAAAACCTGCGTCGCTTGCGTGAGAGCGCGCAAGCCATCGGCGCCGACCGTCGCAAGAGTCCTCCGCGCGAAGGCCCGGCGCTGCTGCAGGGGCTGGTGGTCTGTGGTGTGTGCGGGAGCCGCATGACTGTTCGGTATCACGCGCGCAAGAACCGCCTTATACCGGAGTACGTGTGCCAGCGCGATGGGATCGAACATGCAATATCCATCTGCCAGCGAATCGTGGGAGACCAGATTGATCGCGCCCTCAGCCAGTTACTCGTGGAAAGCGTGACTCCGCTGGCGCTCGAAGTCACACTGTCCGTCCAGCAGGAGCTTCAGGCAAGAGCCGACGAAGTCGACAAACTCCGCCGCAAGCAAGTGGAGAGGGCCCGTTATGAAGCCGATCTGGCGCAGCGCCGCTATCTTCACGTCGATCCTGCCAACCGCCTGGTGGCAGATTCGCTCGAGGCAGACTGGAACGAGAAGCTTCGCGCACTGACTGCGGCCCAGGAGGAGTACGAACAACATCGCCGCCGCGACTTCGCAATCGCTGATGAACAGCAGCGTGCCCGCATCGCCGCGCTGGCCAGTGACTTTCCCCGCCTTTGGCAGGATACGAGGACGCCGGACCAGGAGCGGAAACGCATGCTCCGCCTGCTGCTGGCGGACGTGACCATCGTTCGCGGTGCCAGTATCACCATATATGTCCGCTTCAATGGCGGCGCTACAAAAACGCTGGAATTACCAAAGCCGTTAACGGCATGGGAGCTGAGAACGACACCGTCGGAGATCGTTTCGGAGATTGACCGGCTCACCGACCAGTACACCGACAAGCAGATAGTGCAGATTCTGAACGAACGCGGAGCACTCTCCGGCTGCGGTCAGCGATTCAACAATCGAATCATTGCCCGAGTCCGGCGGGATTACGATCTCAAGCCGCGCTATGATCGGCTGCGGGCGAAGGGTTTGCTGACGCTTGAGGAAATGTCGCAGCGCCTGGATATCAATCCCAAGTGCGTGATCACCTGGCGGAACCACGGTCTGCTTCGCGGGTATCCGGTGAACGACAGAGACGACTGGCTCTACGAGGATCCCGGACCCGACCCACCGCGCAAGGCACAGGGTGTCAAACTCGAAAAACGCCGTCGCCTGATCGAAAACATCGTTTGCGGTTCGCAGGAGGTGCAGTATGAAGCGTAAGCCTTGGCCTGCGGCGAGTGTGCCGCGATCCAGTTGATTCCCAACTCCTGCAACCCTCGCCCGATCTGGGTCGGCGGCAGCGGCTCCCGCTCGTCTCGTGGCAACTCTTTCAGATCCCGCGCCACCTTCGGCGCTGTCCGGAACAGGCTCGCTTTGTCGGTGTAGAACGCTATGGGCCGCCCGTGCAGTTCCAGATATCTCCACAGCAGCCGTTGATTCTCCTCGGTCGAATCGTGCCGTACGAAGCGGGCCGTCAACTCGCTGGTGGCATCGTCGATCATATGGATCAAGTACAGTCCTTCGCCCCGTCCTTCCAGCCAGTCGTGATCGCTGGTGTCCCACTGCACCAGCTCGCCGCGCGAGCTCCGCCGCTGTCGCCACTGGTGCGCCCGTTCTACTTTCTGCCCACGCGCCTTCCATATCCCGGCACCAATCATCACCTGCCGCAACGCCTCGCGCCCGATTGCGATCTTGTGCTTCTTGGCCAGGTACTCGCTGGCCAGCGTCGGTCCGAAGCCTCGGTATACTTCCTGTCGAAGAATGCCGATGATCTTCTCCCGCTTGGCCTGGCTGATTTTTCGGTTGGATGCCCGGCCGCGCAGTCCGTGAACTACAACCTTGTCCCCTTCGGCCCGCAGACCGCGCAGCAGTCTCCGTACCTGCCGCTCCGATAGATCCAGTTCCCTGGCCGCCTGCGCTTGCGTGATCAGCCTCTTCTGCGCCTTCTTCAGCACTACCAGGCGGTCTCTGTCCCGCTCCCTCATGGTCAATACTCCGGCTTCGTTCACCTCCCCAGCGTGTCCCTGTCAATAGGACATTTCTACTTGGCACAATTAGGACATTCTCACGTGGCAGCGACATTTTATTTAAGACCATTGACTCCTTTTCCTTCGAGGCGTATTCTCTTCTGTGCCCGATGGCGGACCGGCCATGAAGGGCCGCCGCCGGGCGATTCCAAAGCGAAAGGAGGCTTATGGAACAAACCACGAAGGAAGCGGCGGGACCGAACCCGATCAGCATGACAATCGACATCCCGGCGGCATCACTGAAGAAGGTGATCGAGCAGGGCAAACTCGTCGAATTCGTGGACACGCTGTCGTCTCGAGCGGCAGCGCATATCCGGGCACAAGTGGTTGCGGCAGCGACCAGGGGTGGCGCCGGGGTCAGCTTCCGTGTGGGGTTCGATGACGACGACCGGTACGGAACGGGGCCACGCCCCTGGCCTCATCCCTGGGGCGTGTTTGAGAACGCGATGAAGGAAATTGCGATGAAGGAGATCATCGCGAAACAAAGATAGAGAGGAAGGCGCCGGGCTGTCATGCTGTCATCCTCATCGCCTGCCCTGTTGCGAGAACAGTCCGGTGTTCTGCATATTCACCTGCTCGATCGCTGCAATCTTCGATGCGATCACTGCTACATGGAGGCGGCAGCGGACCGGGAACAATCGCTGCCGCTTGACACCGTCCGCGGGTGCCTGGCTGAGACGGAGGCGCTGGGCATCCGCACGGTGTTTCTGAGCGGCGGAGAGCCGTTCTTGTATCCACAGTTCGATTCCGTACTGGAGGCCGTGACAGGGCGCTCCTTCCACGCGGTGTTGTGCACCAACGGCACCCGGATCGGAGCGCCTGCTGCGACAGCGGTGAGACTCTCGGGGGCCAGCGTCCAAGTCAGCATCGACGGGGACGAGGGCTATCACGATGCGTTTCGCGGGATGAAGGGAGCTTTTCTCAGGACGGAACAGGGCGTGCACGAGTTGGTGCGGGCGGGCGTCGAGGTCAGCCTTGTCACGACGGTCTGCCGTGACAACCTGACGATGCTGCCCTGGATCGCACGGTGGGCAGCCGGCGTTGGCATTGCGCGCCTGAGCGTGCAACCGCTGCAGGCGCTGGGGCGAGGCGCAGCCATCGCCGAACGCCGCCTCACAGAGGACGAAGTGTGCGGGCTCTATTTGAGCCTCTCCGATCTGGCCGTGGCGTACCGGGACCGCGGGCTCCGGTTTAGCCTCGCCTACCGACCCAAGGAGTATCTGCTCGAGCATCCGTGTGCGGCATATGTGTGCAACGGGGAGCGCTGCCACCGCGGCGTGAAGAAAGAGATCAAGACGCTGATCGTTCGGGAGGACGGCACCGTTCTGCCCGAGGTCCCGACGCTCGATCCGCGGTTTGCCCTGGGCAATGTGCGCCAGGGAACGCTGGTCGAACTGGTGCAAAACTACTTCCGCTACCGCTACGCCGACTTTCACGAGTTGTGCCGGACAGCCTTCTTCGAAACGGTTCCCGCATGGCACTCGCCCATCGTGCCCTGGGACGAGATTCTCTCCGCGCGCAGCTGGACCTTTGAGCTGAAGCGGCGATCAGAACTTTGCCAGTTGGCCTCCTGCTAGTATCCTTGTCTTTCAGCCACGACGGAGGTGGATCGACATGGAAAGAGCGGCGGCGTTGGCGTCCTTCTGCGCGATGAGCATGCTGACGGCAATGGCCCAAACCGGGACTGTGGAGCGCGTCAAGGTGCATGGCAAGAGCCTGGAGGGGAACCTCTCCGGGGATGCTCCGGAGCGGGACGTCTCGGTATACCTGCCGCCGAGCTACGCGAAGGAGAAGAACCGCCGTTACCCGGTGTTGTACTTCCTGCACGGGTTCACGGACAGCGATGCGAAGTGGTACGGAGTAACGAAGCATTGGATCAACCTGCCCGAGGTTCTGAACCGCGCATTTGCAGCGCCGGGCGCCCGGGAGTTCATCGTCGTGACGCCGAACGCATATACGAGATTCGGCGGGAGTATGTATTCGAGTTCGGTGACGACAGGGGACTGGGAGACGTACGTCGCGAAGGAACTGGTGGAGTTTGTGGACCGGCGGTACCGCACGCTGGCACGGAAGGAGAGCCGGGGGCTGGCGGGCCATTCCATGGGCGGGTACGGCGCATTGCGCATCGGCATGAAGAACGCGCAGGTGTTTTCGAGTCTGTACGCGTTGAATCCCTGCTGCCTGGGCGCGAACCTCGCGCGGCCGCAAGGGCCGGGCGCGGAGTGGGTGGCGCAAGCGGAGAGCATCCGCCCCGAGGAGGTGGAGAAGGCCACGTTCATGGTGAAGGCCACATTGGCGTCGGGAGCGGCGTGGTCGCCCAACCCGAAGAATCCCCCCTATTTCCTGGATCTGACGATGAAGAGCGGGCAGTGGCAGCCGGAGGTGGCCGCCAAGTGGGCGGCAAACGCTCCGCTGGCGATGGTGGATCAGCATGTCTTCGGGCTGAAGGCCATGAAGGGCATCGGGCTGGACGCGGGGACGCAGGAGGGCTCGATCACGGCGACGACGAGACAGATGCACGAGGTGCTGGAGCGTTACGGGATCGCGCACGCGTTTGAGATCTATGAGGGAAATCATACGAATCGCGTGGGGGAACGCATTGAGAAGGTGATGGCGCCGTTTTTCGGCAAGCACCTGGAAGCAGCCGCGGGTTCGATCAAGTGAGGCTGGAATTGCGGCGCGAAGAGGATTAGAATCGTGGCACGGAAAGGCAGGTTCCGGTGCACGAAAGCAAGATCATTCACCACCTGCGGGAAGATGAGCAGGTCGCCAGGACTCTAATCGCTTCCACCTGGCTGCGCGGAGGATTCGTGCTGGCAACGGTCGCGCTGCTCGCCGTTGTCGGGATCGCGCTGCTGGTTATGAATTAAGGTTCAGCACTCTACTTGAGGAAACGGGCGGGCACGCTCGGGAGTCCATGGAGACAGGGCCGTCAGGTCCCGGAGAACGATCCGTGGCACACCCCGAACTCAGAATAGTTGACCTGCCCGTCCCTTTGAACCGCGACTTGTTTCTTCGGACGCTGATTCGCGAGTTGTGCGGGACGCTCGAGGACGTGGTGGGGCTGAAGGAGGCTTCGGGGTTCATCAGTGTGGTGGGCCAGAACGTAGCCACGTGGATGGACCACCAGTATCGGGGGGCGCTGCAAGTAGAGCGCTTGACTCGCGAACAAGTCGCGCGCGTGCTGGTGGACCTCAAAGCCCGCATCGAAGGCGATTTCTACGTGATCGAAGAGACTCACGAGAAAATCGTTTTGGGTAACCGCGCCTGTCCCTTTGGCGACCGCGTGATCGGGCGCACGTCCATGTGCATGATGACTTCGAACGTATTCGGAGCGCTGACCGCACAAAACCTGGGCTACGCGAAGGTTGAGTTGCAGGAGACGATTGCCGGCGGCGCTCCCGGGTGTAGGGTGGTGGTCTATTTGAAACCGACGGAGGAAGCAGCGGCAGCGGTCGGGCGAGAGTACTTCCGGTCCGAAAAGGGAGCCGATGACAGCGGAGCAGTTTAGGCGCTACTACGGCGCTTTGCCCGAGGCACTGCTGCTGGTGGATGGGGACGGAAAGATCCTGGCGGCCAACGAGGAAGCGGGCGAGATGCTGGGGTGTCCGCCGGCGGCGCTCGAGAGTAGCAGGCTGGACGAATGGTCCGCCGGCGAGCCCGGGACCCTGAGGCAGTATCTCGCCCTGTGCTCCGGCAACTCAGCGTCCATGCCGGGGGCGCTCACTGCGCTCGGGAGAAACGGCGCGGGTCCGTTGGCGCTTCGGCTCGAAGGGGCTCGCGTCGACGGGTCCATCCTGCTGCGGCTGCGAAGGAGGGCCGAGACGACCGCGAGATTCCTTGCGCTCAACGAGCGCATCGCCGACTTGAACCGCGAGATTGTGGAACGCCAACGGACGCAGGCCGAATTGGAGGGCCAGCGGGAGTGGCTGCGGACCACCCTCGCAAGCATCGCCGACGGCGTGATCGTGACCGACGCCGAGGGCCGCGTGGTCCTGATGAACCCAGTTGCTGAGGCTCTTACCGGATGGACCCTTCAGGACGCCGTCGTAGCGACGCTCGATGACGTGTTCCGCCTGCTGGACGAGGATAGCCGCGCGCCTGTGGAGAGCCCGGTGGCCAAGGTGCTTCGGCTGAGGACGGCAGTGGGACTGGCGAACCACACGGTGCTGATTAGCCGGGACGGCACTGAACACCCGATCGACGACGGCGCGGCTCCGATTGCGGGCTCCGATGGGCGCCTGCGGGGCGTGGTCTTGGTGTTCCGGGACGTTACCGAGCGCCGGCGGCGGGAGCGGGAACTCCTCGAGACAAACGAGAGGCTGGAGAGGACCACGGAGAGCCTCCGCCAGTTCGCCTACGCGGCGGCGCACGATCTACAGGAGCCGGCGCGCAACGTGGCGTTGTATACCCAGTTGCTCGAGCGGCACCTGCACGGCCGCCTCGACGCGGAAGCGGAAGAGTTCATGGCAGGCACCATCGACTCCTCGCGGCGCATGCAGAGGCTGATCGAGGATCTGCTGGCGTATACGCGCATCGTTGAATCGCAGAACACGAACGCGGAATGCGACGCGCGCGAGGTGCTGGACGCCGTCGCGGCGAACCTGCAGACCGCCATCAGCGAGAACGAAGCCGAGATCGTGTGCGGGCCCCTACCGCGGGTGGGCGTGCTGAAAGCTCACCTGACCCAGGTGATGCAGAACCTGATCTCGAACGCGCTCAAGTACCGGGGCCCGGAGCGGCCGCGGGTGGAGATCGAAGCGGTACGGCGTAGTAAGTGGTGGCTTTTCACGGTGACGGACAACGGAGCGGGGATCGCGCCCGAGCACCACGAACGCATCTTCAAAATGTTCAAGCGTCTCCACGGCCGGGACATCCCGGGGACGGGCATGGGGCTGGCGATCTGCGAGCGTGTGGTCTCGCACTACGGCGGCCAGATTTGGGTGGAGTCCCAACCCGGGCGCGGAGCCGCCTTTTCGTTCACGCTCCCGGGAGCGAAGGCTTGATGCCGGCATCCATGCGCGTGCTGCTGGTGGACGACAACCCGGTGGATGTGCGGCTGCTTCAGGAGGCGCTGGCCGCGCAGTGTCAGTGCGAGTTCGTGGTGCGCGAGAACGGTGACGAGGCGTACACATACCTCGAGGCGGAAGGCCGCACGGTAGACCTCATCGTGCTCGACCTGAACGTCCCCGGCAAGGATGGAGGGGACGTGCTGCGGCTGATCCGCAGGACCGAGCATCTGCGCACAGCGTTCGTGGCTGTGGTGAGTTCGTCACCCAAGGACGTGGTGGCGAGCCGGGCGGCGGAAGCGGACTGTTACCTGACCAAGCCGCTCGACCTGGATGAGTACGCCAGGATGGGAGCGGAGATCCTCGACTGTTATCGGAGCCGCGGACAGGCGAGAGCTCGGGGCGGCGCCCCATGCTAGCTACTCGGGAAGGTCCTCACTCTTCGGCTCCGGCAGCCAGAAGCTGGCGATAAAGCCAATCAAGTAGACGCCGAAAGCAATGGCGGCGGCGGCGTACGCCGTCTTCAACGCGGGGGTGGCGCCGGGCATCACGTTCGAGAGCTGGGCATTGACCACCGCCATCGACGTCCCGACCATACGCCCGCCGATGTTCGCGGCGAAGCTCTCGCCCGTGCCTCGCAGGTAAGTAGGATAGACGCGCGGCAGGTAGTTACCCCAAAAACTGAATTGTGCGACCGTGAGGAGCCCGGCGGCGAATATACCGTACTTGAGCAACTCAAGGTTGTTCGTGGCGGGAAAGAGGAAGACGAGGGGAACGATGACCAGGCCGGGGATTTGAAAGACCCGCAGCAGCCCCCGCCGGCTGACGATCACCACCGCCAGGGCGGCGAGCACGAACCTCCCGACGAGCCCTCCCATCTCCTGCCAGTACTGCACTGTCACGACCGCCCTTTCCTGGAGCGGGCGCGCCAGCGAGGCGACCTCGGGAAGGCCGGGCACAATGCGGGGGAGGTGCTGAATGGCGCCGAACGCCGCCCCGTAGCTGCAGGCGAACATGAGCGCGGTGACGAGCGTCGTGAGCCGGTACTCCGGCTTGAAGAGCTCAAAGACCGACGGCCGCCGTAGCTCACCCGCCTTGCGTTTGCGCTCCCACGCCGGCGACTCCGGCAGGAACGGGCGGATCACAATGAGCGGAATGGCGGGGATGACGCCCGAGATCAGCGTGTAGCGCCAGGGCTCGTGGCCCCCGGCGATGGCAGGCAGGCTGGGCGCGAGATTGACGGCGAGGTTGTAAGCGCCGGCGACCATAATGCCGCCGAGCGAAGAGAAGGCCTGCGTGTAGCCGAGGACGCCTTCGCGCTGCTTGGCGTCAGGGAAGAGCTCGGCAAGCCAGGCGACCGCGGCAACGAACTCGACACAGACGCCAATGAAGGTGGTGGTGCGGAAGAACAAAAGTACCGGAAGGGAGGTGGCGAAGCCGGCGGCCATCGCGGAGAAGGCGTAGAGCAGAATGCTCCACACCAGCACGGCGCGGCGGCCGAAGCGGTCCGTCAGGTAGCCGCCGACGAGCCCGAAGAAGCCCCCGGCGAGAGCGGGTACGTAGAAGAGCAGGCTGACCCAGTTGTTGAACTCCGGTGTCCCGGGCTTGAGTCCGCCGAGCTCCATCAGCGCGGGCCGCACGATAAGCGGCAGCATCAGGAGTTCGTAGATGTCGAAGGCGAATCCCAGCGCGGCGACTGCGCAGATGGTCCACTGGAGGCCGGTCATCTTGTGCATGATCTTTGGTCTATGGTAGCGTGGCCGGCGCCGGACGGAATTGCGCCTCAAAGGAGGCGGCGCGCGGGCCCGAAAAGGAGAACAGAGAGGCTGCCGGACAACCGTCCGTGCCGCTAACAAGGAGTAAGACGTGACGGTTGGCAAGAGAATCTCGGCAACGGCGGCGGCGCTCGTGGGCGGTTCCGTGCTTCTGGCAGCGGCTTCGCTCGTGAACATCTCCATTCTTGGGGATCGCATCCATCTCTTGCAGGAGGACGCCATTCCGGGCACGTTTCTGTCCGGGAAGATCCTATCGTCGGTATTAAAACTGGAGCTTGAGATGCTCTCCCTGGTCAGCGGCGCGAGTGGCGGCGCAGACCGCGCTCGGGCGGAGGCGGCGGAGCGAGGGCTCCATGACGACGTGTCGGCGTATGAGCGAACGATCACTCTCGAGGAGGACCGCGCGCTTTTCGGCCACCTCGCCGCCGCGCGCCGCCGGATGTTGGAGTCGTGGAATGCGTTTAACGCCCAGGCTGCATCGGGGGACAGGCTCGGGCGATTTCGCGCGGAAGTCGCGCCCGCGTTGGACGCGCTCAAGTCCTCTGCGGAGCGGCTCTCGGAATGGAATCGCGCGTGGGCGGCGAAGAATGCGGATGCGGCGGCGGCGGCCGCCAAATCGGCGAAGTGGTGGAACTGGACGGTTGCCTCGCTAATTGTGGGAGTGGGCCTGATCGTACCTCTCATAGTGGTGCGGGGCATTAACCGCGCGTTGCGCGCTGTGATCGGCGAACTGCGAGAAGGCGCGGTGCAGGTCGCAAACGCCGCCATGCAGGTTGCCGAATCGAGCCAGTCACTGGCCCAAGGGGCTTCCGAGCAGGCCGCATCGGTCGAGCAGGCGTCGGCGTCGAGCGAGGAGATCCACACCACCTCGGAGAACAACAGTGACCATTCCCGTGAAGCGGCAGAGCTCATGACGAGATCCAATCGGAAGTTCGAGGAGGCAAACCAGCTTCTGAATCAGTCCGTCGAGGCGATGACTGCTCTGACGACTCAGAGCGGCAAGATTTCGAAGGTCATCCACACCATTGACGAGATTGCCTTTCAGACGAACATCCTGGCGCTAAACGCCGCAGTGGAGGCCGCGCGGGCGGGCGAAGCCGGCCTGGGGTTTGCGGTGGTGGCGGACGAGGTTCGAACACTCGCGCAGCGCTGCGGGCAGGCAACCCGCGATACCGCGGCGCTGATCGAAGAGTCGATTACGCGGTCGGGCGAGGGGAAGAAGAAGGTGGATGAGGTGGCGGACGCGATCCGGGAAGTGACCGCAGACGTATCGAAGGTGAAGTCGCTGATTGATGCGGTAAACGCTGCGAGCCTTCAGCAGACCACCGGTACTGCGGAGATTGCAAAAGGAATCGCACAGGTGGAAAAGGTGACCCAAAGGACTGCGGCGGCGGCGGAAGAGGCGGCCTCGGCGGCCGAGGAGTTGAACGCCCAATCGGAAGCGATGAAGGCGATCGTTTCACGCCTCTCCGCGTTGATCGTTAGCGAGAGCACGGCGCCGGCCACGGCCTCCACTCGCGCCGCATAGCAGCGACGTGCACCTGGTTGATTCTATGCTTGTGCCATGACCAGGCGCACTTTGCTCGCGGGAGTGGCGGGGGCGGGGGCAGCGAGGGCGGCAGAAGGGGTCGTGATCGACCCGGCGCCGCTGTTCGAATTCTCGCCGCACTTCTACATGCAGTTCATGGAGCCGCTCGGAGTGACGGACAGCTCCGTGGAGGCATCGTGGGACTACGAAAAAGACGACTGGCGAAGCGACTTCGTCGATGCGACCCGCGACCTGGCGCCGGATGTCATGCGATGGGGAGGGCTGTACAGCCGCTACTACCGTTGGCGCGAAGGCGTTGGACCCGCTGCCCGCCGCCCGCGGATGTACAACTACGTCTGGAGCGGATGGGAGACGAACCGCGTGGGCACGCACGAGTTTGTCGACTTCTGCCGCCGCGTGGGCGCCGAACCTCTCTACTGTGTGAACTTCTCCGGCGACGGCGTGGAGCGGTACCGGAAGGACGGGCGTTGGGGCGATGCGCGGGAGGCGGCGGATTGGGTCTCCTACTGCAACGACGCTCAGCATCGGGAACGTGCCGGGAACGGGCGCCGGCACCCGCTGAACGTGAAGTTGTGGCAGTTGGGGAATGAAACTTCCTACGGGAACCAGGTGTTCTCGCGCGACGCGGCCATGCGGACGACGGTAGAGTTCGCGAAAGCGATGCGGCAACGTGACCCGAGCATTCAGCTCCTCGGGTGGGGCGACTTCGGGCCCGGCGCGGCGGGGCGCGAGATGTGGGCGCCGCAGCTGCTGAAGCAGGCGGGCGAGCACATCGACTACGTTGCCTTTCACATGATGGGAATGGGCCCCCGGCGTGAGCAGACGCTGCTGCGCGGGAACCGTTACCAGAAGGAGCCGGCGGCGGCCTGGGAGGAACTCCTCGAGCTGAGCGATGTGGTGGAAAAGCGCGTGGTGGAGTTCGAGCAGATGCTCACCGCGGCGCGAGCGAAGCAGTTACTAGCGATCACGGAAGGGCACCTGAGCCTGGTTCCGCACAACGCGAACCCGATCCTGCTGGAGTGGCTGTCAGCGGCCTATCACGCGCGGACCATGAACATCTATCACCGCCATGGCGCGAAGATCCGGATGACGACCGGGGCCGACTTTGCCGGGAACCGGTGGACGGTGAACGCGGTGATGCTGCAAACGCCCCGCGGGATCAGTTACCTGACGCCGGTCGGCTCAATTATGCGCCTCTTCAAGCGGAACAACGGGAAGCAGGGTGTGGCCGTGACCGCGGGACATCCGGATCTGGACATCGCAGCGAGTCGCACCGGCGACACCGTCTTTCTCCATGTCTTGAACAAGAGCTTCTCGCGAGCCGTAGAGACGCCGCTCCGTGTGCAGGGACGGCAGGTGCACGGCGGGCGGGTGCTGGAGATTGCGCCGGAGGACCCGCGCACCGCAGTCGGCTTGGATCAACCCGCGGTGTTTGCCCCGAAAGAGCAGGTGCTCCGCGAGCCGCTGTGGCGGTTCCCGCCGCGGAGCGTCAGCGCGGTGGAACTGCGCCTGGCATAGTCGTCTATCATCGAATGATGACTACTTCCGAACTCGCGAACCGATTTGTTGCAATGTGCCGGGAAGGCAAGAACTTCGACGTCATGAAGGAAATGTATGACGAAAAGATCGTGAGCGTGGAGGCTGTCCAGCGGGCGACAGGCAGCTTTGAGACCCCGGGCAAGGCGGCAGTCATCCAGAAGAGTGCGGACTGGGCGGGCGCGCACGAGATCCACGGCGGTTCCGTGGACGGCCCTTACCTGCTTGGAGACCGGTTCGCGGTGGTCTTCGCGTTCGAAGTGACCCCGAAGGCGACCGGACAGCGGGTGACCGTGCGCGAGGTGGGCGTCTACACGGTGAACAATGGGCTGATCACTCGCGAGGAGTTTTACTACGGCGACGGTTCCTCCGCGCTCGCCCGCTAACTAGGGCGCCGGCTCGTATTCGACGAAGGCGAACTGCTTTGAATCCGGCGACCACGAGTTCACGTTGATGCTGCCTTGGCCTCCATGGATGGTCGTCAGGACGGTGATCGGCGCCGTTGTCACCCGCTTCCCTGGAACCTCTCGAAGGCGCAGTTGGACGCCGGGCATACGGTCGTTGTGACCCTTGGTACCGGCGGGGAACGAGAGGAAGACCATCTTCTTCCCGTCAGGGGAGAGGTGTGGGAACCAGTCCTCGAGGGGGTCGCTCGTGATCTTCTCGGCCAGCTTGTCGCCGGCTCCGGCGCCCGTGGCCGGCATGCGCCAGATATTCCAGCCGCCGCCGCGGTCGGAATTGAAGTAGATCCACTGACCGTCGGGCGAATACTCCGGGCCATCGTCGTAGGCGCCGGCGGACGTAAGCTGTTCCTCCGTTCCGTCGCCGGTCGCCGGCGCCCGGTATATCTCGTACTTACCGTTTCGCAGTCCGACAAAGGCCAGCCACTTACTGTCGGGCGACCAGCCGTGGAAGTAACTCGGTGCTCGAGGCGTAATCAGCTTTACGTTCGTTCCCTCCGCGGTAGCGGTGAAGACCTGCGACTGGCGTGACTGCGGTGTGGACGCGGAAAAGGCGAGGAGCTTCCCATCTCTGGTCAGGTCATGATCGTTGTTGCAGCGGAACTGATTGCCTTCGAGTTGTATCTGCTCGAGGGCGGGATTGTCGAGAGGGACTCGGTATAGATTCCCGTTCGTATTGACGAGTAAGTACCGGCCGTCACGAGACCAGTTCGGGGCTTCAATGATTCCGTCGCCGGTGAAGACCACCTTCGACTGTCTGGAGGCGACCTCGAAGACGGTGATCTTACTGCGGTAGCGGGGCTGCGCCGGCTGGTTCTCGAGTCGAACGTCGGAGAACACCGCGGTCTCCGTCACCGCGGCATTGTGGGAAGAGACACCGAGGCCGACGTAGACGGGATCCTGCAGCACAATGGTCAGCGGCCCGCTGGCGGTCCCGCCCGCATACACCGTAATGCGGTTACCGCGACGTTCCAGCCGCAGCCGCTCAGGACTGTTGATGGGGGACCGGATCTCCTCCGTGATTCCACCCTTTGTGGTCCGATACTGGAGGGCGGTGAGGCCGTCGCCGTGGACGGCGATGTCCGCATAGGGAGAGTCCGGCGAAAGATCCTGCCGCACCATCAGGACCGCTTTGCGGTGAGGATCGACGCCCGCGCCTTCAAAGCGAATGTTGGCGGTGAGCGCGAAGTCCCCCGTGAGTTGACGGGCGACAAAGCGGAAGGCGTCCGTCGCGCCCCAGATATTCGCGCCGCTACCTGTAATGCGATACGCCATCGCGGCGGGGTCGTGCGTGGCGCTCCCGGGCGTGGGATTCACCCCGACGTCGGTACTGATGGTAAAGATGCCAACGGCGGCGGCGGCCGCCTGCAGGAAGAGCAGCATGGGCCCAGTTTACTCCCGCGTCCCGCCGAACCAGATGGCGTTCGGCGCGCCGGAGCGGGCCGCCACAATGTCCAGCGCGCCGTCGCCGTCGATATCCGCGAATGCGACGCCGTAAACAACGCCCCTGCCGTCGTTCCAGGAGCCTTCCCGGAAGGACGTCGCGCGGCCTTCGTTATAGAAGACGGCGCCGGGGCTTTCCACATTACCGACGACCACATCGAGGTGGCCGTTGCCATCGAGATCGGCCAGCGCCAGGGCGTAGGGCGTGCGCGAACGGCCGGGTAGCGGAGCGGGTTCGGCGAACCGGCGGTCCTTGAGATTCAGCGCGAGGAAGGCGCCTTTGCGGCGCTCTTCGATGAACACGATGTCGTCACAGCCGTCGCCGTTGAGATCTCCCGCGACGGCAATGCGGGCCGCGGTGTCCGCAGGGCCCACGGAAGTGGAAGTGGGGAAGCGGCCCTGCCCGTTGTTCCACAGCACGACGCTCTGGCCGCCGTCGCGGTGCGGGATGAAGAGGTCGATGGCGTTGTCGCCGTCAAAGTCGGAGGCGGCGATGGCGGTGGCGGATCCTTCGTAGATGGGTTCGCACTTGGGGAAGGACCCGGCGCGGTCGTTGAGGCACGCGAAACTCTCCACCGTGCGGTTGCCGCCGCGGTTCGCGGCCACAATGTCGGGGTACTTGTCGCCATTGAGGTCGGCGAGGGTGACGTAGCGGGTCACCCACTTGGGATCGCCGAAACCGCCCTTCACAGCGAAGCGGCCGCGGCCATCGTTGAGATAAACGAGTTTCGCATCGGGCGTGTCGTTGCTGGAAACGACGTCTAAGTCGCCGTCGCGGTCGATGTCGGCGAGCGCCGCGGAGTAAGTGCGATCGGGATTGGGGCCGAGGTTGGATGCGATGTAGCCGCCCTTACCGTCGTTGAGCAGCACGCGGTCGTGGAGCGGTTTGTGGCGTCCCTTAGCCAGTACGATGTCCAGCCGGCCGTCGCCGTTGAGGTCCCCGAGACTGACGCCGGCGGAATCCTCGCTGGTGGTTTCAAGCAGTTGAACGCGCTCAAAGGCGGCGAATGCGAGAACCGGAATCAACCAGGCCGGGCGGCGCATACGGTTCAGGGTATCGCGATAAGCTAGGGGTATGCCGATGTACGAGTATCGGTGCGGCGAGTGCGGGCACCCGTTTGAGACCCTGCGGCGGTTCAGCGAGTCAGACACGGAGGTGCAGTGTCCGAAGTGCGGGGCGCGGCGGGCGGAGAGACAGTTGTCGTGCTTTTCGATGTCCGGCTGCGGGGGCGGCGGGAACGGGCGCTTCACCTGAGCGCGATAAACTAAGGGCGGCCCGGGCGGCTGCCTTGCGCTTGTCCTTCTCTATGATCCGGATGGTGGTATTGCTGGCGTTGACGGTCTCTGCCGGCGCGACGGACCTGCACCAGGCCGCGCGCGCGGGGGACCTGGAGCGCGTGAAGCAACTCCTGCAGGCGGGCGCGGATGTGAACCAGCGCGACGGGCTGGGCGGAACGGCTCTGCACGACGCCGCCTGGAGTGGGGAGAAGGCGGTGGTCGAACTCCTGCTGGAGCGGGGGGCGGCGGTGAATGCGAAGCACGCCGAAGCGGGCTCGACGCCGCTCCACTACGCGGTCATCACGAACCACGTCGAGATCGTCACGCTGCTGTTGCAGCGCGGGGCGGACCTCGACGCGCGGTATCGCTCGGGCAGTTCCGCGCTTCATCTGGCGGCCAACCGCGGCTACCGCCCCATGGTAGAGTTGCTGCTCGCCAAAGGTGCGGACGTGAACGCGAAGGACGCGTCGGGCGGAACCCCATTGGACGAGGCCTCCTGGAAGGGACACGCCGAAATCGTGAAGCTCTTGCTGGCCCGCGGGGCGGCCGTACAGGTGCGGAATGCGGATTCCGGAGAGACGCCGCTGCATGAGGCCGCCGTGAAGGGTCATCCGGACGTGGTGGCGCTGCTGCTCGACGCCGGGGCCGATCCGAACGCGCGCGACAACTCTGGGGCAACACCGCTGGACGAAGCGCTCCGATACCGGCACAACGCCGTCGTGGACATCCTGATGAAGCGGGGCGCGAAGCTGGAGGGCCCGCGCAACTCCGGGCTGCGGCAGTTGCACGAAGCAGTGATGCGCGGCAATCTGGACACGGTATCGCTGCTGCTCGAGCGAGGCGCCGACGCGAACGCGAAGTCGGAGTCCGGTTCCACCTTGTTGCACGACGCGGCCTTGAAGGGGCACAAGGAGATCGTCGCCCTGCTCTTGAGCAAAGGGGCGAAGGCAGACGTGAGGAACTCCGCCGGGGCCACGCCGCTGCACGATGCCGCCTTGGGCGGGAACGAGGCGGTCTGCGCGCTGTTGTTGGACGCCGGGGCGGACGTGGACGCTCGTGACGCCGAGG
Organism: Bryobacteraceae bacterium; assembly: GCA_033763935.1. Lineage (GTDB taxonomy): Bacteria > Acidobacteriota > Terriglobia > Bryobacterales > Bryobacteraceae > DALYJJ01. The sequence continues at coordinate 21,954 of JANRJO010000019.1, forward strand.
GCGGAGAGACGGCGCTCTACCAGGCGGCCTCCTGGGGGCGGCTGGGGGTGGTGAAGCTGCTGCTGGACCGTGGCGCGAAAGTGGATGCCCGGAACAAGGCCGGGAAGACGGCCCTCGCGGCCGCAGTGGAGAACGGGCAGAGCGAGGTGGCGGAACTGCTCAAGGCGCGCGGAGCTAAGTAGGGGCGAGCCGGCACCTGGGACGGTTGGGCTACGAATCCGGCGCGCGGGTTCCAGGCGAATCACCTCAGGCTGCCTAAAGCCATTCGCTGGGTGAGCCGATAGACCAGTAGTGACCGTGCCCGAGACCAGCACCGCCCTTGCGCATGCCGCCGATGTACTGACCGACCAGCTGCGGAAGCAAATCAAGCGTTTGTCGGCCGTGGTGGGGCCGGAGGCGGCCAAGCTGGAGCGTCAGTTTCAGCAGCGGCTCGCGCTGTTACAGCTGGAGGCGCGGCAGATGCGCGCGCTGTCAGCGATCACCGCGGGGGCGGCGGCAAGGATGATGCTGGCGGGCAAGCCCCTGGCGTCGTTCCTCGAGGAGGTGGAGTATCAGGGACGCCGGCTGGCGAAGCTGAACCTTCCGCCAAATGTCGTTGTGGCCGCGCTGCAGGAGTACGATCGGCTCCTCGGGCCCGTTTTGAAGCGAGCGGCAGCCGGGGATCAGGCGAACTTCCGCTGGGTGCGGGAACAACTGCACTTCTGCGTCATCCTGACGCTGAACAACGCCTACTACCAGGTCCGGGAACTGGAAACCCGGGCCTTTTACGAACTCTCACGGTGCGAGTTGGAAGCCGGCACCCTCGACGAGTTGTTACAGGGCAGCGTGGCGACACTCGCGCGCTTCGCGAATGCCGCCGCGGGACACCTGTTTCTGTTAAACGACGCAGGAACAGCGTGGGTCTTGCGGGCGAGCACGTCGAACGGAATCCCCGCGCAGGCGACTCCCGTCTCGGCCCCCAACACCGTATCGCTGCGCCGGCGGTTGGGATCACCGAAGTACTTTCTGACGGAGTCGGCGCCGGCGGGAACGCTGCTCGACCAGTCCTGGGCGGACCGCTACCGTTGTTTCTGGTCGATCCCGATTGCCTCCGGGCCGCGGATCGCGGGCGTCCTGCAGCTTGCCTTTCCTCGTTCCTACGAGTGGTTGCCCCGGGAACTCGAGCTGCTGACAGGCTCGGCCGAGCGGTGCCTCAGGGCGGCGGAGAAGGCGCGCCTGGTGCAGGACCTCGCTCTCCATAAAGAGCGGATCCAGCAGCTGGCGGAGCGGATGTTGCAGGTGGAAGAGGCGGAGCGGCGGCGCATTTCAAGGGAACTCCACGACGAAGCAGGGCAGAGCCTGCTGTGCGTGCGCCTGCAGCTGGAGATGCTCGAGGCGTCGCTGCCGGACGAGCAGGCGCAGGCGAAGGCAAAGCTGAACGAGATTCGTGACGTGACCGAGCATGCCATCCTGGAGATCCGGCGGCTGCTGGCGGCCCTCAGCCCGGCCGTGCTCGAGCAGATCGGCCTTGCGGCGGCCGTGCGGCAGCTCGTCAGCAAGCTGCGGCAACTGCACCCCTGCCGGGTGAAGCTCCAGTTATCGAAGGTCCACCAGGTTCCCAAGCAGTACGAAAGCATCGTGTACCGCCTCATTCAGGAGTGCTGCAACAACATTGCGAAGCACTCGGGGGCGAGCAACGTAAACCTTTCGGTATCGGCATCCGATGGATTACTGAGTCTCGAGGTGGAAGACGATGGCGTCGGCTTCGACGTGGAAGAGGCCTTCGCGCGCCGAGGCGGCTATGGACTGGCGGGTTTGAGAGAACGCGTCGCCGTCCTCGGTGGCTCGTGTTCCATCGAGAGTGTGGTCAACAGGCGGCCCACCAATAACGCCTCGGCCGGTGCTCCCCAGGCACGGGCGGCGAGGCACATCCGGTTAACAAGGGATCACGCCGAAGCAGGTCAAGGCGGGAGAGTTCGAAGAGGGACGATCCTGCGAATCCAGTTACCTCTGCATAAAGCGGAGACCAGCAGCGACGCGGTGGCAGCGGCATCGGTAAGGCCGGCGCCGGCGGCCCTCGCCGCAAGGTAGGAACATTCCCGCCGCACGGCCGGAGAGGCCGCGGCGAAGGAGACGGTGCTCGGGCGTCCGTAGAAGACACGGCGGCGCCCGGTTGAGGACACGGACTATGGCCAAGATTCGGATTATGTTGGCGGACGATCATACTTTGTTCCGTCAGGGCATTCGCACACTGATTTCGAGCGAGCCGGACATGGAAGTGATCGGTGAAGCGTCCAATGGGGGCGATGCCGTGGACAAGGCCGGCGAACTTCGTCCGGACGTAGTCCTGATGGACATCGGCATGCCCGGCCTCAGCAGCTTCGAAGCGACGCGCCAAATCAAGAAGAACCGGCCGGAGACGAAGGTCCTGTTCCTCACCATGTACGACGACGAGGACTATCTGGTCGAGGGAATGGAGGTCGGCGCTTCCGGCTATGTGTTGAAAGACAGCCCGGCGCAGCAGCTGGTGGCGGCGGTGCGCGATATCTGCCGGGGCGGCAGCTATCTGAGCCCCCGCATGCTCTCCCAATTGGTGGACGACTTCCGTTCGCGCATCAAGAGCGCCAACCGGCTGCCGCGCTTCGCCACGCTGACCACTCGTGAGCGCGAAGTGCTAAAGATGCTCGCCGAGGGCAATTCCGTGAAGGAGATCGCCTGCGACCTCAACTTGAGCGTGAAGACCGTGGAAGCCCATAAGTTCAACCTCATGCGGAAGCTGGATATTCACAATAAGGCGCAGCTGGTCCAATACGCGATTCAGAAGAAGATCATTAAGATACCGAACCTGGTGTAGGCCCCCGGCGGCGCCCACCCTCCAACTGCCAACCGGTACAATCGGAGCGTGACAACTCCCTTTACGCGTCGTGCGGCCTTGGGCGCGATGGCCGCTGCTGCCGTCGGTGCAGCCCAGACTCCCCAGCGCCTTCCTATCCGTAAGGGCGTGCTGATCAGCATGCTTCCCAAAGAACTCTCCGTCGAAGACCGTTTCCGCCTGGCGAAGGACTGCGGATTCGAGCAGATCGAGGCACACACGGTCACCGAACCTGCCACGGTAGACGAGATTCGGAAGGCAGCCGAGAAGACCGGGGTACGAGTGCACTCCGTGATGAACTCCGCACACTGGCAGTATCCGCTGTCCTCGTCCGATCCGGGTGTCGTCGAGAAGAGCATGCAGGGGATGCGCACCAGCATCGAGAATGCGGCCGCCTGGGGTTCTGACACGGTCCTGCTCGTACCGGCCGTGGTGGATGCGAAGACGGGGTATGGCGATGCCTGGAAGCGGTCGCAGGTGCAGATCCGAAAACTGATTCCGCTCGCGGAGAAACACAAGGTCGTGATCGCCGTCGAAGAGGTCTGGAACAAGTTTCTGCTGAGCCCGCTCGAGTTTGCCACCTACGTGGACGAGTTCAAGAGCCCTTGGGTAAAGGCGTATTTCGACGTGGGCAATGTGGTGCTCTACGGGTACCCGCAGGATTGGATCCGTACGCTGGGTTCGCGAATCGTCAAACTGCACCTGAAGGATTTCCGTTTTCCCCGGCGCGAGCGCGCGGAGTGGGTTCCGCTGCGGGAGGGTGAGATTGACTGGAAGGCGATCTACCAGGCGCTCGCGGATATTCGGTTCAAGGGCACGGCCACGGTGGAGTTGCCTGGCGGGGATGCGAACTACCTGAAGGAAGTGAGCCGGCGCGTGGACTTGATCCTGGAGTCGGCATAGTAGCGACGTATGAAGAAGTTTCTCTTGGGGCTCATCACGGGGCTGTTCCTCGCAGGGTTAACGGCCGTCATCTTTTTCTTCGCCATGCTGAGGCTTGGCGAGAATCGGCCGAGCGTCGCCGACGGCTCAACACTCGTGCTCAAGCTGCAGGGCGACATCCCGGAGCAGCCCGGAATGGAAGCTCCTCTGCCAGGGCTGGGCGACAGCGGGCAGCTGACCATGGCCGAGTACTACAGCCTGCTGCGAAAAGGCGCTGTTGACAACCGGGTGAAAGCTGTCTTGCTGATGCCGAGAGGCATGGCAACGGGATGGGGAAAGCTCCAGGAGTTGCGCGAGGCCGTGGCGGAGTTCCGAAAGTCGGGGAAGCCGGTGTATGCCTGGCTCAGGACGCCGGGGATGAGGGAGTACTATCTGGCGTCGGCGGCCGAGAAGGTGTACATCGCGCCCGAGGACGTGCTCGACCTGAAGGGACTGCGGGCGGAGCTCATGTTCGTCAAGAACACCCTCGACAAGATCGGGATACAGGTGGAGGTGGAGCACGCCGGCAAATACAAGGATGCCGGCGATATGCTGACCCGCACTTCCGCAACGCCCGAAACGCTCGAGGTGCTGAACTCCGTACTGGACGACCTCTACGGGCACCTCATCGACACCTTCGCCAAGAGCCGGAAGAAAAGCCCGGCCGAGTTCCGGCAACTGCTCGATCAGGGACCGTTTCTAGCCGCTAAGGCGGTCCCGGCGGGGCTCGTCGACGGGGTGCTCTACGAAGACCAGGTGCACGGCGAGTTGATGAAGAAGCTCGGCCAGAACGAGCTGAAGAAGCTGGGGCCTAAGGAATACAGCCGGGCCTCCGTGCCGGGCTACGACGGCAGGCACCGGATTGCTCTGCTGGTCGGCCAAGGCACGATTCTTCGCGGCTCCGCCGGGAGCCTCTCGGAGGATGGCATCTACTCGGAGAGCTTTGTCAGCCAAGTTCGGCGGGCGGCGAACGATGCGAGCATCAAGGGTGTCATCGTACGTATCGACTCACCGGGGGGAGATGCGCTCGCCTCGGACGATATCCTGCGCGAACTGAAGTTGCTGCGGGCAAAGAAGCCGACGGTGATCTCCATGTCGGACGTGGCAGCGTCGGGGGGCTATTACATTGCCATGACCGGCGATCCTGTATTGGCCTACCCGAACACGCTCACCGGATCCATCGGAGTCATCTACGGCAAGCCGATCTTCCGCGGCTTATACGACAAAGTCGGAATTCAGAAGCAGCTGTTGACGCGCGGGAAGAACGCCGCCATCGACAGCGATTATGAGCCCCTGACGGAGGCCGGGCGGCTGAAGTTGCGGGAGACCATTGACAACATTTACGCGGGCTTCGTGAAGCGAGTGTCCGAAGGCCGCAAGCAGAGCTACGAGACGATTGACGGTCTGGCGCAAGGTCGTGTGTGGCTGGGCGCTCAGGCGCGGGACCGGAAACTCGTCGACGAACTGGGAGGTCTCACGCGGGCGATTGAGCTCGTGAAGGAGAAGGCGAAGATTCCCGCCCAAGACCGCGTCAGGCTTGTTCCCTTCCCCGGGCGGAAGTCCTTCTTCGAAGCGCTTCTCGAAACGCAGAACACCTCGTTAACGGACAGCGCGACAGCGGCGGCACTCAAGAAGGAACTGGGTGTATCCGAGACGAACTGGTCGCTGATGCGCCTCTGGCTGCAGGGCGGCGTGATGCAGGTGATGCCTTACGCTATCGACATCCGCTAGCGAAATCAGAAGGCGCGGCTGCTCGTGATCCCGCTGTTCTGCAGGGCGGCGTTCATTTTCTCGAGCGCCGACTTGTGGATCTGCGATACCCGGCTCTCGTTGATGCCCAGGATGCCGCCGATCTCCTTCATCGTCATCTCGTTCGTGTAATAGAGCATGACCACCTTCTGATACCGGGCGGGAAGGGTGGACATGGCGGATTGCAGCACAGACCGAAGTTGCTCCCGAACGCACATCGAATCCGGCTGTGACTCCGGCTTCGACGGGAAATCGGGAGCCGGCAGGTCATCTTGCTCGTTGCCGCGGGTCGAGGCCGAGACCAGCCCGACATTGCGGAGGTCGAGGGCCATCTGCCGCCAGCGCTCGACATCGATGCCCAGGCGGTCCGCAATCTCCTGCTCCGTTGGCGCGCGGCGCAGCTCAGCCGTCAGATCGCGGGTGACCGCTTCCACCTGCTTGTGCCGCCGGCGGAGATCGCGGGAAGCCCAGTCGAGTTGGCGGAGGCTGTCGAGAATCGCTCCCTTGATGCGGTGCTTGGCATAGGCGGAAAAGGCGACCTTCTTATCAGGGTCGTACTTGCTGACAGCGTCGAAGAGGCCCAAAACACCGGCATGCACCAGATCATCCAGGTCGACGTGCACGGGCAGGCTCTCGTGCACCCGGACGGCAATCGCTTTGACCAAAGGCAAATGCTCCAGTACAACTTGATCGCGCTGGGAGGAGGGTGCTTCCTGCGCCTGGATCGTTACCGCGACACTAGCTGACATGCTCAAGTCCTCTTCTTTCCCTTGCTCGTCGCCGGGCTTCCTGGCTCGACGCTCGACCCTGAAAGTGCAAGCGGAAGGCCAACCGCCCGACCGCAGGACATTCTCGGCTCGCTCACTCCCCCTAAGCTCGAAGAAAGGCTCGGGGTTTTACCTGGAATCCCTGAAAACAAAGCCTCTCTCCTAAACTCACGCTGGGAACCGCCGATCTTTCCAATAGAAGTGCGATACCGGCACTCGCGCTCTCTAGTTCCTTTTTGAAACCGAAGCTCCTCAATCTGCGTGTTTCATATTGAAACGTCGGTTCCGAATCGAAACTCAGTAATTACCTCAAGCAGCGCAGTCCCATCTTCGTACTGACGATCGATATCCGGAAATCCCGCTTCCCCCGTGACTCTCAGCGAAATTTGCCCTAATTCGAGTTAAGGTATTCCCCGCCCTCAGAGGTGAGTAGTCAGGTGTAGGTAGGGTGGAACTCTGGTTTTACCCACAGTGGAACCGCAGTTTCAGGCGGTTCTGGAACTAAGGTTCCAGCCGGGTCTGCAGCCAGGTCTTGAACGCTAAGGCGGCCAACAGGATGAGCACGGCTAGTCTCACTCGCCCGGAAAGGGTAAACCACGCCCCCGCGCCCAGCAGGAGGTAGGCAGCATAGGCCAGGTTCAGGCGGTGCGACATGCGCCTCTCATTCTCGCGCAACTTCCCGCGATCATCCGCGTTCAGAAGATCATGAAACGGATCATCACCCTCACCACTCTGGCGCTGCTGACGATTTCGGCGGTTCCCGCACAGCGCATTCAGAACCGCAAGGAAGCCCAGGCCGCCCGCATCCAGCAAGGCGTGCGATCGGGCGAACTGACGCGCGGCGAGGCGGCCCGTCTTCGCGAGCAGCAGAGGGACATCCGCCAGACGGTTCGGCGGGATCGAGTGGACGGCGGAGGGCTGACGCCCAGGGAGCGCGCAAAAATCGAGAGGCAGCAGGACCGCGCCAGCCGCAGCATCGCCCGGCAGAAGAATGATCCCCAGCGGCGCCCCTAGCCGCGCGGACCACACGGGCGGCGGGAGCAGCAGCGTGCACCAGAAGCGGTGCCCGCTCCGCGGCAGCGGGGACCACGCCGCCCGTTGCGCTACGCTGGAATATTGGCCGACTTTCGCCGCATTCTGATCCGCGCCACCAACTGGATTGGCGATGCGATCATGTCTCTTCCCGCCTTAGGCGCCGTACGGGCGCGCTTTCCACAAGCACACATCGCCGTGCTCGCTCGTCCCTGGGTAGCCGACCTCTATGAGGGCGAAGCGGCCGTTGACGAGGTCCTGTTGTATCGAAACACCTCGGTACGCGAGCGGCTGCGCATTGCCCACGCCTTGCGGAAGCGCCACTTCGAAGCGGCGATTCTCCTCCAGAACGCGTTCGACGCGGCACTCCTCGCTTGGCTCGCCGGCATACCGCAACGCATCGGATACAACCGGGACGGGCGCGGCCTGCTGCTGACGCGAGACGTTCCGGTTCCTCAGGCGGGCGAGATTCCGCGCCACGAACGCTTCTATTACCTCGAGATGCTGCGGCGCGCGGGCCTGATCGAATCGTTCCCGCCGGACGCGCCCATCCGGCTCGACGGCGCGGATCGGTTGCGGCGGCGCGGCCGCGATCTATATGCCGGGCGCGGCATCCCGATGCCCGTCGTCGCGGTCAGCCCGGGCGCGGCCTACGGCACGGCGAAGCGCTGGCTCCCCGAGCGGTTCGCGGCAGCGGCAACGCAACTGGCTGCCAAGATCGGCGCGAGCGTAGTCTGCTTCGGCTCAGGCAGTGAGCGCGCGCTGTGCGCCGCCGTCTCTCAGGCGATCGACCAGCAGGGCGTCCGTTCGTTCAACCTGGCGGGTGAAACGGAGCTCCGCGACTACATCGCTCTGGCGGCGGCAGCCTCCCTCTATCTGACGAACGACTCGGGCGCCATGCATATCGCCTCGGCCCTGGCTGTGCCGACGGTGACGGTCTTCGGCGCCACGGACCATACCACCACCGGGCCCACCGGTCACGCCGCGCGTATCATTCGTGAACCGGTAGAGTGCAGTCCCTGTCTTCTGCGAGAATGTCCGATCGACCACCGGTGCATGACGGCGGTAACGGTCGAGCGCGTCGTCAGCGCCGGAATCGAACTGTTGCATCGGGAAGGGGAAGGTCAGCGGGACATGGATACGAGGCGCAAAATCGTAGATGTCGATGAGGCGCTCCGGGTAGCGGCGGAGGAGAGCGTTTGCGTGGTCAGCGGGTACTTCGATCCGCTTACCGCCGAGCATGCCGGCCGGTTGGAAGAGATCCGGCGCGAGGCGTCCGATGGGCGCGTTGTCGTCGCCATACAGGATCTGCCGGGATCGCTGCTCGACTCCCGCTCCCGGGCGGAAATGGTTGCCGCGCTGCGGACGGTCGATTACGTCGTCGCAGGCGAGGGCGTGGAGCGCGTGCTGGCGAACGTCCCCGGAGACCGGCTGATCCGGGAAGAGGACGCCGACGGGGAACGCCAGCGGCGTCTGGTAGAGCACATCCGGGCACGGCACGAGGCATGACGGCAGCGTCCGACATTCTGGTGATCCGCCTGGGAGCCATGGGCGACATCGTGCACGCGCTCCCGGCAGTGGCCACGTTGAAGCATAGCCATCCCCGCTCGCGCGTCTGCTGGGCCGTCGACCCGAAGTGGGTCCAGTTGCTCGAGGGCAACCCGTTCGTCGACGAGGTCCTCCCGCTCCCGCGGCGCAGCTTCTCCGATGCGCTGCGGTCCTGGAGACTATTGCGCGCTCACCGTTTCGACCTCGCCATCGACTTCCAAGGGTTAATGCAGTCGGGGCTGGCGGCCAGCGCGGCGCGGCCGGATCGCATCGTCGGTTTCCATCACACGCAGCTGCGGGAACGCGCTGCGGCGTTCTTCTATTCGCTCGCCGTGCAGGCCAAATCCGCGCACGTGGTGGACCGCAACATCGAAGTGGCGACGGCAGCGGGCGCGTCCAATGTAACGCTACGGTTTCCGATACCCGCCGGCGCCGCGGAAGGCGATTTGCCGGACGGCGACTTCGTGCTGGCCAGTCCCCTTGCCGGCTGGGCCGCGAAGCAGTGGCCCATGGAGCATTACGCGGCCCTCGCCCAGGCTCTGCGCCGCAAGGGGCTCCATCTGGTGCTCAACGGAACGGAGGCGGCGCGCCCCCTGCTTCAGATTGAGGGCGCTTGGGTGCACTGCTCCGGGCTGCCGGGGCTGATTGACGCCACCCGCCGCGCGGCCGCGGTCGTCGGCGTCGACAGCGGTCCTCTACACCTGGCAGCCGCTCTCGGCAAGCCCGGCGTCGCGGTCTTCGGACCCACGGATCCCGCGCGCAACGGGCCGTATGGGGGAACTATCAGCGTGCTGCGCGACCCGGGCGCCGTCACCAGCTACAAGCGCCGCGACGAGATCGACCCGAGCATGAGGGCTGTCCGACCGGGGCAGGTGCTAGCAGCACTGGAAGCCCGGATGACCGTGGAGCGTATCACTCCGTGACATTTCCCAAGGGTTATGCCGATGCGGTCGCGCGGCTGCGCGTGCCCTCGGGATTTCTACTGGCCGCAGCGTTCGTCTTCCTCTCGCGGCCGTCCTGGCAGAGCCTTGGCGTCGGACTCCCGATCTCGGCCCTCGGCCTCTGGCTGCGCGCATGGGCGGCCGGCCACTTGGAGAAGAACCGCACCCTCGCCCGAACCGGGCCCTACGCCTGGATGCGGAATCCGCTCTACATAGGGACGCTCACCGTGGCGGCCGGGCTTGTGGTGGCGTCGCAGCAATGGGTCCTCGCGGTCCTGTTCGGAGCGGTGTTCCTGCTCGTCTATCTGCCCGTCATTCAGAACGAGGAGCAGCATCTGCGCGCTCTGTTTCCCGAGTATGCGGAGTATGCGCGCCGCGTGCCGGCCCTCTGGCCACGCCGTGATGCGGACGCTCCGGCCGGCCGCTTCCGCTGGAGCACCTACCGCCGGAACCGCGAGTACGAGGCGCTGCTCGGCTTCCTCGCGGGCGTCGCCCTACTCCTCTGGAAAGCCGCTTAGCGCGGCGTGTAGCTGAAGTTCGACAGGCCGATCTGATCCCCGCCCGGCAAATAGAATCCGAACTTGCCGTTCGAGAAGTTCCGGCCCGGCGGCGCCGTCCACGCGTCCAGCTGTTCCCAGCGGCCGTCCCTCAACATGCGGTGCACAATCATCGTCGGGCTCACGTCCACCTGGACGGCCCAGGATTCGGTCTTATCGTTGTTGTGGTTCACCTTGCCGAGCTCGTTCTCGCGGCCGTTCACTTTCTCCTTGCGGGTGAACTGCCGCTTCTCCAACTGGAAGAGCGTGTAATTCCGGTCGTCAAGGTAATTGGTTACCCATTGGACGCGCCGGCCCTTCGCCAGCATCACGGTGAACACGAAGGTGCCGGTGACCGTCGTAGGGCGGAAGAGCACGAAGTTGCCGCCGCGCCGCATCAGCCAGCCGCCTTCTGCCTTCCAGCCCGACGGGTCGTCCCAATCGGCCATCCCGAGCTGCTTGGGTGCGATCTTCTGCAATTGCAGATCGACACCCTTGTTCTCGCCGCCGGCGAGCGAGACCGTTAGCGTCTTCTCATTAAAATTCGGAGCCGAGGCCGTCAGCACGTACTGGCCTTCCGGCAGGCTGAGCGACAGATCTCGGATCACGCGCGCTTGTGCCGGCGGTTCGCTCGCCAGGCGCAGCGTGACGCGGCTGTCGGAGGGTGAGAGCGTAAGACGCAAGGTGCCGTTAACCTTCGCCAGCGCCAGTTCCACCCCCACAATCTCAGTCACGGCGCCCGCCGTGAACTGCCGGGTCACCTTCTTCGGCTGGTACTTGTCCAGTCGAAACTCGAACGTGTGCTCGCCCGGAGAAATGTTGTTTGCGGAGAACGTACCGTCCGCGGCGACGGCGCCCAGGGTCTCCGAGCCCATCAAGACGGTGGCGCCCGGCTGGCCTTGCCGCACCCGAAGCGTAGCGAGTTTTGGAATGGCCTTCAGGCTGAACTCAACCCGCGTCTCCTCGCCCTTCTTGATCAGTACCTTCTGGGCGGGGCTGGCTTCGTAGCCTTCCTTGGCGACGGCCACCGTGTACTCCTTCACGTTGAGAAACGGGATGCGCAACTGCCCCTTGCTGGTCTTCTGCTTCCGCTCACGGCCGTCGACGAGCACCTTAACGTCGTCCTCGCCGGTGGCAATCAGCAGCGTGCCGGCATTAATGTCGAGTTTCAGATAAGCGGTGAGAATTGGCGCCGGGCCGAACGAGGCCACGACGTTCTTCGCGTCCTTCCCTTCCCCCAGCGTCAGCTGGTGGTCGCCCTGCGATGCCGAGACTTCGAGTCCCTCCGGCGACGCTTCGCCCACCGGATTCCCGTCCAGCGCAACCTTCAGCTTGGCGCTGGTGAAGGCGTTCGCCTTATCGCCGTAACTCGAGACAACGACCGCGAGAATGTTCTTGGTCTGAATGGGGCCGCTGATCTTCGGGGCCGAACCGGGCGACGCGTCGAACGCGAAGGTCGTCTCCGTGCCCTTGCCGGCCACCTTGATCTGGTGTGCGCCCGGCGGGATGCGCTCCAGCGTGTATTGGCCTTCCTGCAATTCGCCTTGAGGCTGTCCGTCCAGAAACACCTGTCCGGAATCGAGGTCCGTCAAAAGGCGGACGCGGATCGGGCTCGGCTCGAGCGTGATGGAGAGCGAAGAAGGCTGGCCGGCGGTCACCGTCAGCGTCTGGCGCGCCAGTTCGTATCCATTCAGGCTCGCCTCTACCGTGTAGGTTCCGGGGTCCAGTTGGGTCTGGCAGGGCGAAGCGCCGCAGGGCTTGGAGTCGATCTTGATTGCGGCGCCGGGCGGAGTCACCTGTACATTCACGGCGATCTTGCCTGTCTCGGGTGGAGGAGGCGGCTGCTCCTTCTTCCCCCGCGTGAGGACAACGATTCCGCCAAAAAGGACCACACCGAGCACGCCGCCCACCGCAAGGGCAAGCTTCCAGTTGAGAGTGCCGGGAGTGCCGGCGGAGGCCGCCTCGGGAGCGGGCGTCGGAGCGGGCTGTGCCGCGTAGGCCTGAGTCTTGTATTCCTGGGCGGGAGCGGGCTGCGTCGAAGTGGGGGGCACGGCCGAAGGAGGCTCTACGGGAGGATGGGCTCCGGAGATCCCGGAAGGCACGTGCGAACCGGAGGGTGTCTGCAGGGGAGGGGTGCCGCTGAGCTTGGTTGCCTTCGCCACCAGCTTCTCACGCACGGAGGAGGCCAGACCGCTGACTTCGGGGCGATCGGAATTCTCTTTAATTATCGAATCGAGCCGGTAAAAGACAGGTCGCAGGATCTTGAGGTCCGTTGCCTGCTCCACTTCGGCAGACAGCCTCATCAGCTCATCGAAAAGCTGGTCGGGGGTTGGCCTCTCGCTGTTTTGCATTTGTTCTTTCCTGACGCTGTATGGCGATTATAAATCAACGTTCGTATGCCGGCGCTCCTACGTCCACTCGAAACCTATCGGACGAAAGGCAGCGGGAGTGCAGACCCGCGGTTCGCCCGCTAACCTTCGCCTGTGCCCCACTTGAGCCACTCGGGCCTACACCCTCGCGTGTCTTCTGCAGAGGAGGCACAGAGGAGAAGTTGAAGTTACGAGTGGTAGCCGCAAGTCTGCTGGCGGGCCTGTTCCTGCAGGCCCAGATTCCCGACATGAAACCGCCGACGCCTTTATTCGGCGCGGTGCTACGCAACAATACGGATGGCGTCAAGCAATTGCTGGCCGAAGGCGCAGACCCGAACGAGGGTGCGTTCTTCGGATTCCCGGCGATCTTCTTCGCCCTGGGAAATGGCAACACGGCGATGGCGCGGGCGATGCTCGAACGCGGCGCCAACGTCAGCGCGACAGATCGCCACGGCTCTACGCCGCTCATGTGGGCCGCCGGCGCCGACGTGCCGGATTTCGCCCTCGTCGACGACCTGCTGAAGCGCGGAGCCGATCCCAATACCCAGAACAAACTCGGCGAAACGGCGCTCACCTGGGCCGTGCGCCGCGGCGACGCGGCAATGATCGAGCGGCTTAAGGCCGCCGGCGCATCCGATGCCGCTGCGGTGAAACGTTCGGTGGAGAGCGCGGTGGCGTTGCTGCAGAAGAGCGGGCCCCAGTTTGTGAAGGTGTCGGGCTGCGTCTCCTGCCATCACCAGTCCCTGCCGCAGATGGCCTATTCCGCCGCCCGGGAGCGCGCCTTCCACGTGGATGCGGCCATTTCTGACCAGCAGGTCAAGGCGGTGATGGCGATGGTCAAGCCGATCCGTGAAGGCCTCGAGAAGGGTACGGTGAACTTGCCAAATCCGCCCATCACGCTCAGCTACGCCCTGCTCGGGCTCGCCGCTGAGGGCTACCCGGCGGACGCCAACACCGATGCGATGGTCGCTGCGATTAGCCGCACGCAGTCGGCCGACGGCGGCTTCGACGTGATGGCCTTGCGTCCGCCTCTCGAGTACAGCCGGTTCTCCGCTGCGGCCCTCAGCATCCGCGCGCTGCAGTTGTACGGGAAGAACTCAGAGGATCGCATCCGCCGCGCCGTGGAGTGGCTGCGATCGGCCGCGCCGGTGACCCAGGAAGACCGCTCCATGAAAGTCCTCGGGCTGGCATGGGGAAAAGCAGACGCCGCGGACGTGGCGAAGGCCGCCCGCGAGTTGCTGGCCGCACAGCGCCCCGATGGCGGTTGGGCCCAGCTGCCCGGCATGGAGAGCGACTCCTACGCCACCGGCCAGGCCATGGTGGCACTCTATGAGGCCAAGGCCGTGCAGCCCGAGGAGCGGCCATACCGGATGGGTGTCGCGTTCCTGCTGCGCACGCAAATGGCGGATGGCTCCTGGCTGGTCAAGACGCGATCCAGCCCCGTGCAGCCACTCAAGGACAGCGGTTTTCCGCACGGCCGCGATCAGTGGATCTCGGCGGCGGGAACCAGCTGGGCTGCGATGGCGCTGTCGCTTTCCCAACCCAGCGCCGCGGGTGCGATGGTCAGCCGGGTCTTCTGAATTGAATTGACGTTGTTGATTTGACGTTGTTGAGTTGACCGCTGTGTGCCAATGCGGGGGCGCTGTGCGCCCCCGGTTTTTTTTTGCCCGTTCCGCCCAATTGCAGCTATCGTAGCGCCATATTCACACAATCCTCATGGCGTCGGAATCTCGCCCCTCTATACTGGCCCTTTTCGAACAGAGGAGGGTTTCTTGCACGATACTTGCGCTCGAGTGTTCGCAATTGCCGCGTTGTGCGCGGTTTCGCTGAACGCCCAGTCGACCTTCGGAGTGATTCTGGGGACCGTCACGGATGCGTCTGGAGCCGTGGTGACAAAAGCTGCGGTCAGGGTCACGAACGCCGGCGAGAGCACGTCCCGCGAAGCAGTGACGGATGCCAACGGCAACTACGAGTTTCAGAATCTGAAGCCCGGTCAATACCGGGTAGCCGTTACCGCCACCGGCTTCCAGACCTTTGCGGCCACGCTGGTTCCATTGAATGCCCGGCAGACTGTGCGCGTGGATGCGACTCTGACCGTCGGAGAGGTGTCGCAATCGGTAGAAGTCACCTCGGCGGCCGGCATCATCGCCACGGACACGCCCGTCATCGCCAGCACGCTGAGCGTGGAGAAAGTCGCGTCGCTTCCCGCCAACGTCCGCGCGGGCGGATCGACAAGCCCCTATAACCTGATCGCTACGCTTCCCGGCGTGCAGCCGGACAACGGCAACGGCTTCGGTATCCAGGGCGGCATT
This sequence comes from Bryobacteraceae bacterium, assembly GCA_033763935.1. Lineage (GTDB taxonomy): Bacteria > Acidobacteriota > Terriglobia > Bryobacterales > Bryobacteraceae > DALYJJ01. Next base: position 36,980 of record JANRJO010000019.1, read on the forward strand.
CCCGCCCAATCCGATTCGTCCCTCGACGGCATCTCGATCACCAACGCGACCGGGAACAGCCCGCTGCGGTCGCTGTTTCCGTCTGTCGAGTCGATCGCCGAAATCAAGGTCCAGGGCGTAGGTAACACGGCTGAGTACGGGACACCGGGGGACATCACAACCATTTCCAAGTCGGGAAACAACAGCCTGCACGGCGCCGCCTTCTGGTATCACCAGAACCGCGCGATGGACTCGAGGTCGTTCGGACAAGCTGCGCTGCCCGCGAAGGTCGGCAACTCCTTCGGCGGCACGCTCGGCGGTCCGGTGTTTTTGCCGAAGCTTTACGACGGGCGGAATAAGACATTCTTCTTTACCTCCTGGGAGTCGTTCCGGTTCCCTCGCCAAACCACGGTCCAGAACTCCGTTCCCACGGAACGAATGAAGAACGGCGACTTCACGCAGGAAGGCGTGACGGTGCGCGACCCGCTAACAGGTCAGCCCTTTGCCGGCAACGTCATTCCCAATACCCGCATCAATTCCGTGGCGCGCGCGGTGCTCCCCTACTACCCGCGCACGAACATCGGCGCCGGCGAGCGCTTCACTGCCGCGAACTTCATTGAGAACCGCTCCGCAACCATCGAATCGGACCAGTTGGACGTTCGCGGCGACCACCAGTTCACGCCCTCTCATTCCTTCTTCTCACGGTATTCGTGGAAACAAAACCCCTCGCAGTCGCCGAACGTGCTGCTGCTGCCTACGGACACCGTGGCGGAAGGCCATCACTCCGGGGTTGCCTCCTATACCTGGTCCATCCGGCCGACTCTGTTGAACGAGTTCCGCGCCGGCGTCAACTACAGCTTCAGCGAGCGGCAGTTTCCCTTCGAGGGCCGCGAGTTCCTGGCCAGCTTGAACCTCCGCGACATCCCGTCGAATCCGATCTACAACGGCATACCGGCTTTTCAGGTCGACCGCCTCACCAGCTTTGCCAAGGGCCGCCCGGGCTTCTCGAGGTCGTGGAACACGCAGTTCATCGATAACATGACTTGGATCCGCGGCCGGCACACATTCAAGTGGGGCATCGACGTGCGCCGCCTGAGGGCTGAAACCAATATCAGCTTCATCACCGGCGACTCCTACGGCGAGTTCGCCTTCAACGGCAACTTCACTGGGCATCCTTGGGGCGACTTCCTGCTTGGCGCGCCGGTGCAGTCGTCGATCGCAGATCTGCAGATCGACAACGACGGCCGCGCCACCCACTATAAGGCGTACATCCAGGACTCGTTCCGCGTCTCGTCGAAGCTGACCCTTGACTACGGGCTGCGATGGGAGTTTCACCCCGGGTACATCGACGCCGGGCTGAATACCGGCAACTTCGACCGCAACGTGCCGGTGACGGGACGGGTGATCATCCAGTCGGATCCGCGCGCTCCCTCCTTCATCGGACCCGGTGTGCGCGCCTCCATCAACGCCTGCCCCGGGCAGCCGATCAACGGCGTCCCGTGCACGCCCATCGTCACCGCGGACGAGGCGGGCCTGCCGGAAGGTCTCCGGGAAAACTACTTCGCCCAGTTCCTGCCTCGGGTGGGCCTGGCGTATCGCCTGAACGACAAGACTACCCTCCGCGCCTCGGGCGGGCTCTACAACATGATCGTCATGGGCTCGGTGTTCTTCTCGCTCACCAGTACCGTCCAAGCGGACGTGCGGTCCTTCAACAATGTCGGACCGGACGGCCGCCCCATCTTCTTCCTGCCGAACACGCGCACCTCGGACAGCGGCGTGCGGTCGAGCGCGGTCGGAACCTTCGAGTTCCGCACGGCAAACCAGATCGACTTTCGGCCTCCGCGCATGCTGCAGTGGAGTCTCTCGGTGGACCGGCAGTTGAACGAGACCACCGGGCTGCGGCTCTCCTACATCGGGAACAAGTCCACCCATATGCCGTGGGCGCCCGACATCAACCAGCCGTTGCCTTCCACGCGGTTCTTCACGCAGCGGCCGCTCACGGACCGGCCATTCCCGAACTGGGGCCTCATCTACTCTCGTGACGCGGGAGCCAACAGCATCTACAACTCCCTCCAAGCCGAAGTGAACCGGCGATTCGCCAAGGGCCTGACCTTCACCTTCGCCTATACGCTGGCCAAGCACCTGGGCGACAACGCGGGACCCAACCCCAGCGGTTGGGCCGGTGAAACCGGCGGCGGGCGCGTGACCAATTCGCTCGACCGGCGCGCCGACCGCGGCGACATCTACGCCACCCGGCGGCACCGCGCGCTCACCACGCTGCTGTACGAGCTGCCGTTCGGCCGCGGACGACAGTTCCTCGCAAACAGCAACCGCTTCGTCGACGGCGTGCTCGGAGGTTGGACCATCTCGTCCATCCTTACCCTGCAGACCGGCCCGTACCTCACGCCCGTGTTCAGCGGCGGAGATCCCAGCGGCACCAATGCCCCGCGCCGCGGAACGCAGCGGCCGGACCGCATCGGAGAGGCCAACGGTAGCCGTGACAACCCGACCGCCGCATCGTGGCTGGACCGGAGCGCATTTGTCTGTCCCGGCCGCACCGTCGGCGCGCAGCAGTTCGATTGTTCCGTCGGTGTGGTGCCCGGCCGCGACCCGGCCCCCATCGGGCGCTTCGGGAACTCCGGCGTGGGCATCGTGCTCGGCCCGGGAACCGTGGGCTGGAACCTGGGGCTCAGCAAACGCTTCCTCCTGGTGGAACGCGTTTCGCTCCGCATGGAAGGCACCTTCACCAACGTTCCCAACCGCGTGAACCTCGCGGATCCGAACCTGAACATCGCCGACTCCAACTTCGGGCGCATCACCAGCGCAAGGGGCGGCGAAGTGTTCGGCGGCGGGCGCACCGGCCAGGTGTCGATGCGGCTGGAGTTCTGAGCGGCTCATCAAGAACCCGGAGCGACCAATGAGGGGGCGCCGCGTTGCGCCCCCTTTCCTTTCCCACCGTCCGCTAACTTCGGTCGTAGAACGCCGGAGGAGCGATGTCGAGCGCACGAAGATACACATAGCCCTGACCCCGGTGATGAACCTCATTGTCGATCACGTAGAGGATCAGGTCATGCGCCACCCCGGTGTACTGCCCGAAGGCGGTAATCGTCACGCGAAAGCGCTCGGCCGGGATGCGCGGCCACAGGTCATCCATCTGCTTTGTGCTCTCGTCCCACTGCCGCAACAGATCCTGCTTCGGCCGCGTGCTCCGATCCGGCTCGGTCGTCCAATCGTTGGATAAAACACCGCGCACGGTCGGCAGTGCCATCGTGAGCATCTCCAGCGCCAGTTCGCCGAATGGGCGCATCCCGCCAACCGAGAAGGTGAACAACCGATCCTCGGGGAAGGCGTCAACCACGCGGCGCGTGAGGCGCCGGTGACCCTGCCAGTGAGCGAGGAGGGCGGCGGGGGTGATGAACGGGGCATCCAATACGTTTGACACGTTAGTGGACCCGCTCCGGGTGGCGTGTGTTTCACCGTAAGAACGTGCGCAAAAGGGAGGTCGGCCCTGCCCGGCGTACAATGGAAAAACCGATTCGGGAGGTAGCGCCGGTGGCCGGGGAATCGCGCGAGGATGCGGTGGGTCGCTTCCTGGCGGAAGCGTTGCCCCAGATTGTGTGGATGGCGAACGGGGCGGGCGAACTCACCTTTGTGAACCAGCATTGGTTCGACTACACCGGCATGAGCTGGGCGGAAACACTCGAGCGTGGCTGGACCTCCGCACTTCACCCCCTCGACCGTGAGCGGGTGGAAGGCGAGGCAATGCGATCCGCCCTGGAGGGCGTTCCCTTCGACACCGAGTACCGTCTACGCCGCCAGGACGGCGAGTACCGCTGGCACCTGTCCCGGGCGCAGGCGCGCGCCATGCCGGACGGCAGCAGGCAGTGGCTGGGCATTGCGACGGACATCGAGGAACGCAAGTGCGCTGAGGAGGAGTTGCGCCGCGAGCGCGAGCGCCTGGAACTGGCCCTCAACGCGGCAAAGATGGGCACCTGGGATTGGGATGTCCGCACCGGCACAGTCACCTGGTCGCATCATTTGAAGGCCGCTGCCGGCATTACAGAGCAGGCGTTCGAACCAAGCTATGCCGCGGCAATGGGAACCGTGCATCCCGACGATTACGCGCGGGTGCAGTCCGCAGTGGAGCGCAGCCTGCGGGACGATGTGCCCTACGAGCAGGAGTACCGCGCGGTCCGTCCCGACGGAACCGAACGATGGATACTCGGCAAGGGGAGGGTGGTCCGGAACGCAGCCGGAGAGCCGGAGCGTATGCTCGGCGTAGCGATGGACATCACCGAACGGAAGCGGTCCGAGGCCGACCTGCGGCGGTACAACGAGCAGTTGGAGCAATTCGCCTTTGCCGCTGCCCACGACCTGCAGGAACCCCTGCGCAACGTACGCATCTACTCCGAGCTGCTCCTGCGTAGATCGGCGCCCGTCTTAGACGAACAAAGCAAGGACTTCACACGGACCATCCAGGGAAGCGCCGAACGCATGGCGAATCTCGTCCGTGACCTCCTTCTGTACGCGCGCGCCGTCGACGGCGAGCGGGACGAGGTGATCGACAGCGCCGAAGCGGTCGGGTACGCTCTCGAAGAACTTGCGCAACGCATCAGCGACAGCGGTGCGAGCGTTTCCGCGAACGGCAGCCTCCCCACCGTGCGCGTGTTTCAGCCGCATCTGATTCAGGTGTTCCGGAACCTCATCGGCAATGCGCTCAAGTATCGCTCGCTCGACCGGCCCCTCGAGATCGTCATCGGGGCCGAACGCCAGGGAGCCGAATGGGTGTTTACCGTGCGGGACAACGGTATTGGCATCCATCCGGACTACCACGAACGCATCTTCGGTGTGTTCAAGCGGCTGCATGGAAACGATGTCTCGGGAACGGGCATCGGCCTCGCCATCGTCAAGCGCGTAGTAGAGCATTACGGCGGGCGCGTGTGGGTGGAATCGGCCGAGGGCGAAGGCTCGGCCTTCCGCTTCACCCTCCCCGCAGTGCCGGGTTTTACGCAGCCTTAACAACGTCTCCACCAAGCGTAGCGCCTTAGCAGTGAGGGCGAAACGCATGCGCATCGATCACCTGCTGGCACTTGCCGGGCTCATTCTCTTTCCCGGTGGCGCGTACGCCGAACGCATCCATCTGCTGTTGATTCCCGAGGCGGCCGCTCATTCCGAAGTGCTCGCGGCCTTTGAACGGGAAAGCCGGCGGCTGTTCGAATCCGTGGGCATCGAAGTAGGCCTCCATATAGCGCCGGGACTGGTGCGAACAGCGTCCGGCGGCCACGTGGTCTCCCTCTACTGGCAAGGCAACTGCGCCGACTTCCGGGACACGCCCCCGGGCCGCGGCGGCAAAGCCCTCGCCGCCGTACAGGCGGAAGGATCTCTCATCCGGCCTGTGGTGCGACTGGAATGTGACCGCGTTGCGGAACTGTTAGGCCGCCGCTCGAAGACGCATACGAAAGATTTCGCGCATTTTTGTGCGGCGTCCCGGTACTCCCAGGGTGTAGAATCGAAGCCTACGCGCCGTTCTCACCGCGATCCGCGGCGCAAGCTCGGTTGACCCTCGCCCTGTCGCACCTCCCGCAGTTCTCGCTCGAGGCGTCGTCAGGTCGGATTCGATAAAACATTTACGAGGAGAATTGATTTATGTGGAATCGCAAAGAAGAAGAGAGGAACCAGGCGCAGCGGAACCAGCCCTCCGCTCCCGCCGCCCCCCAACAGCAGAAGGCGCCTGAGCCTCCGCGCCCCGTCGCTTCGGCTACCCCCCCGCCCGTCGCTCCGCAGTACTCCGCGCCCGCTCCCTCCAGCAGTTCCCCGGGCGGCGCGGCCATCATCGGCGCCTCCGTCGCGATTCGCGGCGATATCACCGCGAGCGAAGACCTGGTCATCAACGGCCACGTCGAAGGCACCATTCAACTCGATGAGCATCGCTTGTCGGTCGGCCCGCGCGGCAAGGTGAAGGCGCAGATCGCCGCCCGAGAAGTCATGATTCAGGGCAACGTCGAGGGCGACATCGAAGCCCGCGACAAAATCACCATCAAGAACGATGGCTCCCTCGTCGGCGACATCCGCGTCGCCGGCATCGTCATTGAGGACGGCGCCTACTTCAAAGGCTCTATCGATATCATCCGGCCCGCCGTCGAGGCCGCCCCGGCGCAGCAGAAGAAACAGCAACCGCCGCAGCCCCAGGCACAGCCGCAGCACGAAAAAGTCCACGCTTAACCCGCGCCCCCGGGGGCGGTTCCCGCCGTCCCCGGGTTTCGCACGCGCACCTGTCAACTCCAAACCCTGCCTATTTGTTACAAGACTCCTTCTACATCGACCGATTTCTGCCCTATCCTATGAGAATCCACGTTAGAACGGGAGCCTCGCGTACCGGCTCGTATCAGGGGTCTCAAGATGATTCAGAAGTCGATCTCGCTCGTTTTCCTGCTTTTCGCCATGGCGCTCTGCGCCCTGGCACAGACGTCCACGTCCCAACTCTCCGGCACCGTCACGGACTCGTCCCAGGCGGTGATTCCGAACGCCACCGTCACAGCCCGCAACGAGGCCACCGGCATTGTTTATCGCCAGGAAACCACCGCTTCCGGACTGTTCGCCTTTCCTTCCATCCCCGTCGGCACGTACACGGTAACGGTTGAAGCCAAGGGCTTCAAGAAGTACCAGGCCCCCGGTGTCACCATCGTGATCAACACGCCGCTTACTGTGGACATCACCCTCCAGGTCGGCGAAACCACCGAAACCGTCGTCGTTGAGGCCGCCGCCGAGCTGCTTCAGACCTCTAACGCCACGCTCGGCAACGTGGTCGAACAGAAGGCCATCGTTAACCTGCCGCTCAACGGCCGCAATCCCCTCACCCTCCTTGCCCTCGAGCCCGGCGTCGTCCAGCGCAGCGGCAACACCATCAACGTCAACGGCGCGCGCGGCACCGCCGTCAACGTCACCATCGACGGCATCGAGGCCAACGAGTCCACCAATCCCAACCCCACCAACAACATCTTCCGCGTGAATCCGGACAACGTGCAGGAGTTCAAGGTCACCACCTCCAACCCCACTCCCGAAGAGGGCCGCAACTCGGGTGCTAACGTCTCCATCGCCACCCGCTCCGGCACCAATGAGATTCACGGCACGCTGTTCCACTTCTTCCGCAACACCTCGCTGAACTCCCAGGAATTCTTCGCCAACGCGCAGAGCACGCCCAAGGCCGTGATCAACCTCAACCAGTACGGCTTTGAAGTCGGCGGCCCCATCATCAAGAACCGCACCTTCTTCTTCGGCTCCTGGCAGGGCCAGAAGGTCAACTTTGCCGACCCCATCGACAAAGCCTTCGATGAATCCGTCGACCTCTACACCCCCTCCGCCCTCGCCGGCAACTTCCGTTACTTCGTCGTCGACCCCCGCAATCCCTTCAGCCTCAACGGCCGCTCTGTCACCCAGAACACCTCGGCGTTAGTCGACCAGGCCACGGGCCAACTCGCCCCGGGCGTCCGCAACTGCACCGCGGCCGGCGACACTAACTGCATTGCTACCTTCAACATCTTCGCCAACGACCCCCAGCGCGTCGGGCTCGATTCCGCCGTCCGCTCCGTCCTTGGCTCCTACCCCACTGTTAACTCCTGGACCGCCGGCGACGGGCTCAACACCGCCAACTACGTGTGGACCTCGCCTTTCCAGATCCGCGGCCCCCATCACCTCATTCGCATCGACCACACCCTCAACGATAAACACAATCTGTTCGGACGCTGGCTCGGAGCGAAGCAGTCGACGCTTGGCGGCGACCCGCTGAACGGCCGCCCCCAGGTCCTCCCCGGCTTCCCCCCGCGCGGTGAAGTCTTCCGCCCCGCCGACAATGTCGCCATCGGTACCCGCAGCGTGCTCTCCCCGCGCATCGTGAATGAGTTCACCGTCGGCTTCTCCCGCTTCCAGTTCCTCTTCACCCAGGGCGAAGCCAATCCCCTCTTCCCCAATACCCCCCGCTTCACCTTCAACAACTCCGACGTCGACTACACCGCCAACCCTCGCACCTTCCGCGCCGTGACAACGTACCAGATCGTTGAGAACCTCTCCTACGTCACCGGCTCCCACGTCTTCCGTATGGGTGGTAACATCCGCTTCTACCAGCACAACGATCAGCGCGGCGATGTCGGCGGCACCTCCCTCGTCCCGTCCATCTCGCTCTCCCGCACCGTACGTCCCCCGACGGGAATCGCGTTCCCCACCGTCGCCAGCGCCACCGCCCCCGGCATCAGCGCCAATGACCTGAACCGCCTGCAGGGCATGGTCAACGACCTCCTCGGCATTCCCGCCTCCCTCACGCAGGTCTTCATGGGCAACCTGAGGGACGACACCTTCCTCCCCTTCCGCTCCGGCGACGGCGTCACTCTCTGGGCCCAGGGCCAGCGCACCAAGCAGTACAACTTCTTTTTCCAGGACGAGTGGAAACTCCGCCGCAACATCACCCTCAACTACGGCGTCCGCTGGGAACTCAATGCACCGCCTACGGAAGCCGGCAACCGCGTCTACGTTCCAGACCGCATCCCCGACGGGAGCGCCGGCCCCGTCACCTTCGTCCCCGCCGGCCGCTGGCATCAGAATTGGAACGCCACCGCCCTCGCCCCGCGCCTCGGCCTCACTTGGGCCCCCACCCATAAGACCGTCTTCCGCACCGGCTACGGCATCGCCTTCGACCCCATCTCCACTTTCCAGGTGACCTCTATCGCCGCCGCCGTCCCCGGCCAGACCTACCGCTGCGTCACCACCTTCACCACCGGCGCTACCACGCCCGGTTGCACCCCGGTTCCGGACCGCCGCCTCGGCCAGGGCTTGCCCAACGAGTTCGCCGCTTCGCCCAGCGTCCGCCCGTCCACCTTCCTCACCCCGCCCGCCCAGACTCAGAACAACGCGCCACCGGCCCGCGTCTTTGACCAGGGCCTCCAACTCCCCACCGTCCACATGTGGAACTTCTCCGTCCAGCGCGAACTGCCGGGCGGCTACATCATCCAGGCTGGTTACGTCGGACGCCGCGGCACCCGCCTCTATCGCTCCTGGGACATGAATCAGATCGACGCCGCCCCCATCCTCCCGTCCTTCCTCGCGCTCCAGCACAACCTCAACCTCGGCGGCGGCTGCCGGCCTGACGGTACTCTCGCCAACGGCTCCCCCTGCGCCAACGCCCGCGCGGTCCCGCTCGTCCAGCAGGGCGTCATCACGGCCGCTTTCGTGAACTCCGCCCAAAGCCAAACCGACCTCCGGCAGAATGCCGCCGGCAACATGGCCGGCCGCATCGAACAAAATACACTCAGCGCCCGCCTCCGCCGCAATCAACAGTTCGCCCAGATCCTCTACCTCGACAACGGCGCCGACTCCAACTTCCACTCATTCCAGCTCACCTTCCGCAAGCGCTTCGACCGGGCCGGCCTCCTCCTGAACGGCGCCTATACTCTCGGCAAATCCATCGACAACCTGTCACTCGACCCCGTTGCCGCCACCGTCGGCGGCGGCCTCACCACCACCAACTCCCGCACCCCCGCCGATAGCCGCAATTACCGGAACGAGCGCGCCCGCTCGGATTTCGATCAGCGCCACGTGCTGAACATCACCGGCATCTACGAGTTCCCCTTCGGCAAAGGCAAGAAGTTCGGCGGCAACCTCCCGCGAGCCCTCGACCTCATCGTCGGCAACTGGAGTCTCAATGCCATCAGCACCTACCAGAGCGGCGAGCCGTTCACCGTCCGCTCCGGCGTGCTGACGCACAACTTCAGCGCCCAGTCCCGCGCCGCGCTGCGGCAAGGAGCGACTCTTCCCGAAGCCAGGCTTCAGGAGGCCCCGAACGTTGTCGGCCCCGTTCTCTTCCGGGATGCCAGCGCCTTTGACTTCCCGGCCCCTGGCGAACTGGGCCTCGGCCGCAATCTCTTCCAGGGCCCCAGCTTCTACAACCTGGACATGGGTCTCTCGAAAGGCTTTGCCATCACCGAGCGGGTCAAGGCCGTCTTCCGCGTCGAAGTCTTCAACGCTCTCAACCACGCCAACTTCCGCAACCCGCGCGACGCCTCCGTCGGCTCGCCGGCTATCACATCGGCGGTCTTCGGCCAGACTTGCTGCGTGACGCTCTCCACCGCCTCCAGCGCCACCACCAACCAGAACGGCGAAAGCTGGCGCGTCATGCAGTTGGCGCTTCGGCTGAGTTTCTAACACGCCACAAAGGGGGGCGGCCTCTAACCGCTCCCCCAACCCCTCACGGCGTCGTTCTGGCGCGCCCGCCTCGCCGTCCCCACGACTCTACCTCGCTCACCATTTGGTCCACGATCGGGAAGTTGGCCCGAATGAGTCCTCGGAAGTCGTAATCCCGCGGCCGTTTCACGTGCCCTGGCGAAAACGAACCCGATCACTCTGCACGATCCACAACTCGCCGCATGGACTTCGATGTTGCAGGATAGCGATCAACTTGCGAACGTATGCCACGACTGTGGCTGTGTCCTGCGTCTTTTTCGGAGGACAACGATGCCAGCATAGCGATCAGGTGGATACGCCTGAATGTTGGCGAAATCGAGATCCAAAGTAACGAGGACCCGCGACTCCTGTCGCGCGCGGCTGGCAACGATCTCATCAGCCGCACCTGACAGAGCTTCATCCCATACGGTCTCGACATCGAAGCGGGCCTCCCGCAGAGTTGCCGCCGCCTCGAGTGGCAGGTTCTCGTCTGTCTTGAACCTCATGCGCTAAATTCAAGCGGCAGCCCCATCGTCCCTTCCCGAGCCAGCTCGGCGGCGTACGCGAGCGCAGCACTGATGTCTTCAGCTTGCAGAGAAGGATAGCTGGCGAGAATCCGACTACGTTCGGCGCCCGCGGCGATGTTGTCGAGGATCACGGAGACCATGATCCGCGTCCCCCGGATGCACGCCTTACCGTGGCAGATAGCAGGATCCACGCTGATCCGGTCTCTCCAGTTCTGCATCCCCCTATTCTACGGCTGCGATGCCTACGCCGGTTCAGTGGATCAAGCCTCAGAAGTCGGCGCGCACGCTAGCCGTTCCCGGCATCTACAATACGGGCGTCACGCCGGGGAGCGTGGTCAGCTGACCCGCACCCTCGTTCAACCCTCTCTAGACGAGCGCCTCGGGAGCGTAGAATAGGGACCGCATGGCGGACCGCTACGCTCGCTCCCGCGCCTTCCTCGATCGCGCTCGCCATTCCCTCACCGGCGGCGTTAGCAGCCCCTTTCGCGCCCAATTCCCCGTCCCCCTCTATTTCGAAAGCGCCGCCGCCGCTCACCTCACCGACGTCGACGGCAACCACTACATCGATTACGCCCTCGCGTGGGGCCCCCTCATCCTCGGCCACTGCCACCCCGCCGTTGTCGAAGCCGTCAGCCGCTCTGCGCAACGCCCCCACCTCTATGGCGCCCAGCACGAACTCGAGTTCGAAGTCTCCGAGCGCATCCAGCGCATGGTCCCCTGCGCCGAGCGCGTCGCTTTCACCAGCAGCGGCAGCGAAGCCGTACAGTGCGCCCTCCGCCTGGCCCGCGCCGCCACTGGCCGCACCCTGGTACTGAAGTTCGAAGGCCACTACCACGGCTGGATGGACTCGGTCCTGATCGGCTACCGCTCGTCCCCAGACCAACTCGGCGCCGCCAGCCTCGACTCGCGCGGCCAGGTCCCCAACGCCGCCGCCAACGCCCTTGTCGCCGAATGGAATGACCTAACCTCCGTCGAGCGCCTCTTCGCCGCCCACCCGAATGCCATCGCCGCCGTTATCGCCGAGCCCGTCCTCTGCAATAGCGGCTGCCTGATGCCCGCCCCCGGCTTTCTCGAATCGCTGCGCGCGCTCACCGCAAGCCACGGCGCCCTGCTCATCTTCGACGAGATCATCACCGGCTTCCGCATCGCACCCGGCGGCGCCCAGGCTGCCTTCAAGGTCACGCCCGACCTCGCCACCTTCGGCAAAGCCCTGGGCGGCGGTCTCCCCCTCAGCGCCATCGCCGGCCGCGCCGGGATCATGGAACTGATGATCGATGGCGGCGTATCCTTCGGCGGAACGTTCAACGGTAACCCGCTCTCCCTCGCCGCCGCCCAAGCCACGCTCGACGAAATCTGCCGCCACGATGCCGCCGCCCTCCAACACGCCAACCGCCTCGGCCGCTCCCTGATGCAAGGCTTCGAACAACTCGGCGTCACCGTCACCGGCTTCGGCGCCGCCTTCTCGCTCCACTTCCCCGGTGTACCCGAATACCGCACCTACCGCGACTTCCTCAAAGACGATAAGAGCCGCCTCCACCGCTTCCTGCGCGCCATGCTCGACGAAGGCATCTACCTCCTTCCCGATGGCCGCTTCTACCTGAGCGCGGCGCACACCGAGGCCGACATCGCCCGAACGCTCGCGGCGGCGGCTCGTGTGCTATCCTTGTAAACGAAGTTAAGTCCGCAAAACCTCCCTCGTTGTAGCTGGCTCGCTGACCTTCCTTCCCGAAAACAAGTAAACACACGAATGAACCAGTTCTCTGATCTCTCTCTGTCTCCTGCGCTGCAGGCGAACCTCAACAAGCATGGCTTCCGCCAGCCCACCCCTGTTCAAGCCCAGGCCATTCCGCCCGCGCTCGAAGGACGCGACCTCGTGGCCACCGCCCAGACCGGCACCGGCAAGACACTCGCCTTCCTGCTGCCGATCCTCGCCCGCCGCTCTCCCGCCGTCATCCTCTCCCCCACCCGCGAACTCGCCCTCCAGATCGAAGAGACCTTCGCTAAACTCGCTCACGGAACCGGACTCCGCTCCGCCGTCGTCGTCGGCGGCATGAGCGAAGGCAGGCAGATCGCCGCCCTCCGCGGCGGCGCGCACGTCATCATCGCCACCCCCGGCCGCCTCAGCGACTTCCTCGACCGCAAGCTCGTCAACCTCTCCCGCATCAAAACCTTCGTCCTCGACGAGGCCGACCGCATGCTCGATATGGGCTTCCTGCCCACCATCCGAGCCATCGCCCGAGCGCTCCCCGAGGCGCGCCAGACGCTCCTTTTTTCGGCCACCATCGAGAAGTCCGTCGCCCACCTCATCGACTCCTACGTGAAGGACCCGGTGCGCATCGCCATCGGCAGCACCACAAAACCCACCGAACAGGTGGACCTCCACCTCTACGAAGTCTCCCAGGACCGCCGCCTCAGCCTGCTGACGCATCTGCTCCGCCAGGACGAAGGCTCCTTCCTCGTGTTCGCGCGCACCAAGCACGGCACGGACCGCCTCGCCCGCAATCTGCAGAGCGCCGGCTTCAAGGCCGGCCGCATCCATGGCAACCGCACGCAGGGCCAGCGCAACCAGGCCCTCGCCGCCTTCAAGGACGGCGCGTACCAGGTGCTCGTCGCCACCGACGTCGCCGCCCGCGGCATTCACGTCGATGGCATCTCGCACGTCGTCAACTACGACCTCCCGCAGGTCCCCGAAGACTTCGTGCACCGCATCGGCCGCACAGGCCGCGCCGGCGCTCGCGGCATCGCCTCGACGTTCAGCGCTCCAGCCGAGCGCGCCGAGGTTCGCCGGATTGAGCGCGCCCTCTCCGTCCGCCTCGCCCTCCAGGCACTCCCGGAGTCGCTCGAGCGCGAATCAAAGACGGCAAAGATCGTGGAACTGCCCGTTTCTACTCCCGCGCCGGCATTCACCCGCCGCTTCCGCCGCCGGTAATCCGCGTCAGACCACGCCCCGTACCGCCCACACGCGGGCCGGCAAGGCATAAGGCCCATCGCCCGGCAGCCTTTTCCGAATCTCAGCCTGCGGCGCGTTTCGCCTCGCCGCATCCAGCCTCGCGACGCAGGCTCCGGCCGGCCCCGCCCCGCCGCCACAGTTCGCTCAGATCTCCCTGCGGCAGCGGCATGTTCTGCTCGTCCTGTTTCTCGAAGCCGGGGTCGGATGCGAGGCCCGGTTCCGTCCGCCTCGCCAACTAACGAGCCCACCGCCGGCCCCTCGCGGTGTGGCACCATTGCTAGGCGCATGTCCGATGCCGCAGCCAGCCCGCCCCCCGCTCCCGGTGACCACCACTCCCACGGCCACGACGGTTCCGTCTGGGCGCTCACGCTCGGCGCGCTCGGCGTTGTCTTCGGCGACATCGGCACCAGCCCCCTGTACACCGTCAAGGAGTGCATCCACCACGCGCGGCTCGCCGCCGGCGCGCACGCCACCGCCCCCTTCCCGCGGGAGGATCTGTTCGGCATCCTCTCGCTGATCTTCTGGGCGATGACCCTCATCGTCACCGTTAAATACCTCCTTTTCATCATGCGGGCCGACAACAAAGGCGAAGGCGGCATCTTCGCCCTCCTCGCCCTGGTCCCCGCCCGCCTGCGGGCTACCGCGCGCGGCCGCGTCCGCACCCTCTCCTTGCTTTCCATCCTCGGCGCGGCCCTTCTCTATGGCGATGGCGTCATCACGCCCGCCATCTCCGTCCTCAGCGCCGTCGAGGGACTCGCGGTCGCCAGTCCCGCCCTCCACCCCGCCGTCGTTCCCGTCGCCGTGGTCATCCTGCTTGGCCTCTTCTCCATTCAGAAGAGGGGAACCGGGACGGTCGGCCGTCTCTTCGGGCCCGTGATGACCCTCTGGTTCTTTGTCATCGGCGTGCTCGGTCTGTGGCACATCCGGCATGATCCGGAGATCCTCGCCGCCCTCTCTCCGCACTACGCGCTTGGCTACTTCACGCACCACGGGCTGCACGGCTTCACCATCCTCGGTTCGGTAGTCCTCGCAGTCACCGGCGGCGAGGCACTCTACGCCGATATGGGCCACTTCGGCATCAGCCCCATCCGCCGCGCCTGGCTCCTCGTCGCCGCTCCCGCCCTCGTGCTGAACTACTTAGGCCAGGGCGCCACAATTCTGCGCGATCCTGCCACCGCCGCCAATCCCTTCTTCTCCATGGTGCCCGCCGGGCCGCCCGCCTTTGCGCTCGTTCTCCTCTCCAGCGCCGCCGCCGTCATCGCCTCCCAGGCCCTCATCTCCGGCGCGTTCTCGCTCACTCGCCAGGCTATTCAATTGGGCCTGCTGCCCCGCCTTCGTGTCCGTCACACCGCCCGCGAGATGATGGGCCAGATCTACATCCCCGAGGTCAACTTCGCCATCGCCGCCGGCTGCATCGTTCTCGTCCTTCTGTTCCAGAACTCCTCGCGCCTTGCCGCCGCCTACGGCCTCGCCGTCACCGGCACCATGGCCATCACCTCCGTGATGTTCTACATCATCACTCGCGAATGCTGGCACTGGCCCGCCTGGAAGGCGCTTCTGCTGCTCGCCTTTTTCCTGGCGCTGGACCTCCCCTTCCTGTTAGCCAACGCCATCAAATTCCTCGACGGCGGCTATATTCCCGTCATCATCGGCGCCGGCCTCCTCATCCTGATGGTCGTCTGGACCCGAGGACGGACCCTCATCGCCGAACGCAACGCCGCCCTGTTTCCCACGCAGGACGTCGCCCACGAGGAACTCGACCGCCACCTCGTGGCGCGAGTTCCCGGCACCGCTGTCTTCATGGCCTCCAGCCAGCGAACCCTGCCGCCCATCCTCGTCCACCACGTGTCCCGCGTCCATTCGCTCCAGGAACATGTCGTCCTGGTCCACGTGCAATTCGGAGACACGCCCTTCGTTGCGGAAGAGGAGCGTCACACGGTGGAACGCCTGCCCAATGGCTTCTGGCGAGTTATCCTTACTTTCGGCTTCATGGAGGAACCGCTCGTCGTCCCCGCCCTTACTCGCGCCGCGCGCGAAAACAATGTTCCGTTCCAACCCGACAAAGCCGTCTACTTCCTGGGCCGGGAGAACTTCATCGCCTCCAAGCAGGGAAGTATGGGACCAGTCGAAGAGGGCTTCTTCGCCTTTCTGCAGCGCAACGTCGCTCCCGCCGACCGCTTCTTCGGCCTCCCCCATGCGCGTGTCGTCGAGATCGGCACGCAGATCGACCTGTAGCGGGCGCCGGCAGGCGCCCCGTTAAAGACAAAAAGATCAAAAACCATGTTAGGATGGTCGCGGCACTCGTCCATGTTACGGCCCCTGTGGAGGGGCCGGGCACGATTGAACTGGAGTTGGTCGGAACCGATGTATACGGGCGGCTGGACGGGATTGTTGAACTGAAGGACCCAGGGGGCGGTGACGGCGACTCCCGCCTCGCCATTCGCAGGGCTGGACGACTGGAGAGCGAAGGCAGGCGGGCGAAGGGCAGAACCTGTCGTAAAGGTCGACCGCGCGGCGGGGATCTCGTTCTCGAACTCGTCGCGAAAGCCATCCACTCCCATCCGGTAGGTCTGACCCGCACGCAGGTTGCGGGTGAGCGTGACCCAGGCGGAGAGCCCCGCGAGGCTTGGGGAACTGACTGAGACCGGGATGTCGACATCGTTCTCGAAGAGCCGTATGCGCGGCGCGGTGGTGAGCCGGCTGAACTGCACGCGCATGGCAATGTTTAGCGGAACATTCGTGGAGCCGTCGGGCGGCCACAGGGTGACGCGGACAGGAGCGTCGTCGGTCGTCGTGGCGGTCGTGAACCTGAACTCGGCGGATGCGACGAAGCCGCCCGCGGCACCGAGCACCTCTCGCAGATTGAGGGTGTAATCAGCGCCGTCGCGTAACGGAGAAGCGGGGACAGGGGTGAACGTGGTCCGGTCGTCGGACCAGGTGATGCGCAGGGGCACGTAGCCGGTCGGAGTAACCTGCAGATCGTTGGCAATCAGCTGAACGCGCGGCTCAACGACGGTGGTCAGGTCCACGGGACGAGAGAAGCGCAGCACCATTGGTTGGGAAGACGGCCCCTGCACTGCCGGAAGCGCTCTCCGCTCCCGTGAGGGGCACCCCTTTGCCGGCATGGATTTCGGCTTCACGGCTACCGCCACGCCGGCTCCACCAGCAGACATCGATACCGTTTCCGAAGTCGACTGGCAGGGCCAGCCGGCTCTTCGCGTGCGCTTCACCCAGCCGTTGGGACCGCTCGCCGCCCGTAGCCTCGCGGTGGAACGGAACGGTGCCGCCGTCCTCGCCTCGCCCCTTACCACCACGGATCCACGCGAGGTCATCCTGGTGCTGCCGCCGGCCGCAGCCAAAGGACCGTGGGACGTCAGGTTGGACGGCGGAGCCGATGCCGCCGGCCGCCCGTTGCCCTTCCGCCGTCTCCGCTCCGCGTCCGTGCACCCTGGCGCCGCCATGGCCGCGAAGTAAGGGAACACCCGCTCCCTCCTACGCGTCCACTTAGGACATGACGCCTGTTCGTGTCTTCGTCTACTTACTGTTCGCCCAACTGACTTACTCGCAAACCGCCATTGATACAGATTCACTCTGGCAAGATTTCCTCGCCTGGATCAAACGCCAGCCCGGCGTGTCCGATATTGGGCCTGACAAATACCAGAAGCACTTGATAGAGAGGGGCCTCACCAACGATGAAGCGACTCAACGCCTGACCCTCATTAGTAAGTTGGCAACCGAACGGGGCCGCGAACTTACGGCTGCATACATGAATAAGTTGTACACGTCTCCGGCCCAGACTCGATTTACTCACGACCCCAATGCCTTTCTCGCTCTCGCCGCCAAAGCCTGGAAGCCCGGCAAAGCCCTCGATGTCGCCATGGGGCAGGGAAGGAACGCCCTCTACCTCGCCCGACAGGGCTGGAAAGTGACCGGCTACGATATCGCCGAAGAAGGCCTTCGCGTCGCCCGCGAAGCCGCGGCAAAGGCCGGCGTCACCCTCCACACCGTCCTCTCCACCTTCGAAGACTTCGACTACGGTATCGAGCGCTGGGACCTCATCTACTTTGTCTATACCGATGCGCCCGTCGTCGACCCCGCCTTCGCCCGCCGCATCGTCGCCGCTCTGAAACCCGGTGGGTATCTCCTCATCGAGCGGCCGTTCAAGGACCTTGACCAGCCGGACCCCGAATGGCGCGCACCCCTCATCGAGCAGGACAAGCCCAACGCTCTGCTCCAGGCCTACCCCGGCCTTCGCGTCCTGCACTATCAGGACACCATGGAAGTCGGAGACTGGCAGCAGACCAGCGTGAAGCGCATCGAGAAGCAATTGCGGATCGTCCGCCTCCTCGCCCGCAAACCGTAGCGCCCGTCGAACCACCGCCCTCCACCAAAGCGCTTTGGCATAAGATAGTCCGTCGTCGCTGAAAGGAGAACCGCCTTGGTCACCCGCCTCGTAACCGCCCTTGTCGCGCTGGTGCTCGCGAGCACGCTCGCCGGCCAGCAGCAGCCCAAGCTCTTCAATACCGTCAAGCTCAAACTCGCCGCCGGCAAGCAGGTCGTCGGCGGTACCGTCCAACTCCCCGACCCCG
Source organism: Bryobacteraceae bacterium (assembly GCA_033763935.1). Taxonomy (GTDB): domain Bacteria; phylum Acidobacteriota; class Terriglobia; order Bryobacterales; family Bryobacteraceae; genus DALYJJ01. The sequence goes on from JANRJO010000019.1 coordinate 55,234, forward strand.
ACCTCTACTGCGCGATGGCCAACTCCGGCTTCGATTTCCTCTGGATCGAGATGCAGCACAGCCCCCTGTCCTACCAGGACGTCGCCCGCATGATCATGGCCTGCAAGGGCGCCCCGGCCCTCCCCTTCGTGCGCATCCCCGACGCCACCGAAGGCGACATCCAGAAGGCAGTCGACCTCGGCGCCCTCGGCATCATCATCCCCATGGTCGACGACGTCGAGAAGGTGCGGAACGCCGTCAAGTTCACCATGTATCCCCCCAAAGGAAAGCGCAGCCAGGGCGCGGGCAACTACGGTGCGCTCTACGGGCCGGACTACCGCCGCCTCGCCAATGACAACATCATGATCGTGGCCATGGTCGAATCACCGGCCGGGGTCAGGATCGCCGCCGACCTCGCGGCCATACCGGAAGTCGATGTGGTTTTCGTCGCCTCCACGGACCTCAGCAGCTTCTCCGGCCTCAAGCAGGGCGACAAGGAGTATGAGGCGCTGGTCACCGCCGTCCTTACCGCCACCCAGAAAGCAGGCAAGAAACTCGGCGGTCCCCTGGCCTGGAAATCCACCCGCCAGGGCTATTCGTTCTTCCAGGGCCCCTCGGAAGCGGCGCTCCTGCGAACCGGCGTCAAGGTCGCGCTGGGCGATGCGCCGGCGTCCGAATCAAAGCGCGGCGTCGCACCAACGGAGGGCGCGGAACACAAATAGGGCGCTGCCCCGGCCGCAAGAATCGTCAAGACACGAACCGGCGCCACCGATACCATGATCGGCATGAAAATCAGTTGGCCCCGCGCCCTCGCGGGCGCCTTAGCCGCTGAGATCGCGCAGATCGCCGCCGCCTTCGCCTGGGTCGCGATCTACAGCTACCTCATTCATCCCGGGCAGCCCGTCGCCACCTACGAAGCACACGCGCAAGCCTCCGGCCCGTGGGTCTCCATCATCGCCGGCGCACCCATCTTCTTCGCCGCCAGCCGCTGGATCGCCAAGACCCGCCCTACCGCCCTCGCGCTGTTCGCCTTCTTCGCGTTACTCGACGGCGCCCTGCTCATCGCCATGACGCAAAGCTCCACCAACGTACCGTTCGCCCTCGTCGGCCTCAGCTATCTCACCAAGCTCTGCGCCTGCTTCCTTGGCGGGCGCCACACATGACCCCTTTGCTTCTTGTCTACATCCAGGCTCATCTCGATGAGGACCTGAGTCTCGCCGTCCTCAGCGCGCAAGCCTCGCTGTCGCCCGCGCACTTCCAGCGCTCGTTCCAAAAGATCATCGGCGAGACGCCGAAGCACTACGTTGCCCGCCTCCGCCTGGAGCGCGCCGCGTTCCGGCTCTTGATTCATGACGAGACGCTGCTCGACATTGCACTCGACTGCGGCTTCCAGAATCACGAGACCTTCACCCGGGCCTTTCGCCGCCGCTTCGGAATGCCGCCCGCCAGGTACCGCGACTGGGTGCGCACGCGAGCGCAGCAGCGCCCCGATCCCGCCCCCGAACCGCTCGATGCCGCCTACTCCCTCTCGGAAACGAAGATCCGGCGGCTCCACCGCGCTCACCTGGCCTTCGTGCGCCATGTCGGTCCCTACGAAGAAGTGCCCGACAGCCTGTTCGATACCCTCGAACACTGGGCGACCAGTCACGGCCTCACCGGACCCCGCGTCTGGATGGGGATCGGCCACGACGCCCCCGGCGCCACCCGCCCCGAACACCTCCGGTCCGACGCGGCGCTCATCGTGCCCGAACCCTTTCCTTCAGAAGGCCCTGTGGCGCACCAGGTGTTCGAAGGCGGCGAGTTCGCCGTCACCACGCATGCCGGCCCGTTCGGCACCCTGCCCGCGGCGTACGCTGCTCTCTTCCCGCGCGTCACTCAGTTGCCCAAGCACCGCTTGATCGGCCTGCCGGCGATGGAGATCTACCAGACCGCGCGCGTGAATGCCAGCGTCCAAATCAATGTGACCGACATCTGCCTGCCCGTCGCCCGCCGCCGCTAGTCCGCCTCCACAGGCAGCGTGAACGTAAACACGGCGCCCTCGCCCGGTGTCGCCGTCGCCCAGATGCGCCCCCCAAAGCGTTCGACGATCTTCCGGCAGATCGGCAGTCCCAGCCCCGACCCCGACTCGCGCTCGCCTTCCAGCCGCTGGAACACCCCGAAAACAAGCTCCGCATACTGCGGCTCGAAGCCCGTGCTCCACTTCACGATGCGGCCGCCGACCGCGCCCTGCGTAGGACCACCTCCGTCGCTTCCACCGCCCCGGGCGGGATCGTGCCCTCCGTACCTCGTCACCCGGTCCTACGCCAGCCCCACCTTGTAAACCACCCAGGTCCGTCCGGTCTGCCTGCCCTCCAGCAGAATCTGTTCAAACCCCGGTCCGTCCATGCCCGAGAACATCCCCGCATCCGGATTGAAGTACTTGAACTCCCCCTTCCCCGAGTTCGTCGCCGCCGCCATCCAGTGCCCCGGCGCGCCAATCAGGTACACGCCCTCGTTAAACCGCATCTCCAACACCACCTCCCACGCGGCTTTCTTCAGTGTGCCCAGGCACGTCAGTCCTGCCCACTCCATCAGACCGTCATCGCCGCGCCCCTCCGCATGCCCTACTCCCTGATAGGTCGACTGCAATGCCGCGGCTCGCAGGTAACTCGGCTTCGGGCACTCCCGCTTCTCGAGGATGTGCAGACACCAGAGCGCCGATTGCCCGGCGCAGATCCCCTTCATCGACTGGTAGTCCTCCGGCACCTGAAGCGATCCTTTTGTGAAAGTCACTTTGACGATGACTTCGTTCTCCGTTTCGAACACCTTGTACTTGGCATACTTCGAGTAGTCCGGCATGCGGCGCCTCCCTGATTCGCAAAAATTATAGCCGCTCCCACTTCCGCGGAAAACAGTAGAGTAAGAAACATCGCCATGACCTGCCGGCTCGCCCTCCTCCTCGTCGCATCCACCGCGCTTGCCCAGTTCACCCCGCCCGACCCCAAGGCCGTCGCCGAGGATCACCGCCATATGCTCGACCAGCTCGGCATCAGAACCCTCCGCCCCGGCTACTCCGGCAACCCCCAGGCCCCCAACTCTGCCAACTACGACGAATCCAAAGCAAACCCCTACCCCGACTACCCCGAACTCCTCAAACTTAAGAACGGCGGCGCCGTCGCCACCGCCGAGCAATGGTGGAAGCTCCGCCGCCCGGAAATCCTCGAGGACTTTGAACGCGAAGTCCACGGCCGCGTCCCGCCGAACGTACCGAAGATCACCTGGACCGTCACCAACACCGTCAAGGACAACCTCGGCCCCTACCCCGTCCTGGCCCGCGAGTACGTCGGCCGCGCCGATAACTCCGCCCACCCCGAGATCACCGTCGAAATCCAGATGGTCGTCGTCACTCCCGCCTGGGCCGCGAAGCCCGTCCCCGTCATGATCCAGTTCGGCCGCGCCGCCCTCCCCAACGCCCCAATCCCGCCCGCCTTCGCCCGCTTCGCCGCCCTCGCCGCTACTGACCCGCCCTCCACCCTCCAACTCATCGCCGCCGGCTGGGGCTACGCCCTCCTCAACCCCAACAGCATTCAGGCCGACAACGGCGCCGGCCTTACCAAGGGCATTATCGGCCTCGCCAACAAGGGCCAGCGCCGCAAGCCCGAAGATTGGGGCGCCCTCCGCGCCTGGGCCTGGGGCGCTTCCCGTGCCCTCGACCTCTTCGAGTCCGACCCCTCCATTGACGCCAAGCGCGTCGGCATCGAAGGCGTCTCCCGCTACGGCAAAGCCGCTCTCGTCACAATGGCCTTCGACCCCCGCTTCGCCGTCGTCCTCGTCGGCTCCTCCGGCGAAGGCGGCGCCAAGCCCCACCGCCGCCACTTCGGCGAGGCCGTCGAAAACCTCACCGGCTCCGGCCAATATCATTGGATGGCGGGTAATTTCCTGAAATATGGCGCCCAGGATTCCTCCTTTGGCAGCAAAAATGCCTCCGATATTCCCGTCGACTCCCACCAATTAATCGCCCTCTGCGCCCCCCGCCCCACCTTCATCAGCTACGGTATCCCGGAGAAAGGCGACGCCCTTTGGCTCGATCAGCAGGGTAGCTTCATGGCCGCCGTCGCCGCCGGCCCCGCCTTCCGCCTCACCGGCGCTCGCGACCTCGGGGTCACCGAAGACTACCGCTCCGCCAAGATGCCCCCCGTCAATGTCAGCCTGCTCAACGGCCACCTCGCCTGGCGCCAGCACGACGGCGGCCACACCGACGGTCCCAACTGGAAGTACTTCATCCCCTGGGCCTCCCGGCTCCTCGGCTACACCCCCCCCCCCCCCCCCCCCC
>JANRJO010000024.1:0-68227 GCA_033763935.1 Bryobacteraceae bacterium
ATGGTCAGTGCGTAGAGGCGGGAGGCGGCGGCCGAATCGCCATCGTCCACCCGAGCCGTGAAGTTGAAGGTGCCGGACTGCGTTGGCGTGCCGGTCAGGTTGCCCTCGGGAGTGAGCGAGATGCCCGTTGGCAGCGACCCGGTCTCAATGCTGAAGGTGTATGGCGGATTGCCGCCCGTACGATTCAACGTGGCCGAGTAGGCAGTCCCGAGGACGCCGTCGGGCAGTGTCTGAGCCGGCAGCGCGAGATCCGATTCGACAACCAGGCGATACGTGCGAGAGGTACGCCCGCCGTTGTCGACCAGGGTGATGGTGATGTTGAACGTACCGGCGCGGGTCGGGGAGCCGGTCACACGGCCGGTCACGGGATCGATGACCAGTCCGGCCGGCGCACCTTCCATCGACCAGGCGTAGGGCGGCAGGCCACCGGTGGCCTCGAAGGCAAAATTGAATGTGCCGCCGCGGAGACCCGGGGGAACTTCATTGTTGACGATGCCTGGAGCGGCGATGGCGAGTTCCGGACGGACGCGCAGATCTGTGGTCGAAGTGATCACCCGATTGCCGGAATCAGTCACGCGGAACTCAACGCGGAACGTTCCCTCCGCGGTCGGAGTACCGGTGATCCTCCCGGTGGACTCAAGCGTGAGTCCGGGGGGCAAGCCGCCAATCAGCGCGAACGTATACGGCGGTGCTCCCCCGCTGACCACTAGAGCAGCCACATAGGAGCGGCCAACCACGCCGTCGACCAAAGTAAGGCCATCCACGAGAGGTGTTCGAATTCGCAGAAGGACGTTACGGGTGGAACTCTCGTTGGTCGAGTCCGTGGCCGTCACGGCTACCTGGAACTGGCCCTCCTCGGTTGGCGTGCCGGTAATGCTGCCGCCTTCCGACATGGTCAACCCGGCAGGCAGCCCGGTGGCCGACAACCGCACCGGCGCGACACCTCCCGTGAAGCCAACCGAGCCCGTGTACGGGGTGTTGACGGTGCCTTCGGGCAGCGAATCGGTAGTGACCGACGGCGGGGGCGGAAGGATTTGGATGGAGAAGCTGCGCGAATCAGAGGCCGTTCCCGACCCGGCGCGCACACTGAAGTTGAAAGTGCCCGCGGAGGTGGGGGTACCCGTGATGTTGCCGTCCGGCAGCAGCGACAAGCCGGGCGGCAGCGAGCCGCCGGTCAAATCGAAGATCGCCACGCCGCCGCCCTCCAGCCGAATGGCTCCGGAGTAACTGCGGCCCACGCGGCCCGCCGGCAGATTGGACGCCGCAATCGAGATGGGGGCATCGCCGATGCTGATGGATACCTGGCCCGTGACGGAGCCGTTCGGATCGGAAAGGCGGACGTTGAAGGTGAAGTTCCCGGAGTCCGTCGGGGTACCGGTAACCGCACCGGCCGAGCTGAGCGAGAGACCCGGCGGGAGGCCTCCTCCAACCAGAGCCCAGTTGTACGGCTGCGTGCCGCCGCTTCCGGTGAGGTTCGCCGAGTAGGGAGTGCCGCGCGTGCCTGCGGGCAGCGTGGTGGACGTGATGGCGAGCGAGGAGCCGATGGTTAGCGTGAAGGTACGCTGCCGGCTGGTCTCTCTGTCGTCGTAGACGAGCACCGTAAACGTCGTAGTCCCCGCCACCAAGGGGGTCCCGGAGATGAGACCGGACTCGGAGAGCGTGAGCCCCGGCGCCACACTCGGTTGCACCTCGCCTTGCTGAAGGAGAGACCAGTAGTAGGGCGGGACGCCTCCGCTGGCCAACAACTGCAAGTTGTAGGGTGCGCCTACGGCGCCGTTGGGTAGCGCGGCTGTAACAATCTGGAGGGCGGGCCCGATCACCAGGGTAAATGGCGCCTCTGCCGTGTTGTTCAACGCGTCGGTCACCCGGACCATGAAGGTCCTGGTCTGCTGCGTGGTGGGCGTTCCCGTCAGCTGGCCGTTCGAACCCAGCGTGAGCCCAGCGGGTAACGGGCCCTCGCCCACCCGTTCCCAGGTGTACGGCGCCTGTCCGCCGGTAGCGGAGAAGGCGAAGTAGTACGAGGAGTTCTGCACGCCGGCGGGCAGGTTCGCCGGGGACGTGATCTGGGGTGGATCGATGACGGTGATACTGAAAACGCGCTGGGCGCTCACCGGCTGGGTATCCGTCGCCTGAACGGTGAAGTTGAAGGTGCCCGTCTGAGTTGGGGTTCCGGTCAGCGCGCCGCCAGAGGCCAGTGTCAGCCCGGGAGGCAAGGCGCCCTGTGTGACCGCGAACGTGTAGCCCGGCACGCCGCCCGTGGCCGTAAACGTCGCATTGTAGGCGACCGTGCGTGTGCCGGTGGGAAGCGTCACAGCATTCACCGAAAGGGTGGGAGCGGTGACGTTCAGCGTAAGTGTAGCGGTTGCGGTGGCCGGCGTCTGCTGGCTGTCCGTCACGCGGAATGTGATGGCGCGCGAGCCTGCCTGAAGGGGTGTCCCGCTGATGGCGCCGCCGCTGCTGAGTGTGAGGCCGTTGTGAAGCGTTGGGCCCGGATCAATGCTCCAGGTGTAAGGCGCCACGCCGCCGGTGGCGGCGAGATTCACCGGCCCATAGGCGGTATTGAAGACGCCGGCCGGGAGCGACGTTGTGGAGACGGCGAGTGGCGCCGCGGCAATCACGACCGTGTAAGACCGGGTTCGCTGTACGCCAGAGGCATCGGTAACGACGGCGGACCACGTATAGGTTCCGGGGGTGGTCGGCGTGCCGCTGACCGTGAAACTGTTGGTGGAGGGCGTGAGTGTTAGCCCGGGAGGGAAGTTGCCGCTTGTGCCGATGGTGAACGGCTGCAAGCCGTTGCTGATGGTAACCGTTGTCGCCACATAAGTTACCCCCACCTGGCCATTCGGCATGGGCGTAGTTGAGATCAACGGCGGGGCGGCTACTTGGATGTCGACGCTGCCCGTGAGCGTACCGGCACCGGCGGTGGAGAACTGGAAGTTGATGCGGTACGTCGTGCCACTGGGAAAGCTCAAGCCCAGCGTGAGGACAAGGTCCGCACCGGCGGTGGCCACGTTCGTAATCGCAGCCGACGTTCCATTAGGAGCGGGCGCGAGCGAAGGAACCACGACAACAGAGGTGATGGTGGGGCTCAGGAGCCCCGCACCCTCAGGCACGGTCACCGTGCGAACGGTACTCACCGTTGCGGTAGTGGGAGCCAGCGGATTCGGAGTGAGCGTGACCGTCTGCGCCAGCAGAACCGCCGGCGAAAGGAGGGCTAGCGCGGCAAATCGTTTCATCTACTGTTCCTCCTCGATGGCCGGCGGCACGAAGAGAACCTGTGCCTCGCTCCCCGACGCATCGAAAAGCATCATTGGAAGGTCGGTGAACGGCGTCAAACGAAACACTCCCGAAGCGGACATCGGGTCCAGGGCTACCGGCTTGCAGTAGCAAGAGGTGAGGACCGGCGTCCCGCCGGCCAGCTCAAAGGCAGCGATGGAACCGGACGCCAGGGCGGCAAAGGCGCGTTTCCGGTCCGGCGAAGCGGCTACCGCCACAGTCTCTCCCAGTCCGTCGGCAGCCGCTGAGAGGATGAGGTGGCCGTCCTCGCGGAGGTAGTAGATTTCCTGGAGCGCAACGCTGGCGGCGACGGCCTCGCGAGAGCCGCGGAGAAACGCGAGCGCACTGATTTTCTCCAGGCCGCCAACCGGCTGAGGATCGCCTCCCTCGTATGCAACCAGACTCGCGTCGCGCTCGGCAACCAACACGCGCCCGGCGTCGTCGCTGATCGCGAGCGCGGCGGTTTCGGCGGGCAGGTCGATCTCCCGCTCCACCTTGGGCTCAGCGGGCAGGCCGGACACAACCACACCCTTGCCGGCATAAAGCAGGATCGCGGACGAGGCTGAGGGGCTGAGCACTAGCCCGGCCGCTCCGGATTTCCACTCGTCGAAGCGGCGGACCTCAGCCGTTTCGAGCGTCACCAGGACGGGTGTCTGGTCATCCGCGGTCAGCGCCAGGGCAAAGCCACGCGAAGAAGCGATAGCCGCGCTCTTGAGCCCCGCTGCCAACAACCTTCCGGGCCGGGAAGCTCCCGGCACGCCGTCGAGCACACGCACAGCCTGGGCCTTCTCGTCGAACACGTACCCCAGCACCGGACCTGACAGCGACAGCTGTGCGAATGCGGCCACGGGCGCCAACGCCAGAATCAATAATCTGTGTTTCATCGCTGCCCTCTCCTCCATCGGCGGGTTAACGCGGCGGTCCCACGCTCGGGGAGCCCGGGGAAACCGTGGTTGCGGGTGGCGTGGGTGACGTGTTGCTGCTGCCGCCGTTGCGAGTGGCTGCCACCGTACCGCCGGCGGCAGCGGCGCCGCCAACGATCAGCAGCACCAGCAGCTTGGTGGAGATACCCGCACCTACAGCCGCGCCGGCGATGGCGGCATTTGTGATCGCAATGCCGGTGCTCGCCGTCGCACCCCCAAAGGAGGCTGAGACGCGCATTGTCCAATTGCCCGGCTGCGTGTTTGTCTGCAAGCCCCTTGCGACGGCCCGCCCCTGGTTGTCCGTCAGCACTGTTAAAGAACGAGCCCCGTTCGCAAAAGACCCGCCTGCTCCCTGATTGGGGAGGATGAACGTAACAGCGGCGCCGGCCACCGGCTTCTTGTTCTCGTCTTCCACCTGTACGATCGGTTCACGGGCGACTCTCTGACGAACGTTATTCGTCGCGCCGTCACCCTCAATCACAATGATGTTCAGCTTCCCCGCCCCGGGCCTCTGCTGTACCTCCACCTGCTGCGCCCACGCGGGCTGGAGTGCGACCAAGTAGGCCAAAGTCACTGCCAGCAGGGCCCTCGTGGTAGCACCTATCCCCCGAATAGCCATTCCGATCCTCCCTATCTATGGATTTCGATTATACCCTCAACAACGCCGTTAGGTATCTGGTTTGCATAGCTTTTGCTGGTACACTAGCTAACACCCTGGGTACTCGGATGGCGCCTATGAAAACATTAGTGGTTTCCATTGTTCTTTCAGCCGTGGTGTCCACGGCGTGGTGTCAACAACAAAGACAGTTGACTGCCCGAGAGCTGTTCTATCAACCCATTTCCGCTCCCAAATCCGCGGCGGCGTCCAAACCTGCGACCGCTAAACCGGCTGCCCAGGCGGCCAAGCCGGTACAGACCGAAGTAGCTCGCCGGCAGGGGAGGCCTACCGAGACCGCGCCGTCGGGCGAGAGTGCGGCCTCCCAAGTACCGGTGATTCCCGCCAGCCAGACCAACCTGGCTCCGCTCGGCCTGCGCTACAGCGTCCTTAAGTATGCCGGGGATGACGGCGACGTCGAAGTGGATACCGATATGGTCTTTCGCGCCGGCGACCGGGTCCGTCTCGCCGTGCAGACCAACGACGCGGGCTACCTTTATGTAGTCATGCGCGGCTCCAGCGGCAACTGGAAGATCCTATTTCCAGCGGTGGAGATCAACGAGACGGACAACCGCGTCGAGCGCGGCAAGAGCTACATGATCCCCCGCAGCACGCGCTTCATCTTCGACGAGCAGGCGGGCGACGAGCAGTTGTTTGTGGTGCTCTCGCGCCAGCCTGAGCCCGACTTCGACCAGCTCATTACGCACCTAGCGACCGGCGGCGGCAGCCCTCGGAAGGAAGAGCCGAAGCAGGTGATGCTGGCGAAGAACACGGTTGACGACTCGCTCATCCAGCGCGTTCGGGAGCGTCTGGTGGCGCGCGACCTGGTCTTCGAAAAGGTCAGCGACACCAATGCCGGCGCACGCAAAGAGAAGGCGAATTACGTGGTCGATCCGAGTGGCAGCCCGCAGTCCCGGCTGGTTGTGGATCTCAAGTTGCAACACCGGTGAGCACCATGACCCGCCACCTGTTGATCGCTCTGGGTGCGATCGTTGCGGTTGACTCCGCCTCCGCCCAGAGCCGCCCGATGTCCGCCGGCCCGAACCGCATGGAACTGCGGGTGGAGCGCCGGGAAGCAGGCGTTTGGAAGGCCGTCGATCCTTCGAGCGTCTTCGCCTCCGGCGACCAGTTGCGCTTCCGCTTCAAGACCAACTTCCCCGGCTTCCTCTACGTGATGAACCACGGCACGTCGGGCGAGTATCTGCTGCTCTATCCGACGAAAGAGTCGGGCGAGTCGAACCGCATCGACGGCGGGCGCGACTACGTGGTGCCCGGCAACGAGGGCGCTTTCAAGGTCAGCGGACCGGAAGGCTTCGACGTCATGTACTGGCTGATCAGCCCTTCGGAGCTGCGGGCGGAGGACGGATCAAAGCGATCCGGTTACGTGCCTCTCCCGCCGCCGCCGAAGAACGTGACCAAGGCTCTCTCCTCACTGCGGCCCCGCTGCGATGACACCATTTTTCGGGCGCGCGGCGAGTGCGTGGACTCGAACGCCGGCGTAAAGCAGGTGAAGACCGCCGAGCAGCTTCCTGAGAATCTAAAGCCCGTTCCGAATTTGACCGCGCGCGAACTGGTCTTCATTCGGGAACCGAACAAGGCGGTGGTCTCTTCGCCGGCGCCGCTCGACGGACCGGTAATCTATGAGTACCGGCTGGCTCACAGGTGAGGTACCCTATGCGGCTGACACCGATCCTCGTTTTGCTCGCCGTGGCCTGCGCCGCGCAGACCACGAAGAAGGAACGCGACCTCAAATTCGAATCGACGACTCCCGGAGGCCCGGGCGCGGCCAGCGTCCGGCCGCCCGAGCGCGAGTTCGTGAAGGAAGCGCGCACGCCCGTCATCCCGCGCAGTTATGCCCTGGTGGTGGGCGTCGGGGCCTACAAGAACCTCGAGGCAAAACACCATCTGCAGTTCCCGGAGCGCGATGCGGAGGCGGTTTACTCGATCCTCATCAGCCCGGAGGGCGGCAACTTCCGGGCGGAGAACGTCAAGCGGTTCGTGGGCGCCAATGCGACGCTCGCGAACATCCGCGCCTCGCTCGAGCAGTGGCTGCCTTCCGTGGCGCAAGACGACGACCGGGTGCTGATCTACTTTGCCGGCCACGGCTTCGTGAAGGACGGCAAAGGCTACCTGGCGCCGTACGACGTCGACTTGAACAAGCTGGAGTCGACCGCTTACCCGATGGACGCGCTGGGCAGCGCGATCGGCGGCAAGATCAAAGGCAAGTGGAAGGTGCTCCTCACCGACTCCTGCCATAGTGGCGCGATCACTCCGGAGTCCGACCGCGCACAGCTGAACAAGAGCCTGCTCGACCTCAACAAAAGCCTCTTCTCGCTGACGGCCAGCCGCGACCGCGAACAGTCGTTCGAGAGCTCGGAATGGGGCGGGGGCCACGGCATCTTCACCTATTACGTGGTGAAGGGCATGGAGGGCGCGGCGGATACCTCGCAGGACGGCATTGTGACCGCGGATGAGCTGGCCGAATACGTGCGCACCAATGTGCGCGAGGCGACTGCCGGGCGCCAGAATCCGACTTCGGACCGGGGCAGCTTTGACTCTGAGATGCTGCTCGCCTACATTCCCTCCGGCCGCAGCCCGGAAGCGCCTCCTCCGCCGAAGTTCGGGACGCTGATCGTGGAGGTGAACCAGGACGGCGTCGAGGTCTTCGTGAACGGCAAGTCCGTGGGCGTGGTCAACAAGGGCTCGCCGCTGCGGCTACCGGGCCTGGCCCCGGGCGCCATTACGGTGAAGGCGGTGAAGATGGGCTTCGAGCCTGACGGTCCGCGTGAGGAGATGGTCTACCCGGGCCAGGAGAGCACGGTTTCGTTCAAGATCGTCATTCCCCGGCGGCGGCCGCGCGCCGCCGTGGAGCACTTCGACCGCGGCCTGGACCACTACAACAAATCCGGCGGCGACAACTATAAGAAAGCGGCCGACGAGTTTGCGAAGGCGCTCAGCGTCGATCCCAAGTACAGCCAGGCGGCGCTGTACTTGGGTCGTTCGCATCATGCGCAGTTCAACTACGAGGCGGCGAAGGCAGCCTACACGAAGGCCATTGAGATCGACCCGGACTACCTGGAGGCGCGCGCCAGCTACGGCGGCATGCTCCTCGACATCGGCGACCTGGACGAATCGATCCGGCAGTTGAACGCCGTGACGCAGCGCGACAAGAAGAATGCGCAGGCGTTTTACCTGTTGAGCCAGGCGCTGCGCCGGAAGGACCTCTATGAGGACGGCATATTGGCGGCGCGCGCCGCCATCAAACTGGTGCCCGAAAATGCTGAAGCGCACTTCTGGCTCGCGGAAAACCTCCGCATGACGAAGAAGTGGAGTGACGCCGGCGCTGAGTATCAGGAGTACCTGCGCCTGAGCGACTTCGACAGCAAGATGGCCGGCAAGCTCAACTACTATGTGCTCGGCTTCCTGTCCGGCGTCGGAAAGAAGAAGCGCGCGGCGCAGACCGATATCTGGCGCGAGCTGCGCAGCATGGCCTACTTCGGCCTTTGCGAAACGGAGCGGAAGCAGAACCGCTTCAACATCGCCATCGGCCACTGTCAGAAAGCCCTGGTCTATGACCCGGGCGACCCCTTCCTCCACTATCAGCTGGGCCTTGCCTACACCCAGCAGGCAAACGAAACCGACGATCGTTCCCTCCTCCCCGCCGCCCGCAAACACTTCCGCTCGATGCTCGAGATCAACGCTGAACTGCCGGAAGCCGGCAGCGTTCGCACGATGCTCGCGGCCATCGAAAAAGCTATTTACGCTCAGTAGACCGGCCTCTCCCGCCACATGAGATAGCATCGTCTTCCATGAAGACGCTGCTGTTTATCGCCTTTGCCTCCCTCGTCTGCGCCCAGTCCTCCGACCTTGCCCGTAAGCGGCCTGGCGTCTCCACGCGCTGGGCGACGTTTGAAAACCGCAAGGCCGGCAAAGGAGCCGGCGGCGCGGAGAACAAGGGCGCGAAGGGCAGGCCTTTTGAGGCCATCGCGCCTGGCGAAACGAAGACCCTCCTCGACATAGAGGGCTCCGGGGAGATCCGCCGCATGTGGTTCACCATCCAGCAGCGTGACCCGGAGATGCTGCGGTCGCTGCTGCTCGAGATGTATTGGGACGGCGCCAAGACACCCGCCGTGGCCGTTCCCGTGGGCGATTTCTTCGGCGCGATACTCGGGCGCGCAGTCCGCTTCGAGAACGAGCTGTTCTCAAACCCCGAGGGCCGCTCCTTCAACCTGTATATCCCGATGCCCTTCCGCCGGGGCGCACGCGTGACGCTACGCAACGAAAGCACCCGGCCTCTGCCGTACCTTTTCTATGACATCGATTTCCTGTTGACACCGGAGCCTGACCCCGACGCTCTCTACTTTCACGCCATCTGGCGGCGCAGCCGATGGAACAAGCCGGGCGAGGACTTCGAGTTTCTGCCCAAGGTGAGCGGCGCGGGCCGGTTCCTGGGCGCCCATTTCGGCGTCATCACGCATCCCGACAACACCGGCTGGTGGGGTGAGGGCGAGGTCAAGATTTGGGTGGACGGCGACAGCGGCCTGCCGACAATCGTGGGCACCGGAACCGAAGACTATATCGGAACAGGCTGGGGCCAAGGCGTCTACGCGAACCGCTTCCAGGGCTGCCTGGTGGCCGACGAGAAGGCGGGCCAGTACACCTTTTACCGATATCACGTGCCGGACCCCGTATACTTCGACAAGGATCTGCGGGCGACGATTCAAGTGATGGGCGGGGACCGTAAGGACAGAGTGATAGCGATGCTCGACAAGGGCGTGCCCGTGACGCCGGTAACAATCGACGTGGGCGGCAAGCTGGTTCACCTGTTGGAGAGCGGCGTCGATCTTCGCCAGCATCAATCACCGCCCGAGTCCTGGGTCAACGTCTACCGGCGCGACGACTGGTCGGCCGTGGCGCTGTTCTATCTGGATGCCCCGGAGAACGGACTTCCCGCAGTGGCGCCGGCCGCGGTCCGCACCGAAGGATTGAAATGAAACGATTCTGCTTCGCGGCCGCCACGGCCGCCGCCCTGCTCACGCTCTCGGCTGAGCCGCTCCCCGATGTGTGGCCGGGCTGGCGGGGGCCTCTGGGGGACGGCACCTCTCCGCTGAAGGGACTTCCCGTCGAGTGGTCGCCCGAAAACAACCTCGCATGGAAAGCCCCCGTCCCGGGCCGTGGACATTCCTCTCCAGTGATATGGAAGGACCGCGTCTTTCTGACGAGTGACATTGAAGGCGAGGTGATTCCCGGAGCCGGTCCGGTGAAGCACAAGATCAACAACGAGCCGTTCGTTCACCCCGATAGCGTTAGCGGCAACCGGAAGCACACTCTCAAGGTCCTCGCCTTCGATGTGTCTACCGGAAAGCTACTGTGGGAGCGGACAGCCTACGAAGGCAAGGTGTACGACGACATCCACAAGTTTAATACGTACGCCTCGCCGACGCCCGTGACCGATGGCAAGCACCTGTACGTCTGGTTCGAATCACAGGGGCTCTACAAGTACGACTTCACCGGCAAGCTGCTCTGGTCGGCGAACCTGGGGGGCATCGCCACGCTTGGAGTGGGAACCGGCGTGTCACCGGTGCTTTTTGAAGACCTGGCTCTCTTGCTCTGCGACCAGGACGGCGGTGAGAACTCGTTCCTGGCCGCAGTTTCTACAAAGACCGGAAAAGAGGTTTGGCGAACGAAACGCACCAACGGCCTCACGTGGACCACGCCGCTTCTTGTTCCCGGCCCGCAACTGATCGTCCCGTCGAGTGAAGACGTGACCGCCTACCACCCGCGCACCGGCAAGGAACTCTGGCGCGCGGAGGGACTCGAAAACAATGTGGTCCACACGCCTGTCGCCGGTCATGGCATGGTGTACGTCTCCAGCGGCTATCCCAACAAGAAGACCATGGCCATTCGCTTACAACCGAGGACGGGCGAAGAGCGAGTGGCATGGCGGTACGCCAAAGGTACAGGCTATCTTCCCTCCCCGCTGATCTATGGCGATTACATCTATCTGATGACCGGCGCCGGACTGTTTACTTGCCTCGACGCAAGAACAGGCGAGCCGAAGTACGAGTCCAAGCGATTCCCCGCCCCAGGCCAATTCACGGCGTCGCCCGTAGCGTTTGACGGCAAGATTCTGATTACCAGCAACGATGGCGACACGTACGTGGTGAAAGCCGGCCCGGAGTTTGAAGTGCTCGGAAAGAACGCTTTGGGCGAAGCGGTGTACGCCTCTCTGGCGATGGCGGGCGATTCGATCTTTGTCCGATCTGCGGGGCATCTCTACCGGATTCGTAAAACGGCCGACCGATAGATCCAACTTACCTACAAGCTACTAGAACCCCTTGACACCCGATTTTTCCGGGTTCATCATCAGGATGCATTTTCTGGTGATCCAAGCCTAACTTGGCACTTAGTAGGGCGTAAGTAAGTTCGCACACTAAGCGCGGGTCCGAGCCCGGGAGGAGGACTCCGGCCCGCCGATCGCATTCGCAGGCCCACGCGCAGGGACAGGGATGAGGGCGCGTTCCGCCCATTTCTCGTCCGTATACGAACTGTGAAGAGTTGCCGGGAAGGACCTCCACTCCTTTCGGGCGAGTACGTCTGTCCGACGCCCCGGTATATGCGGCGCGTGAGCCCGCGGTGTCGGCAGCCAGCCACCGAAGCGCGTAGTGGAGGAGAGCGGTACAACGCTGCGCGCCGGATGACGATTGCCTTCAAGGAGAAAGAAATGGCAGCGAAGAGCAGCGATAACTCTGGAGCCCGCCGATCCGTGATCATCACGTTCAAGCCAAAAGACAAGCGGGCTGACCAGCAGCGGGACAAGGTGGACGTAGTTCGAGAGGCGATCTCGACCAACGTACGGTTTCTGAACTCGGCGGAAGTCGCGCCGGGTGTGGGACCGGTGTCGGGCGTGGGCCAGGACCTGATCGGATTCGACGTGAACCTCTATGAGGCACCGATCGTGACGGCGTCGTTGACGGAGGCGGAGGTCTCCAATCTGAAGAAGAACCCCGATGTGGCGATGGTGGAGGAAGACGGGCTCTGCTATGCCCTGTCGACAGCATCGCTCGTGTTTGAGGGACAGCCGTCGCCGTTGGCCGAGACGGTACCTGCCGGCATCAGCCAGGTGAAGGCGCCCGCGGCGTGGGATTCGTCGCGCGGCAAGGGGATTCGCGTCGCGGTTCTTGATACCGGCATTGACGCGGGACACCCGGACCTGGCGGCGAACGTAAAGGGCGCGGTCAGCTTTGTGCCCGGCGAGACGCCGGCCGATGGCAACGGCCACGGGACGCACTGCGCGGGGACGATCGCCGCGGCCATGAATGGAGTCGGAGTGGTAGGCGTGGCGCCGGCGGCGTGGCTCTATGCCGTGAAAGTACTCGCCAACAACGGCTCAGGGAATTGGAGCTGGCTCATCGCCGGGATCAACTGGTGCATTAATAACGGCATCAAGATCATCAGCATGAGCCTGGGCGGCTCGGGAGCGCCGGCGGCGCTCGAGACCATGTGCAACACGGCCTTCAATAAAGGCCTGCTCCTCATCGCAGCCGCAGGCAACAGCGGCCCCGGGAATAACACGGTGAATGTTCCGGGAAAATACAAGAACGTCATTGCGGTGTCGGCGATCGACAACGCGAACGTCATTGCGCCCTTCAGCAGCCGGGGGCCGGAGGTGGAGATTTGCGCACCGGGCGTTAACGTGCTTTCCACGGTGCCCGGCGGCGGTTACGGAACAAAGAGCGGCACCAGCATGGCCTGCCCCCACGTGGCGGGCGGCGCGGCCGTTGTCTGGGGCGCGCATCGCTTTGCCACCAATGTTCAGATCTGGAACCTGCTGGCGTTCACCGCGGACAACCTGGGACCGCCCAACTGGGATCCGAACTACGGCTACGGCCGGCTGGACGTGGATCAGGCCGCGCTCATGCTCGTGCCCGCGCCCGCCATGGCGCTGAAGGAGTTGAAGGCCGGCGCGTAAGTAGAGGGGACACCGAGAGGGCCGGCGGCTTGGAGCGCCGGCCCCTGGTCCCTCAGAGTGCGTGCATCTCGCCATCCTCTTCCACCAGCTCGACGTCCGCGTGGGAACGCAGGCGCCGGATGGCAGCCAAGGAAGCGGAACCGGAGACAATCGAACCAGAGTCATGCTCGACGTCAAATTCAGAATCGAGCGGAGTGTCCTGAGAACCGGCGTCGCGAAGCGACACGATAATGCGGAACCGGGCAGCGGGATTGCGCGTGGCGATGCGCTCCATCTTGGCGAGCCGGGCATCCGAAATCTGCGCCATAGTGGAACCCTCCCGTTCGATTATCGCCGCATACGTACCGCTGTGATTGCGGTGGCGCTGCTGGCCGCCGCCTCATGCGAGCAGGCGCGGCGCACCCCGACTCCAACCGGCGCGGTTCCCTCGACCCGCGCGGAGGCAGCTATGTCCAATCCCTACGCACCCCAGTCCGGCGACGAGAAGTTGGAACGTGGGTCAGTCACGATCGAGGCGGTCGAGAGGCGCGCATCCTCCGGACGTACGGTCATCACCGTGAAAGGCTCTCTTCCCACGCCGTGCCACAAGCTTCGCCTGCGCGTGCCTTCGACCGCTTCCCCAGGCGGCGTGTATGCGCTGGAAGCATGGTCCGTACGCGATGCGAACGAAATGTGCGCACAGGTGCTCCACCCGTTCTCCGCGGAAGTAGCGGTGGAAGCAACGGACGCCAAGGTGACGGTGAATGGCGCTTCCTACGAGTGAACGGGGAAGTTTTGCGATAGTCTGTTGCTAATGTCCGCGCGCTGGGTTCTGGGGCTTTTCTGTGCCGTGACGCTCGCGCCCGCCGAGCCGGCCGCCGAACAACTGGAATTCTTTGAGAAACGGGTGCGGCCAGTTCTCGTGAAGAACTGCTACGCCTGTCACAGCAAGGCGCTCGCGCAGCCGATGGGGGGCTTGCGAGTGGATTCGAGTGATGGGATGGCACGTGTTCTCGCCCCCGGGCAGCCCGAAGCGAGCACGCTTTACAAGGTCCTCACCTATCAGTACGCGGTCAAGATGCCGCCGTCGGGCAAGCTTCCTCCGGACCAGGTCGCCGATATCGCGGCCTGGATTCGAATGGGCGCGCCCTACCCGCGCGCGCAGGCCGCCGGGTCGAACAAGCACTGGGCGTTCCAGCCGGTCTCTAGCCCGCAGCCGCCGGCCGTCAAGAACCGCGGGTGGGTGCAAACGCCGGTCGATGCCTTCCTCCTCCAGAAGCTCGAGGAGGCCGGTCTTCGGCCCGCCGCGCCTGCGGACAAGCGAATCCTCATCCGCCGCGCGACATTCGACCTCACCGGCCTGCCGCCGTCGCCCGAAGACGTTCGCGCGTTCCTCGACGACACCTCACCGGACGCGTTCGCTAAGGTCGTGGACCGCCTGCTCGCTTCCCCGCACTACGGCGAGCGTTGGGCCCGCCACTGGCTCGACCTCGTCCGATACGCGGAGACGAACGGCCATGAATACGACAACGACAAGCTGGCGCCGTGGCGCTACCGCGATTACGTCATTCGCGCCTTCAACCTCGACCTGCCTTACGATCAGTTCGTGCGCGAGCACATTGCCGGCGATCTTATGCCTTCGCCGCGCCTCACCTCGGACGGCGCCTACGAAGAATCACCGATCGGCACCACGGCGTTCTGGTTCGGCGAGGTTCTGAACAGCGCCACGGACTCGGTGAAGTCGCGCGCAGACGATGTCGACAACCAGATCGACGTCATCGGCAAGACGTTCCAGGGCCTGACGGTCGCCTGCGCCCGCTGCCACGATCACAAGTTCGACCCGATTCCGACCGCCGATTACTACGCCCTCGCCGGCGTCTTTCACAGCACGGGGATGCGCGAGCGCGTCATCGATTCTGCAGCGCAGTCGCAGTTCCTAAGATCTCTCAGTGAAAAGTTGCGGGCTCTGCCGCCGGCGGCCGCGCGCCCCACGCCGCCCGCCGTCAGCTACCGCCCCGAAGACAAAGTCTTCGCGCGATTTAACGGGCGGGACTTCGACACGTGGACTCCTTCCGGCATCGCCTTCGGCGAAGGTCCCCGCAACGGCGCGGCGGACTCCCTCGCCGCCGGCTCTGAGAAGTTCGTCGGCACGTTGACCTCGCCCCGCATTCGCACCGGCAAGGAACTGTTCCTCCACGTTCGCCTCGGTGGCACCAAGGGTGAGGCGCAGCTCAGGGAGAACGCTCCCATCCGCTTCACCAGTGTGTGCGACGGCTACAAGGGCCAGCATCTGTTTCCAAAAGGAGATGCGGCGGCCGAGTGGCAAACGCTGCGGCTGACTTTCGAGCGCGAGCGCGACTGCTACTACGAGATCGTCGACCACAGCCGCGAGGGCAGCATCTTCGTTGAGGAGATCGCGTTCTCACACCTCAAAGACCCGCCGCCAACGGCGGTTCTCGGCGCACCCGGCACAACGCCCTCCGAGTCCGCCGAGCGGCTCGCCCTCGAATCCAAGATCCCTGAGTCCGCCTTCGCCACCGTCGCCTCGGACTTTGAACCTCACGACGTGAAACTCCACGTTCGCGGCAGCCACCTCAACCTGGGCGAGACGGTGCCGCGGCGCTTCTTGCAGGTGGTGGCCGGCGAGAAGCAGCGGCCAATCCAGAAAGGCAGCGGGCGTCTGCAGATCGCCGAATGGATAGCGAGTCGCAGTAATCCGCTCACCGCCCGCGTAATGGTCAACCGCATCTGGCGGCATCATTTCGGCTACGGCCTCGTTCGCACCGCCGACAACTTCGGCGCCACCGGCGACCGGCCCTCGCACCCGGAGCTGCTCGACTATCTCGCCACGCAGTTTGTCGAAGGCGGTTGGTCGGTGAAGAAGATGCACCGCCTCATCCTTTTGAGTGGCGCGTACCGGATGTCCAGCCGCCCGGAGCCCGCGGCGCAGGCGAAAGACCCCGCCAACAGGTTGCTCCATCACATGCCCGTGCGCCGCCTGGAGGGCGAAGCGATTCGCGACGCCATGCTCGCCGTCTCGGGTTCGCTTCGGAGGGAACTGTTCGGTCCCAGCGTGCCGCCGCACATCAGCAGTTATCAGGACGGCCGCGGCAAACCGAAATCCGGTCCGCTCGACGGCAACGGGCGCCGCAGCATCTATATCCAGGTCCGGCGCAACTTCCTGACGCCGCTGCTCGTCGCCTTCGACTATCCGCCGCCCATCTCCACCATCGGCGCGCGCGGCAGTTCAACGGTGCCCTCGCAAGCGCTGCTGATGATGAACAACGAGTTGGTCGCCGACCAGGCGGCGAAGTGGGCCGCGCGCGCGGAAGCGAACCCGGACCCCGTCGCCTTCCTCTATGAGACAGCCTTCGCGCGCCCGCCATCGGCGCCCGAGCGCACCGAGATCGAAGCCTTCGTCAAGCAGGGGCAGTCGCTCACCGACGTCGCCCATGTCCTCTTCAACAGCCCCGAGTTCATCTACATCCCATGAAGACGCCGCACCGCATCCACTGCACTACACGCCGGGAGATGCTCGCCCGTTGCGCAAACGGCTTCGGCGGACTCGCCTTCGCGGCGATGATGGCGCGCGCGGCCGAAGATCCGCTCAAGCCCCGAGCGCCGCACTTTCGGGCGAAAGCGAAGTCAGTCATCTTCCTCTTTATGGATGGCGGCCCCTCGCAGATGGATACGTTCGACCCCAAGCCGCGCCTGATCGAAGACCATGGCCAGCCCATTCCGATCAAGCCGCCCACCACCGTTTTCAACATCAGCGACCGGCTGCTCGGCTCGCCCTTCGCCTTCAAACAGCACGGCCAGTCCGGCGCCTGGGTCAGCGAGCTGTTTCCGCACGTCGCCACCTGCGTGGACGACCTGTGCATCATCCGTTCGATGGTCTCGGACCACTCCGAACACACCTCCGCCAACTACTTCATCCACTCGGGCTCCGGCTTCCAGGGCCGTCCAAGCATGGGCGCATGGACGGCGTACGGCCTGGGCACGGAGTGCCAGAATCTGCCTGCGTTCCTGGTGCTGGAGAGCGGCCTGATTCCGCCCGGCGGCATGGACCTGTTCGGAAGCGGCTTCCTCCCCGCAACGTATCAGGGGACGCTATTTCGCAAAGGCAGGAACCCGGTGGCGGACCTGGAGCCGCGTGAGAAGATGCCCGAACACCAGCAGGCGAAGCTCGGCTTGCTGAAGCGCCTGAACCAGGGAGTTCTCGAGCGGTTCGCTCAGTCGCCCGAGGTGGAAGCGACCATCCGCAACTACGAGCTCGCATTCCGGATGCAGAAGGAAGTGCCCGACCTGCTCGACCTGACGGGCGAATCGAAGGCCACGATCGATCTCTACGGCATTGATGACAAGGAGACCGGAGACTTCGGCCGCCAGTGTCTGCTGGCGCGGCGGCTGGTGGAGCGCGGTGTCCGCTTCGTCGAACTGCTCCCGCCCTACCGTAAGGGCTGCGACCGCTGGGACCAGCACTCGAGCCTCGAAGAAGGCCACCGCAGCAACTGCCTCGCCGTCGACAAGCCGATCGCCGCGCTCGTTAAGGATCTCAAGTCGCGCGGTCTGCTGGATTCGACCATCGTTCTTTGGGGCGGAGAGTTCGGCCGCACGCCGTGCGCGCAGTTCGGAGACAAGGGTATCGACAAGACGGTGGGCCGCGACCACAATCCGTTCGGCTTCACTATGTGGCTTGCGGGCGGCGGCTTCAAGCCCGGTCTCGTGTATGGGTCAACCGACGAGTTCGGCTACTTCGCCACCGAGAACAAAGTCCACATCCACGACCTGCACGCCACAATGCTGCATCAGTTGGGCATTGACCACAAGCGCCTGACCTATCCGTACGGCGGCCGCGATATGCGGCTCACCGATGTGCACGGCGAGATTGTCCACGGCATCCTGAGCTAGCGCTTCCGCCCGATAATCGCGTCTCGTCCCCACTCGTCGAGCCGCGTGCTCGCCGTCAGCCCGGCCTCCTCGGCCCAGGCCAGCCACTGATGCCGCGCAAACAGGCCCTCCACGTGAATCTCGGAATCGAAGTGCACGAGCCCATCCGCCTCTCGCATCATGTACGAGTAGGCGACCTGGTAGGTGCTGTCGTTCGGGTCCGGGTCCCAGGACCATTCCAGGTACCGCAGCGCACGGCCGTCTGCGCCGTCCTCGCCGCCCTGCTCCGTTCCCGGTTCAAACGTCTCGCGCACGTAGTCCGGCACAAGAACCACCAGGCCCCCGGGACAGCAGTGCCGGACCGCGTTGCGGATGGTCGCCTTCACCGAAGCCTCGTCCGCGGCGTACATGATAGCGTCGTGCACCAGCACCCGGTCGAATTGACGGCCCAGGTCGATGGTCCTCATATCGCCCTGCGCGAACTCGCACTCGGGGTTGACCATGCGATTCTGATCGAGCATGGCCGGGGAAACGTCCGTCAGCGTGAGCCGGAAATGCGGCTTCAAATGGAACGCGAGACTGCCGCCGCCCGCACCCAGCTCGAGCAAGGTTGCGCCTTCGAACGGCTCCAGGACCCGCAGCATGTCCGCAGCCTCTTCTACATAATGGTGCGGGGGCGAGAGCAGCGGCCACCACACAGCGAGGTCGGAGTAGAGCTTCATCGCGCGAAACTCAGCCTCAGGCCCGTGGAGATCAGGACATCGTTGGTGCGCCGTCCCGGCGCGGGGTTCGTGATGTAGCGGTTGCTGAACGTGCCCTGCCAGGAGAGCCACTTCGAGAGTTTCGTGTCCAGCCCCAGATCGAAGTTCGCACGATACTCGCCGCGATTCGTCAGGTTGTTGAACATGCGAAATGCCTGCCGCACAGAGGCGCTGCTGTTCATCCGGAACGTCAACTCATCGCCCCAGTACGCTTCGGCCGAGTTCCGGACGCTGCTTCCATTCGACACCGGCACGCTGAAGTTCTCTCGGTTGTACGAGGCGCCGCCCAGCAGCGACAGTTGCCCCCGCTCACCCTTTAACAGCGTGTACCCGGCGCCGCCGCCCGCCACGAAGCGAAGGTCCAGGTTCTGGAAGCGATCGAACTCGTAATCGTTGAAGAGGTTGAGGAAGGCTCGTGAGCCCACGCCCCGGTCGTAGCCCCACCCTCCGCGAATGGCCCGCGCAGTGACGGCCGCGACGTCATTTACCACGCCTCGCGCGTAGACCTGATTCGCGTACACCCGCATCTTGTCCGCGTTCGTCACGCGCGTCGCGAGCAGCGCCGTCGTCCAGGTCGTCGAGCGCGCGTTGCCCTGCGTGGATGCCAGCCCGATATCGAAGTATCCTGCCCACAGCGCCGAAAGCGGGGGGTTCAGATATCGCTCGTAGCGCTTCTGCTCCGCGTCGTTGCGCACGGCCACAACCTCGGCGAGCGCCGCTACTTCACGCGCCGACGGGCCGACCACCGCGAGGCGTTCCCCCTCCGTCTCGATCTTTCCCTGCACGGTCTTATCGCCGATCACCACGTTCACCGGCTCATCGGTCTTCACAGACTTCACGTCCGCCCACTTGATGCTGACCTCGCCCATCAGCGCCGACTTCACGACCAGTGTGGCGCCGTCCTTCTTCACCACCGAGCCAGTGACGCGGTCGCCGTTGGAGAGCGTGATCTGGTCGCCGAAGGCGGCCGTTAGCAGAGCGAAGTAGATGCCGAAAAACGAAAAGCGCGGCATTCGAGTACCTCCTGGCGTCCTTTCCATTAACGCCTGTACTCTGGATGCCGCGCAAATGCCAGCGGGGTTATTGACCTTTCTTGCGGATGTAGATCCTCCCGTTCAAGGTCGTGAACTGCATCTCGGTGCCGCCGCCGTTAATCGTGCCGTACACAGCGCGGTCAAACCGCACCCGGTACCGCCCCCGCTTCCCCGCGGTTTCGTCCACCACGGGCTTCCGGTCGTTCGGAGCCAGCGTCACGTCAAAATCGGTGTAGATGTCGCCGTTGTCGGTCTTCATCTTCACCCGCGCCTTGACGTCGGGCGGCAGAGTCACGTCGATATCGCCGTTCAGGCTGCTGAACGACATCGGCTTGGTTCCCGTCACCTTGTCCATCACCACCACCACGCGCCCGTTCAGGGCGTGGGCCACAACCGCTCCGGACACGTTCCGCACCGTCACGTTGCCGTTGGTGTTCTCCACGTCGATTTCGCCCGTGACACCCTCCACTTCTATGTTGCCGGCGTTGGTGCTTTCCAGCTTCACGGAGGTCTCATACGGCACCTGGATCACCAGGTCCACCGTCCGCATATGCCCCGTTTCGACCTTGATCACATTGTTGGCCTCTTCCACTTCCAGGCCGGACCCGCTCGGCGTGATCCGCCGCAAACCGCCCGCCGCCGGCGGTGTCGGCGGCGTTCGCCGCGACCCGCGATTCCGAGCCTCGATCACCGCTTCCTTGCCGTTGTACCCGCGCACCGTGATGCTCCCCTGCAGAACGTCCACTTTCAGCAGGCGAGGCTTCGACGGATCACTGAAGTTCACCGTCAGCCGGTCGGGGTTCTCGTCCTGTGCCATGGCGCAGCCCACGGCCAGGACGCTCACAATCAACGCACGCATGGTCTCCACCTACCTCTCTCGTTTCAAAATCCGAATGTCACCGTTCAACGTCTCGAAGTTCATCTCCGGCCCGCCCGGCCCGATCCTCAGGTGTCCCGCGCGATCTCGCCGCCACACGCGCTGCCCCTGGCGCTCGTCCGCCGTGAAGCCTTTCCCCGGCAGCGTGGTCACGTCGAAGTCGGTGTACGTCTCCCCGTTAAACGTCTTCACACTCACATCCGCTCCCAGCCCGTCCGGGAACACCGCCTCCAACTCGCCGTTCACCGTCTTGAACCGCACCGCTCCGCCGGGCAGTTTCGTGAACGACGCCTTCACCGGCCCGTTCACCGTCGTCGCGGAGCCCGCCCCTGCCACGTCCTTCATCTCGATCCGCCCGTTTACGTTCCGGACTTCGAAATCGCCCACCACGTTGGTTACGCGCACAAACCCGCTGTTGACCGTCTTCAGCTTCAGCGCCGTTTCCATCGGCACCTTCAGCGTGAAGTCGAAATGCACCTCGTAGTCGTAGCGGTCGCTCGACCAGTTCACGCGGCCGTTTGGCTGGCGGAACGGCCCGTCCACAACCACCTTCACCGCGTTGCCCGCCTGCGTGATGTCCAATCGAACATCGCGCAGCGCCTCAGCCAGTTTCGCGTCGTTGGGCGCCGACGTCTTCTGCTCCGCCACCATCTCAATGGTCTGCCCGCTGTGGCCAACCACCTCGATCGAGCCGAAAATGTTGTCGATCTCCAATTGCCGCCCGGCGGAGCCCGCCGTTGTAAAAGACCGCGTAATCGTGTCCCGCTTGGTCGCCGCTTCCGCCGCCACCGCACACCCGAGGACCGCAACGATCGTCACAAACCGTTTCATTCAATGACCCCCTTTCGCATCTCGAGCGCCTGCTTCGCCCGCGCCCGCACCACGTCCACCGCCTCCGGGTCCTCCGATACGCGCCGTAGCGCCGCGTCGGATTCCGTGCTTCGCATGTCTCGCAACAAGTCAATCAACGCCACCTGCACCAGCGGCGACTTCTCCAACGCAAGCGCCGAGGGCAGCGTGCGCCGCACCAACGGGTTCTCGCGGAAGTTCCGCAGCGCATCCGCCGCCGCCAGCCGCACGTTCACCGTCTGGTCATGCTGCAGCGTGTACACCAGCGCCGAGAGCACTTCGGAATCCTCCGGCGCCGCGCGCACGCTGTAGGTGACACCGCGCAGCCGGTCCGATGACGATTGCTGCTGCTGCAACAACGACAGCGTCATCAGGTGCCGCATGTTCTGCAGCTCCCCGCGCAGTTGCGCCACCTCGGGTGACGCCTGCCGCGCCGACGTCAGCACCCAACCCAATCCCAAACCCACCACAAGCATCGCCGCCGCGAGCCCGAACTGCAGCGCCGGCCCGAACTGCCACCACGGCGCTTTCGCCTTCTTCCGCTCCGAGGCGATGCCCATCTCATAAGCCGCCAGCGTCGCCAGGAACCGGTGCTTCATCTCTGCCGACGGCTTCGGCTCCGGCAGCCGCCCCATCTCGTTCCAGAGCGAACCCAAGTGCGCCGACTCCATTTCGCAGGCCGGGCACTCCGCCGCATGCATCTCGAGTTCAGCCCGCTCTTTCGGGCTCAGCGTTCCCGCCCAAAGCTCGGGAAACCGTTCTTTGGCCTGGTCGCACGTCATAGCACCCTCTCTCCCGCCAACTCTCCGTACATCCGCCCCAGGTCCCGCACGGCGCGAAACACGCGCACCTTCACGGTCCCTACCTCGCAGCCCAAGATCGCCGCGATCTGCTCGTACTTCAACTCCTGAAAGCGCGCCAGCACCAGCAACTCGCGCCGGTCAGCCGGCAGCTTATCCAGCGCCCGGCGCAGCAGGTCGATCTTCTCCGCCTTCATCAGGGCCTCCACCGGCCCGCCTTCCACCGAAGCGATCGTCTCTCCGAAACGGTCCGCCTCGTCGTCGAGCGAACGATCGGCGGTCCTCTTCGAAACCGTGTCGTTCCACGTATTGCGCGCGATCCGATACATCCACGCCACAAAGTCCTGGCCTGACTGCCAGGTGTGCCGGTACTTCAGAATGCGCAGGAACACCTCCTGCACCAGGTCTTCGCTCGCGCCGCGTTCGCCGGTGAGGCGATAGAAATAGAGGAAAAGCCGCCGCGAGTGGCGCTCGAACAGTTCACTCAACTGCCCGACATCGCCGTCGCGAACCCGTTCCATCAACTGGTGGTCTGCCGCTGCGTTCACGTTCCACCTAGCAAAACCGCTTCTGCAGACCAAGGTTACAGGGAAAATGCAGGATTCCGAAGCCTCTGGCGCTACTTCTCTTCCGCTACCTCGAGCCCGTTCAGGCAGGGGTAGTTGACCACCGGTTCGAAGGCGACGTGCAGCACGCCGAGGGAGTTCGGCTCAACTCCGTGGAAGACCTTGTCGGCCGCCCGAAACGCACCGCCGGCTTCGCGGAAGATGTCGAAATCACGCAGCACGACACGGCCGTTCACCAACACGTGAAAGACGCGCTTCCCCGCCCCGCCGCCGCACGCCTCCGTGCCACAGAACCACGTTTCCGCAAACCGCAGCGTCAATCGGTACCGTCCGCCCATACCCACGGGGATGACGTAGTTGAAGTTGCCATAGCGCTCGCCCTGGTAGAAGTCGGCATCCGGAGTGCCACTTACGGCGCGGTCACGCGTGACAAGCCGTCCGCCCATCACGTAGATGTCCGGGTCCCAACTGCGCCCCTCGCGGTCGGTAAACGAGGTGTCCCGCGCCGCCAGGCGAATCGGGTTCATCCGGCCGTCGGCGCTCGGCAGCACTTCCAGGGCATTCACGAACGCGAGCCCGGAGAAGGTAGCGAAGTCGACGTGGAGTTTTCCGTCGGCAGCCGGCCGCAAGCCCCGATAGACGCGCACATCGGCTACGCCGGGCGCGCCCGCGGTGTCAAAGAGCACGTCTACCGAGCCTCGGTACTGGCCATTAATCCTGACCTCGATCACCCGTGAGCCCTCGCCGCCGCCCCGCGGCGAACCCGCGCCCAACTCGGTCTCCGCAAAGTGAAGCCTCAGCTCGTAAAGACCTGGGTCGAGCGGGATGTCGTAACCGAACTGCGGTCCGTTGCGAACGTGGTGAAACAGGGTCTGATCCAGAGCGCGGTGAACGAACATCCGCGATGCCGGCGCCGCCCATCCGTCATGGAAATAGCGGTCGCCCGTCCAGACCCGCCCGGCACGGTCTATGTACTGCGGCTTGTCGAAGCCCGCCAGGATGCGGATGGGCGCACGGCCTGCCAACGCGGGCGCAGGGGAGGCGGGCGCAGGGGGAGAGGGCCCAGGCGCGTTGGCGATCTTGACTAACGCGAGGAAGGCAGATGCGCCCACCAGGGCCAACAACGTCGCATGAATCCAGCGGCGGGGCGATCTCGCCGGCGCTGCCACGGGCGCGCTCGCCACCTCGCGGAATTGCGGCACGTATGAGCCCGGTTCGAGCACGATCTGAATCTCGTGGTCCGCACCCTGCTCTTCATAGAACTTGCGGAGGCGCTTGCGCAGGCGGGCCGCCTCGACGCGCACGATGGAATCGCGCCGCTTGTCGAAGTCCATCCCGCGCGCGAACACGTCCACCGCTACGTTGTACTCGCGCAGCTCGTCCGCATCGCCGTCGAAGACCTTCTCGCACAGATAGGAGAGCAGCCGCCCCGCGTTCGAGTTGCGCTCCACCGCCCCGATCTCGAACAGCAACTGCAGTTCCGTTCGCTCCCGGTGAAAGGGCGCCGTCCGCGCATACTCGGCCCTCAGCGACATTCTTACGGATATTGACGTCCGATTATCCCTCGCTGTTCCCGATTTGTCACCCTCTGTAACCCCTCTTTTTCCGATTGTGCGCAAAGAACTTCTCCCGTGTAGCATTACGCACGTCTTCTTCCTGCGCCTACCATCCCTCAGCTTCCATATGAGCTCCGGGAGGTCAATCTATATGTACTTTGCGCGAATGTGCGTGATACTTCTCTGCCTCGCTTTCTCGAGCGCGTCTCTCTTTTCCCAATCGGTAAGCGGCATTCTTACTGGCACTGTCCAGGATCCCAGCGGCGCGGTCATCCCGGGCGCAGCGGTGCAGATGCGCCACGACGGTACGGGCGACACCCGCAAGGTCACCACCAACCAGGAAGGTTTCTTCAGCATTCCCGGTGTCCTCGCCGGCTCCTACACTGTCATCGTGGAAGCGCCCGGCTTCGACCGCTGGGAGCAGAAGGCCGTCGTCTTCAACCCGGGGGATAAGCGCAACCTCGCCGAGATCCAACTGCGCGTGGCCGGCGCAACCACGCAGGCCGTCGTCATCGCCGAAGCGCCTCTCACGCCAGTAGACTCGGGCGAAGTCAGCGCCGTCATCAGCAACCGCCAGTTGCAGAATCTGTCCATCGTCGGCCGTTCGGCCACCGAGTTCATGAAGGTGCTGCCGGGCATGGCGATCAACAACGGCGAGACCCTGGTTAACCGAAACGATTTCGACGGCCAAACCGTCGGCATCAATGGCCAGGGGACGGCGGGCCGCCAAAGCGCCGTAGGCGCCTTCGCGGCGAACGGCAGCGACACGGTTCTGATTGTCTCTGACGGCGCACACGTATCCGACCCCGCTTGCAATTGCGCAACCCCGGTGAACCCGAACGCCGACATGATCCAGGAAATGAAGGTGTTGACGTCGGCCTTCGGCGCCGAAAACCCCAAGGGTCCGATCGTGGTCAACACCGTGACGAAGTCGGGCGCCAACACCTTCCATGGCGGCGGCTATTTCTACGCCCGCCACTACGCCATGAATGCCAACAACTGGCTGAACAATAAGTCCGCCGGATACCGGGACGGAAAACACATCGATAACAAACCAGAGAGTAAGTACTATTATCCGGGCGGCAACATCGGGGGTCCCGTCCTGATTCCCGGCACTAACTTCAACCGCAATCGCGACAAACTATTCTTCTTTACGGGCTTCGAATACTATAAGCAGGCCATACCCACCGACACGAAGCGCGCGGTGGTTCCTACCAAAGAGATGCGCGAAGGTAACTTCTCCCCGGCGCACCTTGCCTCCGCGGGAATCGATCAGGCATGGGGCTTCGGCCCGATGACGGACACGCGTTTCCCGAACGGCATCATTCCGGCAAGCCAGATGGATCCCGCGGGCCGCATCTTCATCAACCAGTACCCGATGCCCAACGTCGATCCCCGCGGCGCGGGCTCCGGCTACAACTACGTCAAGACGCTGATCGTGGACCAGAACTCCTGGCAATCCATGTCGCGCGTAGACTTGAACGCCACGGAAAGCAACAAGCTCTTCGTACGGTACAACCTCCAGAAGGAGACTCAACTTTCTCCACTCGGCATGTGGCAGGTGTTCTCGAACCAGGTGCCGTATCCCGCGGGTGTCGAAGGCAAGAACCAGAGCCAGTCGGTGTCCGGCAACTATACCCGCGTCTTCACGCCTAGCCTGGTGAACGAGTTAGTGGTCGGCTACACCTACATTGATTTCCCGAACAAGCTGCAGGACCCGTCGAAGGTAGACCGCGAGAAGCTTGGCTATCCGTACCAAGGGGTGTTCAAAAACCAGAGCAAGATCATTCCCAACGTCAATAGCTGGGGCCTTGGCGTGGGCACCATGTACATCCCAGGCGGCTTCACGCCCAGTCTGTTCTATACGAAGAAGCTGTTCAACATCTCTGACAACCTGATGAAGGTCTGGCGCAACCACACATTGAAGGCGGGGTTCTATCTCGAGCATTCCTCGAACAACCAGCAGGGCGGCGGCGAGGACCAGGGCATGGTGATTTACGCTCCGTTCCAATCCGCCACGGGCAACAACTATGCGGACATGCTGCGCAGCGAGGGCTGGGTGGCGTGGGCGGAGTCTTCGGTTCAGAAGCCCCTCTTCATCGCTATGCGCCCGATCGAGTTCTACCTGCAGGACTCGTGGAAGGCCACCCGCCGGCTGACGCTCGAGTTTGGAGTGCGTTTCCAGCACATGCCGGCAATGTACGACAAGAACAACCGCGGCTTCGCCATCTTCGACGCTGCGCGTTATTCGAATGACCCGGCGCAACTGCCGAACCGGCCCGGGGTGCTCTGGAATGCCATCGATTCGAGCGTGGCGAACTCCGGCATGGGTTCGCGCTCGCTGCTCTATTCCCCGCGCGCCGGCTTCGCCTACGATGTCTTCGGCAATGGGAAGACGGTCGTGCGTGGCGGCTTCGGCATCTACCGCTTCTACGATGTCCTCAAGGCTTACCAGGACGCGCTCGACACGTCCCTCGGCGGACGCAGCGTGTGGCTGAGCCCGTGGGGCCTTGGCGGTCTGCAAACCAACGTGAGCGCCGTCGACGCCTACACGCCGAGCGCGACACGGTCGCAGTTGGCTGTGGTTGACAGCACAGACGACCGCCAGCCGCTCACCTACAGCTACAACCTGACCATCTCCCAGCGGCTGAGCCGCAACTTCATCTGGGAGTCGGCCTACGTGGGCAGCAAGAGCCGCAACCTGCTCGGGCGGCGCCGGCTCAACTTCGTGCCGGTGGGCGCACTCTATGCCAATGCGGACGGACCGGAGAGTGCCAGCGAAGACAACTTCCGGCCGATGCAGAACTTCGCCCGCATCACGGAGTTCACTCACAATCGCCGTTCTAACTACAACGCCTTCCAAACGAGCTTGAATCGGCAGGGTCAGCGGCTGAACCTGATGGTGAACTATACATTCTCCAAGGCCATGGGTCATCGCGGCGGCGAAGAGAACCTCGGGCCCCTCGGGGAAACGGCTGCCTTGCGCAACACGTATGGCCCGCTCTCCTTCGACCGCACACACCTGATGAACTTCACTTACTCTTACGACCTGCCGGGCCTTCGCAATGGCCACGGCGTGGTGAAGGCGCTGGTGAACGGCTGGCAGGTGTCGGGGATCTCGCAGTTCCAGAGCGGCGTCAACCTGCAGGCGAACACCAATGCGAACTTCGCCGCCGGAGACGGACTCGCAGGCGGCATAACGGGCCGCACTATCACCGGCACGACGGACGTCGGCGCCTATCCCCGCATCGTATGCAATCCAACTAAAGGCCTCGGCGATCGCCAGTACGCCAACGGCAATTGCTTCGCGTCGCCCAGCCGCGGCGCGAACGGCGATTACGTCTTCCCCTACCTCAAGGGCCCCAGTTTCATGAACCACGACCTGTCGTTGTTCAAGAACTTCAGCCTGAGCGAGACGCGGCGCCTGCAGTTCCGCGCCTCGGCGTTCAACTTCCTGAACCACCCTCTGTGGTCGTTCCAGGGGAACGATGCCAACCTATATGTGAGTTGGAACGCCGACGGCACGGTCCGCAATCCGCGCTTCGGCTACGCCGACACGAAGTACGGCAACCGGGTAGTGCAACTTGCTTTGAAGTACACCTTCTGACCCTCGACCCTTCTACGGCGGCGCGTCGCAACCCGGCGCGCCGCCTTTTTTGTCTCGCGAACGGCACCCCGGCACGAGACTCTGACCCCCGGTATCGCTGACTACTCGTGTCAAGCACCGCGAAAGAGCGCCACTCTCGTCCTGCACCTCGTCCGTAAGCATGGTGAGCCTTCGGCCCCGCCCGATGCGCGAGGCCCTTGCCCTGCCGGAGTTCGAAGTCTGCGCTACAATCGCACTTCCGCGTATGACTCTTCGCTATACCCTTCTTCTGTCTCTCGCCACCGGTGCGCTGCTGGCCCAGGAAACGGCTAAGCCACTGTGGTCGAAGCTCGAATGGCGCTCCATCGGGCCGTATCGCGGCGGGCGCGTCACCGCCGTGGCGGGCATCACGTCGCAGCCCGACGTTTACTACTTCGGGGCGACCGGCGGGGGCGTCTTCAAGACCACCGACGGCGGCGTGAACTGGACGCCCGTTTCGGACGGGCACTTCGGCACGGGTTCGGTGGGGGCGATCGGGGTGTCGGAGTCCGATCCGAACATCGTTTATGTCGGGATGGGCGAGTCGCCCATCCGCGGCAATGTCTCGCACGGCGACGGCGTCTACAAGTCGCTCGATGCCGGCAAGACCTGGAAACGGGTGGGTCTCGAGGACACGCAGCACATTGGCCGGGTGCGGGTGCATCCGAAGAATCCGGACATCGTTTATGTCGCGGCTCTTGGTCACATCTTCGGACCCAACGAGCAGCGCGGCATCTTCCGCTCGACCGACGGCGGCAAGACCTGGCAGCGGATCCTGCATCGCAACAACGATACGGGCGCGATCGACCTTGCGATGGACCCGAGCAATCCGCGCGTGCTCTACGCCGGCTTCTGGCAGGTGAAGCGCACGCCCTATTCGCTGGAGAGCGGGGGCCCGGGCAGCGGCATCTTCAAGACCGTCGACGGGGGGGACACGTGGACGGAAATCACCCGCAATAACGGCCTGCCCAAGGGCACTATCGGCAAGATGGGGTTGGCCGTTTCGCCCCTGAACTCCGAACGCGTGTACGCGATCATCGAGGCCGAGGACGGAGGCGTGTTCCGCTCCGACGACGGCGGCACGAACTGGACGCGCGTTAATCAGAACCGCAACCTTCGCCAGCGCGCCTGGTATTACACCCGCATCTACGCTGACCCGCAGCGGGTGAACACCATCTACGTGCTGAACGTCGGCTTCTGGCGCTCCGACGACGGCGGCCGTACGTTCACCACCGTGCCGACTCCGCACGGCGACAACCACGACTTGTGGATCGCGGGCAACAACTCCAACCGCATGGTGCAGGGCAATGACGGTGGCGCGAATGTGAGCGTAAACGGCGGCCGCACGTGGACCGAGCAGGACCAGGCCACAGCGCAGTTCTACCGCGTGACGGTGGACGACGACTTCCCTTACAACGTGTACGGCGCGCAGCAGGACAACACGACGGTGCGCACGGCAAGCCGCACGGCGGGCTTTGGGATCGGCTTCTCCGACTGGTGGCCCGTGGGCGGGTGCGAGTCAGGATGGATTGCTCCATGGCCCAAGGACTCGAACGTGGTCTATGCGGGCTGCTACAGCGGCTATATCTCGCGCTACGACCATCGCACGCGTCAGAACCGCAACATCACCGTGTGGCCGGACAACCCCATGGGCTACGGCGCAGAGGGCATGAAGTACCGCTTCCAGTGGAACTTCCCGATTCTGTTTTCACCGCATGATCCGAACCTTCTCTACACAGCCTCGAACATCCTGTTCAAGACGACGAACGAGGGCCAGTCGTGGGAGGCGATCTCGCCGGACCTCACGCGGAACGACAAGTCGAAGCTCGGCCCATCGGGCGGCCCGATCACGAAGGACAACACGGGCGTTGAATACTACGCGACCATCTTCACGGTTGCCGAGTCGACGCTGACGAAAGGACTGATCTGGGCCGGCACGGACGACGGTTTGGTCCACATCACGCGCGACGGCGGAAAGAAGTGGGAGAACATCACGCCCAAGGACATGCCGGAGTGGATTCAAATCAACTCCATTGAGGCCTCGCCGCACGATCCGGCGACAGCGTACGTCGCGGCCACCATGTATAAGTCCGACGACTTTCGGCCCTACCTCTACAAGACGAGCGACTACGGGCGAACCTGGAAGAAGATCGTCACGGGCATCAAGGACGACGCCTTCACCCGCGTCGTTCGCGAGGATCCGTACCGGCGCGGGCTGCTCTACGCCGGCACGGAGCTCGGCATGTACGTGTCCTTCAACGACGGCGAGCGCTGGGAGTCGCTCCAGAACAACCTGCCGGTGGTCCCCATCACGGACCTCGTCATTCACAAGCGAGATAAGGACCTGGTTGCCGCTACGCAAGGCCGCTCGTTCTGGATTCTCGACGACCTGACAGTCCTGCACCAGATGACGGACAAGGTGAGGGAAGCGAACCTGCATCTCTTCCAACCCGAAGAGGCCTACCGCTTCGGCGGCGGGAGTTTCCGGCGCGCCGCGATGACGGTTGGCGAGAACCCGCCGGCGGGAGTGGTGGTTCACTATTGGCTCAAGAGCAAACCCAAGGAGCTGTCGATTGAGTTCCTGGACGCGGCAGGTAAGCTAGTGCGCAAGTTCTCTACCGCGGACAAGCCGGAAGAGGGCGCGGGGCAGCAGGGCGGCGGCGACGACGAAGAGGGACCGCGCCCGGGACCGGCGGCGCGGCTGCAGCCCGTCGAGGGCCTCAACCGCTTCGTCTGGAACATGCGCTACCCGGATGCCTCGCGATTCCCGGGACTCATCATGTGGATGGGCCCCACTACCGGGCCGCTCGCGTCACCGGGCAAGTACACCGTGAAGCTCACTGCCGACGGCGCCACCGGGCAGCAGACGTTCGTCATCAAGAAGGACCCGCGGCTTGCCACCACGCAGGAGGACTTCGACAAGCAGCTGGCTCTGCTGCTGCAGATCCGCGATAAGGTTACGCAGACGCACGACGCCGTGAAACGCATCCGCGACGTGCGCAAGCAGTTGGACGACGTGGCGGCGCGGTACAACGACCAGGCGATCACTGAGGCGGCAAAGGCGCTCGGCAAGAAGCTCAGCGGCATCGAAGAGCAGCTCTACCAGACGAAGAACCAGAGCAGCCAGGACCCGCTCAACTACCCGATTCAGCTGAACAACAAGCTGGCGCACCTGACGAGCGTTGTCGGAAGCGCCGACACGCAGCCAACACAGCAGAGCTATTTGGTGTACGAGGACCTTACGACGAAGATCAACGCGCACCTGAAAAACCTCGACGGCCTGCTTAATAAGGATCTGAGCGAATTCAACAAACTGGTGCGGGACAAGAATCTTCCGGCGGTGAAGTAGTTCAGTAAGCGGCAACACAGCGTCGGCTATAACGAAACATTCGTCCTCTGAACCGAGTCCACCTCGCAGCCATTAGGGCTGACACGAGCTGACTAGGAGGATCAATGCTCAAGCTCGCTGGGCTTGTGTTCTGCGCTTTGGCCGCCGCGAATGCCGCGGTAATAGGCCAAATCGACACCTTTGAGGACGGCACCACACAGGGCTGGTTCGTTCCCGGACCCCATCCGCTTCCGCCTACCAACATCGGGAGCGGCGGGCCCGGGGGAAGTGCCGACAGCTTTCTGTTAGTGACCGCCTTTGCATTCCTGCCCGAAGCGGGGAGCCGCTTCTCGGCCCACAACGACTCCCAATGGGCGGGTAACTACCTTGCGGCCGGCATCGGCAGCATTATCATGGACGTCCGCAACTTCGGGCCCGACGACCTCTACTTACGCTTACTGTTAGAGGACTTCGAGGGACCCGGACCCCCTGTGAACCTGGCGCTTTCCGCCGACGCAATCTTCGTCCCGGCGCAAAGCGACTGGGTGAGGGTTGTAGTTCCCGTGACTGCGGGTGCGCTTTTGCCCGCCGGCCTCGGCACGGTGGCGGGAGCGTTGGCCAGCGTCGATACCTTGCGGTTGTTCCACAACCCGAACCCCGAGTTTCCCGGGCCGGGCGTAGGCCCGCCGAGAGTTACCGCTCTGGCGGGAATCGATAACATCGAGGCGGCGGCTATCCCGGAGCCGGGCACTATGATTCTCGTGGGAGCCGGCCTGCTCCTGGCTTCCTCTTTCCGCCGCCGTAAATAGCGGACGGATGCGGCTGCCGGACAGGGCTAGAACGGAACGTCGTCGTCGTTGATGCCCTGGTCGAAGCCCTCGTCGGAGGGTGCGGCAGCCGCGGTTCTTGGCCGCTGTTGCTGCTGCGCGCTTCTCGGCATGGAAACGGGCTGGCCGAAGTCGTCCCCACCGCCGCCTTCCGCGCCGCCGCGTCCGCTCACCAGGATCACGTCTTCCGCGACCACTTCCGTCATGTACTTCTTCTGGCCGTCGCGGTCCTCGTAACTGCGTGTCTGCAAACGTCCCTCAACGTAGACCTGCTTGCCCTTGGTCAGGTAGTTGGCGAGGTTCTCTGACCGCCAGAGGACGACGTTGTGCCAGTCGGTCTCCTCTTTCCACTCCCCCGTCTGCTGGTCTTTGTACCGCCGTCCCGTGGCCACCGAGAACGTCGTGCGCGCCACTCCGCTTGGGGTGAACTTCGTTTCGGCGTCCCGGCCAAGATTGCCCAACAGGATCACCTTGTTAACACTACGCGATGCCATGATTCCAAAGCCTAGCACAACGATCCGGCGACGGCGCCGGCGTCTACCCCCGCGAAATCTTTGCTTACTCCACGTACAAATTTCCAGCCTTCAGCCGATGTTTACCGCAGGTGAACCCACTGGTACCATGGCCCGCCCAACGGTACGCCATTCTTCTTGCATCAGCCGCTCCGCTGGTACATCATGTGCTCTAAAGCAAACCCGAGAGACACGCCGGACGTTCGCGTGAAACCGGTTTACGCCCCCCGTAGCGGGCTTCCACCAGGCTGTGTGGACCGGCCAAATTTGGCGCTTGCGCCGGCTGCTGTTAGGAGTAGAATAAGGAACACTTCGGTTCGGTGAACGGATGAGGCGGCCACCCGTACCTTACTTGTTATTTCTGTTCTCGATTGCGGCCCTCCAGGCGCAGTCGCTGCTACAAACGTCCGGCGGTGCGCCGCGCGTGTTCAATACCGATCTGGCGGTCCTGGAGGCGCAGGATCCCAGGTCGGACCTGCCCTGCGGGGTGGCTCCCAATAAGGCGCTGCTCGGATTCGACCTCAAGTTTCACGCCGGCTATGAGGTCACCATTCCCATGCGGGAACTCGCCGGCGGAGAAAACCTCCTTACGATCCTCTTTCGGGTCACACCGGAAAACCGGAAGGAAGAGCCGATTTACTTTATCCACAAAGTGAAGGTGCCGGAGATCGAAGAGGAGGCGAAGGGGGAGGCATATCTCCAAGGCGCCTTCGACCTCGGCGAGGGAAAGTACCATATCGATTGGCTGATGCGCGACCGCACCGAGCGCGTCTGTTCGTCCTACTGGGATGTCGAAGCGGTGCTGCCGGCCCGGGACAAGCCAGTGGAGGTCGCCGTGGCGCCGGGTTCGGTCCTGGCGAGCGAACGCGAGCACTTTAAGGAAGAGCCCCCGGTCGAGCGGCAGGCAGAAGCCCCGCTGAACGTGAAGGTCCTCGTGAACTTCGCACCTCAGTCGAGCGGCGCGGCAACCCTCCAGCCATTGGATACGTCTGCCTTAGTGTCGATCCTGCGAACGATTTCGCGGGAACCGAGGATCGGGAAGTTTACGATCGTCGCCTTCAACCTGCACGAACGACGCGTGGTGTTCCGTCAGGACAACGCCGACAAGATCGACTTTCCTGCTATTGGAGATGCCTTGAAGTCCTTGCAACTGGCTACTGTCGATCTGAAGCGGCTGGCGGAGAAGAACGGTGAGACCGACTTTCTGACTTCGCTGATCGTGCAGGAGGCGAAGCCGGACTCAACGCCCGATGCCCTCATCTTTGCGGGGCCCAAGGCGATGCTGAGCGAGAACGTCGCCCCGGACGCGCTCAAGGACCTGGGTGAACTCGACTACCCCGTCTTCTACATGAACTACAATCTGAATCCCCAAGCGGTGCCGTGGAAGGATACGATCAGCCACGCAGTCAAGTTCATGAAAGGATACGAGTACACCATCAGCCGTCCTCGGGACTTGTGGTTCGCGGTCACGGAGATGGTCGGCCGCATAGTAAAATCCAGGACGGGGCGCCGGGTCTCGGCGGCAGGCGCTTTCACGGTAGCGAGATGAAGATGTTCGCCTTTCGTTGTCTCTTCGCTTTGCTCGTCCTCGCGGCGCTGCCTGTTTATGGACAGCGGATCAAGCCTGAACCGCGCAACCTCGCACCGTTCGTCACCTCTCCCGTGCCGGTGATCGAGCGGATGCTGATGATCGCGGACCTTAAGCCGGGCGAGACGTTGTTCGACCTGGGCTGTGGCGACGGGCGTATCCTGGTGGCCGCCGCCGACAAGTTCAAGGCCAAAGCAATCGGCGTAGAATTGAACGAGCGCTACGCCAACATGGCGCGAGAAAATTTACGCAAAGCGAACCTGACCGACGCTAAAGTGTTGCAAGGAAACATGTTGGAGGCGGATATAAGCAGCGCCGATGTGGTCACGCTCTACCTTCTCACCATGTCGAACGACCTGCTTCGCCCCAAGCTTGAGCAGCAGTTGAAGCCCGGCGCCCGGGTGGTTTCTCTCGACTACCAGATCCGCGGGTGGAAGCCGAGCCGGGTGGAAAAGACCGAAGCCCACCACCGCCGCTACACGATGTATCTCTACGAGATCGGCAAGCAGCGCTAGACTAAGCCTGTAGATGCCCGATTTCGATGTCGTCGGCATTGGCTTAAACGCCACCGACACCCTGATCCT
This sequence comes from Bryobacteraceae bacterium, assembly GCA_033763935.1. Classification (GTDB taxonomy): domain Bacteria; phylum Acidobacteriota; class Terriglobia; order Bryobacterales; family Bryobacteraceae; genus DALYJJ01. Next base: position 34,603 of record JANRJO010000024.1, read on the forward strand.
CGTTCCCGGCTTTCCGGCATACGCCGGCAAAGTTCGTTTCATTGAAGAGATGCTCAGCCCAGGCGGGCAGGTGGCCAGCGCCATGGTTGCCTGTGCCGTCATGGGCCTGCGCACCAAGTACATCGGCACGGTCGGCGACGACGATCGCGGCCGCATCCAGCTCGAAAGCCTGCAGGGCACGGGCATCGACATCCGCGACGTCTACGTCCGGCGGAATTGCCCGAACCAGACGGCCTACATCCTGATCGACCAGTCGACGGGTGAGCGCACCGTTCTGTGGCAGCGCGAGGACTGCCTCCGCCTGATGCCGGAGGAGATTCGCCCGGAGATGATCGCCTGCGCTCGCCTGCTGCACATCGACGGGCATGATACAGCCGCCGTCGCGCGTGCCGCTTCCCTCGCCCGCCAGAACGGGATTCCGGTCACGGTGGACGTCGACACCATCTACCACGGTTTCGACAAGGTGCTGCCTAATGTCGACTATCTGATTACGAGTTCCGAGTTCCCGGTGGCGTGGACGAACGAGCACGACCCGCTTCGCGCCCTCGAGATGATCCAGAACGAGTACGGCATGCGGGTAGCGGCGATGACGTTGGGGGCGCACGGGGCGCTGGCGCGGGTGGACGGGAGCTTTGTGTACTCGCCTGCATTTGTGGTCAACTGCGTCGATACCACGGGTGCGGGCGACGTGTTTCACGGCGCGTTCTGCTACGCCGTGCTGCAGGGCCTCTCCATCCAGGAGTCGCTCGACCTTTCCAACGCCATGGCGGCGTTGAACTGCACGGCACTCGGCGCCCGCGGCGGCATCAAGCCGCTCGAGGAGGCCCGTGCCCTGATGCGCCGCGCGGAACGCCGCGTGCGGCAGGAATTCGAGACGTCGCGCCTTTTCACGGCCAGCTCATGATTCCGCTTCGCGATTCGCAGCCCAGCAACCACACGCCGTTCATGACGATCCTGCTGATCGTCACCAACGTGTTCCTCTTTTTCTACGAGATCTCGCTCGACCAGTACTCACTCAACCACCTCATCGCTCACTACGGCATCGTCCCGCTGCGCTTCCAGCCCGCCGACCTGCTGACCTCGATGTTTCTCCATGGCGGCTGGATGCACATCATCGGCAACATGTGGTTCCTCTGGCTTTACGTGGACAACGTTGAGGACATTCTGGGCAGCTTTCAGTTTCTGATCTTCTACCTGCTGTGCGGCATCGGCGCCGGACTCGTTCATTTCTTACTGAACGCAGACTCGCGCATCCCGACGATCGGCGCAAGCGGCGCCATTGCCGGCGTCATGGGCGCATACCTGATCAAGTTTCCGCATGCCCGCATCGTCACGCTGCTGCCGATCTTTATCTTTTTCACCCTGATCGAGATTCCCGCTTGGCTGATCCTGATCTACTGGTTCGTGCTGCAGATCTTCAGCGGGGCAAGTTCCATCGCTTATTCGAACGTCTCGGCGGAAGGCGGCGGCGTGGCGTGGTTCGCGCACGTCGGAGGCTTTGTCGCCGGCGTCATTCTGATTACCGTCATGCGCACCCGTGACCCGTTCCGCTACCGTGCTGATTTACGCTGGTAGCTGACCCATGCATCCCACGGCTCTCGAAGCGGACCTTCCTACTCTCGACATCCTGGCGATCGCCGCCCATCCCGACGACGTCGAACAGACCTGCGGCGGCACGCTGATTCGCATGGCCGAACTCGGCTATCGGACGGGCGTGCTCGATCTCACCGCAGGCGACATGGGCACTCGGGGAACGCCGGAGCGGCGCATTGAAGAGTCGAACGTCGCCGCCTGCCATTTGCGGCTCAAGTGGCGCGGCAACCTGCGGATGCCGGACGCGCGCCTCGAGAACACGATCACCGCCCGCATGACGCTCTCCGGCGAGATTCGCCGGCTGAAACCGCGCGTCGTCATTCTGCCGTATTGGGAAGCGCGCCACCCCGACCACTACCGGGCGGCGGAGATCGGCTACGAAGCCTGTTTCCTGGCGGGCATCTTCAAGCTTGACGAGACGCTCGACCCGCACCGCCCCTTCAAGGTGGTCTACAGCTCGATTTACGCGCCGGTGCAGCCGACCTTCGTGGTGGATATCACCGCCCAGTTCGAAGCGCGGATGGCCGCGCTACTTGCCTACGAGTCGCAGTACGGCGAGCAGGCGCAAGGCTCGGGCCTGTTTCCGACGCAAAACGAGATTCGCGAACGGCTGGCGGCGATTGCCCGCTACTACGGGAACCAGATCGGCGTGAAGTACGGCGAGCCGTTCGTCGTCAAAGAGACGATGGCGGTCGACGACATCGTCACGCTCGGCTCGCGGACCTTCTAAGCGGCCTGCTTTTCGTCGAGCGGCGTGACCGGGTCGATGAACATCCAGCAGATCATGCCGACAAAGTAGATGGCCGAGCTGATGTAGAAGGTGAGCGCCCAGTCCTTGTTGCTGTGCTCGAGGACATAGCCGACCAGCATCGGCGCCAGGCCTCCGGCGAAGTTCCCCATCATGTTCATGGAGCCGGAGAGAGTGCCGGCGTACTTGCCGCCCACGTCCATGCAGGCGCCCCAGGCCGGGGGCATCACCAGGTCGTTCGAGAAACTGGCGAGCGCCATGGCGACGATCGCGAACAGCGGGTCTGCCAGGCGGACGGACACGATCAGCAGCAGCCCCGCCAGGAGGCATCCCGCCATCGCCATCAGACGTCGGGCTACCCGCGGGCTGCCCATCAGCCGTGTAATCGGCCCCAGGATGAAGCCGCTGAAGAGGCAACCAATACCCCCAAAGAACAACGGCAGGCCGGCGAGCGCTGCCGTTCCCATGCCGAACTCCATGTTGCGGCCTTCGCGGAGGTATGTCGGCAGCCAGGTGATGTAGAAGTACCAGCCGTAAGAGATGCAGAAGTATTGCACCCAGAGCAGCCACACGGTGCCCGAACCGAGAAAGCGTCCCCAAGGAACGTCGCCATGGCCGGTGGCCGTCTCGGCTCCCTCCCGAAGCAGTTCCAACTCCGCCGCGTTGACGTCTTTGTGGTCACGAGGATTGTCGCGGAACCAGCGCCAGAAGAAGATGGCCCAGATGATCCCGATGGCGCCAAACAGTTCGAAGGCGCGCCGCCAATCGAGCAGCCGGAACACCAGCACCACCAGCAGCGGCGTAAACGCACCGCCCCAGCGCGCGCTCAGCCACATAATCCCCTGTGCGCGCACCCGCTCATCGCGCGGCAGCCAGATGGTGAAGGCCTTGGTGAGGTTCGGAAAGCAGCCGGCTTCGCCGGCGCCAAACATGAAACGTACCACCAGCAGCGAAATGTGATTCCAGACCCAACCGGTGGCAGCGGTGAAGAAGGACCACATCACCACGACGCGCATCAACACCTTGCGCGGCCCGATCCAATCTCCGAGCCAGCCACCGGGAATCTCAAACAGCGCATACGCCCAGGCGAAGGCCGAAAACGCCATGCCCATCTGGACCGGCGTCAACCCGAGGTCGGCACGGATCTGCGGGGCGGCCTGCGATATGCAGACGCGGTCAATGTATGTGATGATCGCGAGGGTAACCGCGTAGAAGATCACCCAGTAGCGCGTCTTGGTTGGCCGCTCCGGAGCGACCCTCACGGAAGCGGGCGTGCGCGAGGCCATTGAGGGGTATCAGATCATGCCCACGCGTCCGGGCGCAAGTTAGCGGCGTGCGAAGCTGTCCCGGATGCCGCGCCATTTGCGCTGCACGAGCTCGGCGAGGTTCAGCAGGATAGCAACGACCAACAGGAAGGGCCACAGCCTCAGGGACGACGGGACGCTGCGCCCGCTCGACTGGAAGACGTCAGCCGCCTTCGGCTCGTACCGGCCGCCAGTGAACTCGGAGATCTGCCGCAGCAGCGCATCGTTCGAGCCGTAGTCCTTCAGTTCTTCTTCCTGCCGGTAGAATCCAACCTCGGGAAACGCGCGAGAATCAGCGGCGGGACGGATACGGAACAACCCACGCCGCTCGCCCAGGGTCATGCGGCCGCGGTAGGCGCCCTCGGCTACCTTGCGTACCTCGATCGGCTGCTGGAAGCCGCCGGGCCCGAAGACGAAGATATCGGGCACGGACTTCGGCTCCTCCACATGGCGTCCGAGGCGGTAGTCAACCACCAGTTCGCCGTTGGCGCTATCGAACTGCACAGCGGCCTCGCCCGCCTGCGCATGAGGCAGGAGGTCGCGAAGCAGATTACCCCAAAAACGGTCATACCCGCTCCAGCCAATCCAGTTCTGGGCCCAGCGGGACTTGGCATCGGAGGCAAAGACGGCGGAGCGACCCAACCCGTATTGCCATCGCGTCAGGAGCGGGTCCTTTTCGAGCGTGAGGATCGTCTCCGCGGTGTCTTTGGCGATGAATTTGACATAGCCGCGAAGCGCCGGCGCGCTGTCGATGCCGACGCCGTTCAGGATCTCCGAGTCCTTCGCCACTTCGGCCTTCAAGGGCTTCTCGATCGCGGTGCTCCCCGTGTGCTCCATCACGTCCTTAAGCAGGATCTGCTCGAGGCCCGAGGGATCGGTGAGGAAGTACGATTTGCCCTTGGCGTTCGCCGCCACCTTCTCGAGGTACACCTTGTTGACGTCCTGTCCGAGACCGACGGTAGAGATGGTCACGCGGTTGTTCGCCGCCTCGCGGGACAGTCCGATGCTGTCGCCCTCTTCGGAGATGCCGTCGGTGAGGAGCACGATGTGCTTGAATGTCCCTTTCGCCGGCAGAATGCGGCGGTAGGCCTCTGCGAGCGCAGGGGCGATTTGGGTGCCACCGTCGGGCGTAATCCCGGCCACCAGCCTCTTAATCAAAGTGCGGTCCTCCGCGCGGCGGATGGGCACTGCCCATTGGAACGAGTTATCGAAGATGAGCACGCCAACGGAGTCGACCGGGCGCAGGTTCTCGATCACTCCGATCGCTGCCAGGCGGGCCAGTTCCATCTTGCGGCCTTCCATCGAGGACGACTTATCGACGATGAGCACGAGCACGGTGCCCTCCGGAGAACGAGGCGGAGCGAGCTTGGCCGGAAGGGTTCGCTCGAGCGCATCCAGCTCTCGGTTCTTCTCGTCGACGTAGCGGTTGCGTTCGCCTCCGATCACCACGAGGCCGCCGCCCTGCTTCACGAATGTCTCGAGGGCGGCCTTGCGCGGCTCCGGAACAGCCTGGAGATCCCAGTTATTGAACAGCACGATCTGGTAGTCGTCGAAGGGCTCCGTGAGTTGCGAACTGGCGGCGCGGGTGATGTCGAACTGCGAGGCCTGGAGCGCCTGAAACAGGTTCGTCTCTGTGCCGGGCGGATCGGAGGAGATGTAGAGCAAGCGGGGCCGGCGCAGCGTGAGGGCCTGCTCGAAGCGGACTTCGCCGAAATCCTTGGTCGCGATGACGCCCTCGAGGTCGACGGCGCCCGCGCCGTTGATGCTGGTGTGCAGCCGCAGGGTGCTTTCGCCCTCGCCGACCTCCACGGTACTCGAGCCCAGGCTCCGCCCCTCGGCGCTCAGGCGGACCTCGGCCTTGGTGGCGGACGGAGAGCGTAGCGTCAGTTCGAGCGGAAACCGCTCGCCGGTGAATGCGAGGGCGGGCATGTTGATCGCCTGCACCTTGAGCGCAGGTTCCGGGCGCCCATTCAGACGATACGTATCAACGGGAATGCCTGCTGCGCGGGCCTGCCACGCGGCCCGCGCCGCGCTGCCCGCGTTCTCACGGCCGTCGGAAATCAGGACCAGGCGCGGCACCAGCCCCGCCGGCACCGAAGCGGCAGCAAGCGAGATTGCCGATTCGATGTTGGTACCGCGGCCTGCCTCGCCGCTGGTGGAGCGCAGCGTGACGGCCTCCTGCTGGTCGAGCAGGCGGGTTTCCCGCGCGAAGGGCAGCACACGGGTCCAGTGGCGCCCTGCCGCCTTCTCGATATCCGTAGCAAGCGTCGTCGCCTTGGCCAGGCCTTCCTGCGGAACGCTGGCGGAGGTGTCCACGAGAACCGCCACCGCTAACCTGGTTTCATCCAGCCGGAGTGTGGGTTCGGACAGCGCCAGGACGACAGCGATGAACGCGAGGACCTTCAAGAGCAGAGCGGCGCGTCGCGACGTGCGGCGCAACTCCAGGAATCCCCACACGAGCGGAAGAAGGGCGAAGACCAAGACCCAAGCGCGCTCAAACGTCACGATGCCCTCCGCATGGAGGACGCTGCAGGCGGCTCAGTACTCACCGGCGACCGTGCAGAAACCGCCTGCCGGCGGCGTCCCCACACCGCCCACTCGACGCCGAGCCCCACAGCCCCGAGCACGGCGAGCCACTGCCAAAGGTCTTTCGAGCCGGGGGCCGGTGGGTACGACTTCGGCACACCTCTTTTGACGGTTGCCGCGGGCTGCCAGACGGCATCCGGTACGTCAGGGAGAGTGAGCGAGTAGACCAGTTCGCGATCGCCCGCAGCGAGGCGGAGAGTTGCGGGTGAACCCACGAAGAAGCGCAGATTTCGGTCCTGCATCGTGTAGGGAACCTGCCGGCCGTCGTCGCTCTTGATCGAGATGGCTTTGGGGTCCACGTCGGCGTCGAGGACCGCAGTCACCGTGCCCACAGTGCCGGCATTCAACTCCCAACGGCGGAACACGTCGGGCTTCATCCACAGCAGCATATTGGCGAAGAGAAGCGGCGCCGTCAGTTCATAGCGCGTGTCGGTCTTCATGGGGTGAAACCCGAGGGCGACGGCGCGGGGCTTGGACGGGCGCGCCAGGATCACCGGTCCGGCGTCCGTTTCCGCCACGGCGACGTCGCCGTCCTGGGGAGAGAAGATCTGCGCGCGCTCGAGCTTTACGCCTCTCGTCCGCAGGCCGCGGCCGAGGGGATGATCCCCCTTCCAATGCGAGATCGCGGCCTTTTCCACGGTGGCGCGGCGTGCGATAGGACCAGCACCGGCCGGGGGCTCAATCCAGATCGTCTCCACCTGTGGCGGCTCCGGTGGGCGGAACGCATCGATGATGGCAATGTCAGCTTCGGGCTTCGGCTGGTACTGCGCGGGTGACCGGAAGGTAGCCTCCACGTGCGGGCTGGCGGCAAGCAGCGGGCGCAGCAGTTCGGGAGCGTCCGAGTAAACGACGACGCGCACGGGCCTCTGCTCGGGTAGTTCGAAGACCGCCTGGTCGTCCCGTGGGAAGGCATCGCCGCTGAGAAGGCGAGCTTCCAGCCACCCGCCAGCCCTGGTGCGATAGGAAAACGTCACGTTCTGCTCGAGCCCGGGGGGTAGCGAGACGGTCTGCCGGCCTGCAGGCGCCCCGCCGAATTGCAGCGCCAGGGGAACGGTGACCGGACGAGAGCCATAATTTCGGACGGAGATGAAGATCTCCCAGAGGTCGGCATCGCCGGGCGAACGGCGCAAACCGATCTTTCGCAACCCGATGTTCTCCACCTCGGTCCGGACGGGCAGGAGACGAAGGTTCGCGGGCATGGCCGGCAGGCCGGCGAGGCTGGCGGAGGAAACGCGCCCGGTACTGACCAGCACGATCTCGCCAGGCCGCTGCGCATGCAACTTCTGGATATGGGATGCGAAGGAGAGCGCTTGCTCAAGGTCCAGACTGGAGGCGCCCGGCGCCGACTCACGGATGGCCTTCAGGACCACGTCCCGATCGGCCTCGAAGGCGGTTGCGGGCGACGCGAGGGCATCTGCGCGCACCAGCATCACACGGTCACCGGCCGGCAGGACATTCAGCCAGGCGCGGGCCGAAGAGCGCGCGGCCTCCATCAGCGTGGTGCCGCGGACGGAAGCCTGCATCCAAGCGGAAGTGTCGAGGAGCAGTACGTGGTCGCGTGACGTGCGGTCCGGCGAACCCCATTTGAGCTGCGCGATCGCCAGAAGCAGGAGCGCCATGCTGATCAGTTGAAGCACGAGCGACCAGGGCTGCTGGATGCGGCGGCGCCGCTGCACGGCAACAGGCTGCTGCGCGCTGACCCAGAAGCGCAGCGTGGGGACTTTCTGGCGGCGCCGCGAGCGATCCAGGAGATACAGCGCCACGGCGGCCGCTGACACGCCGGACAGCAGCGCCATGAACTCAATCAGACTGAGGTTGAAGAGAAACATCTAGCCTACGATCGCCTTGGTCCGAACCAGCGGACCGAAAATCGCATCCTCGATGGGGACCGAGGTGGGCAGGCCGATGTACCGGCCTCCATTGCTCATTGCCAGCCGTTCAATGCCTTCCGCGTATTCGTCGAAGGCCCGAGTATAGTCCTTGCGGGCAGTAGCGTCGAAAGAGACGTCGAGATGATCGCCGGTTTCGGCGTCCTCCAGATCGAGTTCGCCGTCCCAGGGCGGGGTCCGGTCTTCGTCGGCCCAGAGTTGTATGAGGAGGAGCTCGTGGCCGAAGTCGGCGAGATACTGCAGGTGCTTGCGGCAGTCGCCGGCCTCGAGGAAGTCGGAGATTACGATGAGCAGCCCGCGCTGCATGTACTTGCCCACGAACTCACGGACGACCAGGCCGAAATCGGTGCGGCGGGACGTTTGCAACTGCGTCAGGAAGTCCACCGCCGGCGCGAATCGGTGCCGGCCGCCGCCGCAGAGAAACGAATCGTGCAGGGTGTCCGTGAACGGTTGGAGGGCGATGGTGTCGAGGCGCACCAAGGCGACGTAGCTCAAGGCGGCGGCGAGTCTTCGTGCATAGTCGAACTTGGCCGGCGCGGCTCCGGAGTCGCCTCCGCTCATGGAGGCGCTGGTATCGAGAAGCAGGCGCACGGGCACTCGCGGCTCTACCTGGAACATCTTCAGAAACAGCTTTTCCAGGCGCATATAGGCGCGCCAGTTGACGGCGCGCAAGTCGTCGCCGTGGTGGAAATGCCGGTGGTCCAGGAACTCGAGCCCCGGGCCGGAAAACCTCGACGCGTTCCGGCCGCCTACCAGGCCGGGGAAGGATTTCTGCCAGTGAATGGTCAGCCGTTCGAGTTTCTCGAGGAAGCCCTTCTCGACGAGTGACTGGCGTGTACCGCTGCCCAGGACTGCCATTCTTTGCGTTCGCGCTCCTGCCCGGCCTCCCTGGCGCCGGTGTCAGCTGTTGGACGCGGTGCGGTGTGGCCCTTTCACCACTTTATACGACGTGGAGCCCGGCGACAGGGTAGGCAGGGTTTTGACGCGATTGGCAAACAACGTTACCGCGGTCAGGCGGCGGCGACGGCCGTACCGGCAATCACCTGATCGAGCACCGTGTCGGGCGTCTGGCCGTCGGCGTGGGCGTCGAAGTTCAGTATGATGCGGTGGCGGAGCACGGACGGCGCCACCGTGCGAACGTCTTCCACCGAAAGGTGGAAGCGGCCTTTCATCAAGGCCAGGACGCGCCCGCACTCGACCAGGGCCTGGGCCCCGCGCGGAGAGCTCCCGTACCGGATGTACTTGTTGGCGGAGGCATGGGCACGGTCAGTACCCGGCTGGGTAGCCATCACCAGATCGACCGCAAAGTCCTGCACGTGCTGAGCGACCATTACCTGGCGGCACGTGGCGCGGATCTGGAGAATGGTCTCACGGTCGACAACCTTGGACAGGGTCACTTCTTCACGCTGGATGGTGCGCTCGACGATGCGGTTCATCTCCTCGCGCGACGGGTAGCGGACCAGGATCTTCATGAGGAAGCGATCGAGTTGGGCTTCCGGAAGCGGGTAGGTGCCCTCCATTTCGATGGGATTCTGCGTCGCCATGACGAGGAAGGGCAACTCTAACTCGTGGGTAGTGGTGCCGCTGGTAACGGTGCGCTCCTGCATGGCCTCCAGCAGCGCAGACTGAGTTTTCGGGGTCGCGCGGTTGATTTCGTCGGCGAGCACGAGGTTCGCGAAGATCGGACCGGGCTGAAACCGAAGGACCTTCGCGCCCCTGTCATCCGACTCGATCATCATGCTGCCGACGATATCGGCCGGCATGAGATCGGGGGTGAACTGGATTCGCGAGTACTTGAGGCTGAGGACGCGGGAGAGGGTTCGGAGCAGGGTAGTTTTGCCAAGGCCGGGCACGCCTTCGAGGAGGACATGGCCTCCAGCGAGCATGCAGATGAGAACGCCATCGACGACTTCCTGCTGGCCGACGATGATCTTGCCGATTTCGGCGCGAACCTGGTCTAAACGGGCGACTGCTAGTTGGAGAGCCTCTTCGCTGCGCACAGCTCTATTGTAGGGCATCGGTGGCCGGTGCCCCTCGTCAGCTTACGGTTAGGCGCGGGCAGCAGCGTCGGCGCGCTCTCCCACGGCATGAGCGAAGCGGCCGATGATGGACGACATCTCCTCCAGCGCCTGCCGGCTCCGACTCACGGCGTACCACGCGCTCATGATCTTGTAGTCGGCGATGAGCATCAGGTGCTCCAAGTCCAAGCCGCCAAAGTCACTTGCGTGCCGCATCAAGTAAGACAGGAAACGGTAATCGCGCTGCAGGAGTTCGTGCAGCCCGTCCAACCCGCTGGCCTCCTCCGCTACCAATTGTTTCTGAACCGCCAGAAAACTCAGCTGGTTTGCCTCCGCAACCGGTTCAGCATAATCCGTCGCCGGTTCCGCCTTGAGTATCAGAAGACACGTGTAGCGGAACCAGTACGCGAACAGAATCAGCGAAAACAGCAAGATGAGTATGCTAACAATCATCTCGATTCCTTCAGAGCTGAAACGGGCCACGTCCGGCATCGGTGCGCCTGGATCTACTACAAGCACCATTACGCTCATGTCGAGCCTAACATCGGAGGTAGCGTGTAACAAGGGGAATCACGAGTACTAAGGTAAGATTTCCAACGGACTAAGCCCCCCCTTTGGGGGGCTCCAGTACAACACCGATTCCAGTACCATCCTCGAAGGTCATGTCGGCTACCTCCACTCCGCGGCGTTGACAGTCCTCGACATAGAGCCGAGCGTAGCTTGCGGTGATGTAATCGTGGTCGCCGTAGCCGAGGCTCACCGCGGTACGGTCGATCCATTCGGGAGGACCTTCCAGCTCGAGGAACACGCCGATGGGGGTCTCGTCGAGGGCGGCGACCCCCTCATTTGCGGTTTCGGCCCACTCCGCCCGCCACTTGTCATAGCGGAACGCCCGCCGGTAACCGAGGTGTTCGAAGAGCTCGACGCAACGGTCGAAGTCAGAAACCCGGTACTCGATCTCGAGGCGCGACCGATGCCGTCCAGGAACGGACGGCCCCTTGTAGGTGACGACCGTATCGCCTCGCGCCGTGCGCACTCTCAGCAGTTTCCCTTCGCGCTTCAGTTCGCCTTCCCGGTCGAATACCAGGTTGCTCTCAAAGTGGCGTTCCACGCGCACGCGAAATCCCGCCGCTTCCAGCTTAGTAGCAAGCGCCTCGGCGCTCGCAGCCCGTAGCTTGATCTCCGTCTCGGTGCCGCCCGGCTTGGCCATCGGCCTTCAGTGTAGCCGGGTTATACTGTGGTCTGCCGATGCGGGCCCGTAGCTCAGTTGGATAGAGCGTCTGGCTTCGAACCAGCAGGTCGGGGGTTCGAGTCCCTCCGGGCCCGCCAGCGGTCACTGGGGCCGCTGCGCCCCGATGCGCCGATCGCACTCCGCGATCGCCTCACGCGCTTCTCGTAATCGCCGCTCCGTCTCCTCCGTCCGCGGCTGCCAGTGCTTCCAACGGGCGAGATTTTTCTGATACACCTGCCGCGCGAAACCGAACTCCCGCCGGCCCAGCAAAAGACGCCCGTAGAGCTCGTCCAGATCGGCCGCCGCTTCCATCGCCGCGAGTGGCGGCCTCGGCACCGCTAAAACCCGGTTCGCCAGCGGCTGACCCTGCGCCACCAGCGCGCCCGCTTTCTTCACGTCCTTTCGGGACAGCGCCACCCCGGCCTCCCGGTTCACTGCCTGTAACTCGGACACGGTCTGCCCGTACCAGCCTTCCTTTGTCGGATCCAGTGGCGGCGGCAGCCGGTCCGGAATGGGTGCGGGCGCGCAACCGAGCACCCACACCAGCAACGCCGCTACCATCGCGATTCTTCCCACTCACCTTCAATTGTCGCAGGCGGTAGAGTATGGGGATGCTCCTGCGTTCTCTTGTTGCCCTCGCTTGCGCGCTGCCGCTCGCCGCCGATGTCCGTCTCCCCTCCCTCTTCGCCGACGGCATGGTGCTCCAACGCGACCGCCCCTGCCCCATCTGGGGGCGCGCCGACGCGGGCGAACTCGTCACCGTCACTTTCGACGGGCAACAGCACCAGGTGATGCCCGACGCCATCGGCCGATGGCAAGTGACTCTCCGCGCCCGGCCCGCCGGCGGCCCCTTCACCATCGAGATTGCCGGCAAGAACACCATCCGTATCTCGGACGTACTGGTGGGCGAAGTCTGGCTCGCATCCGGGCAGTCCAACATGGGATGGCAGGTGCGCCAGTCGAACAATGCCGAACAGGAAATCGCCGCCTCTGCCAACCCGCGCATCCGCTTCTTCAAGGTTGATAACACCGTTGCTGCCGCCCCGGCCTGGGATGTGAAGGGCGCCTGGAGCGCCGCCTCGCCCGAAACCACGGGCGCCTACTCCGCTGTGGGCTACTTCTTCGCGCGCCACCTGCATCAGAAGCTCAACGTGCCCGTGGCCATCCTGCAATCGGCGTGGGGTGGGACACCGGCGGAGAGCTGGGTACGCGCGTCGGCTCTCGCGGCGGACCCGGCGCTGCTTCCGGTTCACTCCTATTGGGCCCGGGTCATCGAAGACTACCCCGAAGCGATGCTTCGCCACTCGGCGAGAGTCGCCGAATGGGAGGCGAAGGGAAGCCAAGGACCGCGACCTGGGCAGCCGGCAGGACCGGGTCACCCACACACGCCGTCGGTACTCTGGAACGGCATGATCGCGCCGCTCGTGCCCTACGCTATTCAAGGTGCTATCTGGTACCAGGGCGAGACGAACGCCAGCGTGACTCGTGCCCCGCATTACCACCGCCTCTTCTCGACGCTCATCACTGACTGGCGCCGGGCGTTTGGCCAAGGCGACTTCCCCTTCCTCTTCGTGCAACTCGCCAACTACGCGCGCCCCGGCACCAACGACGGCTGGCCGCTGCTCCGCGAAGCCCAACTGAAGACGCTTGGCGTCACCAACACCGGCATGGCGGTCACCATCGACATTGGCGAATCGCAGGACATCCACCCCAAGAACAAGCAGGATGTCGGCCACCGGCTCGCCCTTGCTGCCCGCGCCCTGGCCTATGGCGAGAAGCTCGTCTACTCGGGCCCTCTCTATCGCCAGGCTGCTCGAGAGGGCAACGAGATGCGGCTGTGGTTCCATCATACCGGCGCCGGTCTCGCCGCTCGCGGCGGCGCATTGCAGGGCTTTGAAATCGCGGGCGCCGACGGCAAGTTCGTCCCCGCCGCGGCCCGCATCGACGGCCACTCGGTGCGGGTGAGCAGCGCCGAAGTGAAGGTGCCCGAGCAGGTGCGCTACGGCTGGGCGGACGATCCTGCCGCCACGCTAACCAACTCAGAAGGGCTGCCTGCCTCGCCCTTCCGCACCCGCGAGTAGCGGGCTACCAGTTGGTGATGGAACCGTCCGGCCGCAGGTACACGGGCGTCGGTTGGGTCACCTCGCTGATCTCCGTCAGCGGTGTAAGCAGCTTCTCGTCGAACGTCACGCCCAGGCCCGGCCGCTGGTTCGGCCAGAGCTTGCCGTTCTTGAAGTCGAAGCATTGCGCCAGGTAGGAGTAGCCGCTGGTGGCGCGAGGCAGCATCTCCATCAACACGGGCCCTGGGAAGACGGAACAGCAGTGCACCAGCGCCGCTTCCGAGATGGGGCCGGTGAAATGCGGAATGAGCCCCACGTAGTGGGTCTCGCAGATTGCCGCGATCTTCATGAACTCGGTGATGCCACCGACGTTCGGGATGGTGGCGCGGCAGTAATCGATCAGCCGCCCCTCGATCAATTCGTTCATGTCCCAGCGCGAGCCGAACTGCTCACCCACGGCGATCGGCACTTTGACGAGCGGGCGGAGCTGGCGGTAGACACCGGCGTTTTCGGAGCGCACCAGATCTTCAACGAAGTACGCGCCGAGCGGTTCGATCGCGGCACAAAGGCGGACTGCGTCGGGAAAGTCGAGGCGGGTGTGGAAGTCGATCGCCCAGCCGCCATCCTTGCCGGCGCCTTCGCGAACCTCGCGGCACAGGGCGGCGGTGCGCTCGACGGTTTCGAAGCGGTCCCACGGCTGGCCGTCGGCGGGACCGATGCGCAGCGCGCGGTAGCCATCCTCGATGCAGGCGCGGGCCGTTTCACGGGGGCTACCCTTTGAGGGATAGCCCGTGGCGTAGCATTCGATGTGGTTACGGGCGAGGCCGCCGAGGAGTTGATACACAGGCACGCCGAGAGCCTTGCCCTTGATGTCCCACAGCGCCATGTCGAGGGCGCCGATGGCGTGCAGCTTCTCGCGGCCGGCGGGGTAGAAGTAGCCGCGCATCAGCCGCTGCCAGATGGCGTCGGAACGGAAGGGATCCTGGCCGATGATCGCCGCCGCGCACTGCTCCATGGTGTCCTTGGCCCCGCCCTCACCGATACCGGTGATGCCGGCGTCGGTTTCCACCAGCACGACGTTGGTGCTCTGGTTGAACAGGCCCGGCACCTTCGACTTGCGCTGAGCGGCATCGCCAAGGCCAGCGAAATACCGCACGCGGGTGATCTTCATCTTCGAGGGGGCGGCAACCTGCGCGGCCAGGCGAGGCGCCGAGTGAAGCGCAACGCCCGCGGCGCCGGTAGCGAGAAACGATCTGCGATTCATGTGACCTCCCACCTACATGGGGACTGCCCGAACCAGTTGGACGGCGTCGGACGTCGCGCGAACTCGATTTCGCAACGGCCGGCCGAAGCCTTCGAACGCAACGCTCATGGTATCGCCGTCCTGTAAATGCACCTGGTCGGCGAAGCTCAGGGCGTCGGCGCCGTAGAAATGAACGTGAACATCGCCCGGCCGCCGGTGCTGCGGGAACTTGAAGTGATGATGCTCCAGGTTGGCGAGCGAGTGGCACATCGCTTCTTCGCCCGAGCGGATCTCGCGGCACCAGAGAACGGCGCCGGCCCGCTCGATGGACACGCGTCCGGCCACCGTTGAGAACTGCGGATCGAGGACGAGTTCGGGTCCAATGGCGCAGGAGCGCAGCTTGGAGGCGGCCAGGTAGAGGTAGTTGCGCTGCTCGAAGCGGTGGTCGGAAAACTCGTTACCCTGGGCCATGCCGAGGCGGCGCGGCACGCCTGAGGGATCAATCCAATAGACGCCGGCGATCTCGGCCTCCTCCCCGCCGTCCTCGGCGAAGGCGGGAATGTCGAGGGGGTCGAGGTGGCCGCGCAGGTTCGTGCCGGTGCCTTTGTAGAACCATTCCGGGGAGGCCCCGATCTCGCCCTCGGCCGGACGGCCGGCTTCAAGGCCCCAGCGGTATACGCGCATGCTGTCGGAAAGTTCCTCCGCGGAAGCGTGCATGGCGTTGCGGCTCTTGGCGCTCGAGGAATGGGTCAAGCCGGTGCCGGAGACGATGCAGCGGGCGGGTTCAGAGGGGTGGTCGGCGGCGGGCAGAATTCGCCAAGCGGACAGGCCGTCGTAGATTTCGTCGTAGTTCAGGAGTTCGTTCGAGAGCAGCCGCTGCGCGAGGCGGGACAGGGAGGCCCCGGCGGCGTGGGCTGCTTCGGCTAGGGAGACGACCGACGCACAGTCCGCGAGCAGGCGAACTCGACCGCCTTCCACAGCGCCGAGGCGCCGCTCGCCGTGGCGGGCCAGTTGGATCAGCCTCATGCTGGGCGAGTGTATCGCGGATGCCCAGCGGCCCGCCAACTCACTCAGTCACGGCCGTTGGCCTACAGAGCAACGGTCTCACGCTCACGGCCCGGTTCCGCGACTTTCGCGGTCGCCGCATCGAAGCGCTTGCCGGCGTATAAGGCCAGGGCAGCCCATATCCCGATTACGACAAGAGCCAGCACCGACAGCAAGCGTAGGGGGAACGCTCCCAAGCCGAGGGCCATCAGGATCGCCGCCCCCTTGCCGAACCGCTGCACGAACATGTTGGTGAACGCCCGCGCCTTGTACTTCACGTCCTCCGGGGTTGGCACGTACAAGGTTTCGCGCGCCGTCTGGTTCATCGAGTAGGAGAAGCCGCTGTCGGAGATGTAAAGCAGCGACGCGGTCAGGAGGACAGGTACAGTCATGTACACACTGGCCGAAAGCGCCATGGCGACGGGGAGGACCAGGAGCGCGGTTTTCAGGCCCAGGCGGCGCATGACGAACGACACCACGAAGAACTGCACGACGACGCTGAGAATGCCGCCGAAGGTAAACACCTGGCCGAAGAAGGCCTGCGTCGCTCCGGCGCCTTCCACCGCTTCGCTCGCTTTTGAGAACTGGTAGTCGAAGATCTGGGAGACGATCTCATAGAGAAAGACGATGGCTGTGATGGCGAGAAGGTAACGAGAGCTTGACACCAGGCGAGCGCCCTCAATGACGGGATTTCCGCCGGCCTTGGGCTTCGCTACAACTTCCTGCCGCCGGCGGCCGATCGCGGCGCCGGGCTTTACCGAGAGCATCTCCGTTCGCCACACGATCAAGGCGACGATGAGGGTCATCGCGGCCGACAGAACCAGCAGGTTCTGCGTGCCCCACGGCCGGACCAACTGCCAGACGGCGAAGTTGCCGACGAAGCCGCCCAGCACGCCGCCGCCGCCAATGAAGCCGTACAGGCGCTTGGCCTGCTCGGTTGCCGTCATTTCATTGAGGTACGCCCAGAAGGTGGTGACCCACAAGGTGGACCAGGCGTCGCCGAACAGGTAGAAGGCCCAGGTGGCGGCGTGGGACCCTCGCTGGCTGGCGAAGATCCACGCGAACGCGAGGAGTGCGGCGATGAGCAAAGCGCAGAGGACAACGATGGTGCGCCGGCTGCCGAGGCGGTTATAAAGCGCCGTGAATGCGATCACGAGGACCGCGGCGACGGCGATGTTGGCCAGCTTGGCGTAGAGTTCGGTGTCGGCCCCGAGGGCCTCGACGAACAGGCCTTTCTTGAGCGGCCGGAGGACCTGAAAGACCAGGATGACGATGAACCAGAAGCCGAAGAAGAGGATGCTCGGCTCCACCTCATTTCTGCGCACATCGGCGAACTGCCGCAACAGACGTCCCAAGCCGCCTCGCTTTCCGCGCACGCCGAGCCGTAACCCAAGCGGGCGTCTTTCGATTCTACAAGGGACGCGGGCTTGAGACGCTTAGAACTCGGAGGCTCCGGCGGCACGGAGGTCCCCGGCGATGTCGTCGAGCTTCGCTTCCAGGCTGAGGTTCAGCGCTGTCTTTCCATTGGCGGCCTTGGTGTTGGGGGCGGCGCCTTTCTCGAGCAGCAGTTTCACGGCTTCCCGCTGCCCGGTCTGCACGGCCATCATCAAGGGCGTCATGCCGTTGCTGGCGGCCGCGTTCACGTCCGCGCCCTGCTCGATCAGGAACGCGACGACGCTACGGGCCGGGTCCTTGCCGGCGAGCGCGTGGGTGAGCAGCGGGATGCCGTGCGCGCCCCTTGCAACCGCGAAGCCAGGCGTGGCAGCGCCGTGACGGACAACGTCGAGGTAGCCGAGCATCGCCGCGGCGAAGACATTCAGGCGGGCCCCCTTCTCGAGCAGAAACAACGCCATCTCGCGGCTGCCCGTGTGGGCGGCCGCTTCGAGTCCGTT
This sequence comes from Bryobacteraceae bacterium, assembly GCA_033763935.1. Classification (GTDB taxonomy): domain Bacteria; phylum Acidobacteriota; class Terriglobia; order Bryobacterales; family Bryobacteraceae; genus DALYJJ01. Next base: position 52,211 of record JANRJO010000024.1, read on the forward strand.
CTCCCAATCCCCGCCGCCCCAATCCCAGGAGGCGTTCAGCAACCCCGGCTGGCGGGCAAGTAGCTCGCTCACTGGTTCGATCCTGCGCTGATGAGCCTTGGCGACAAAATCGAGAACCAGATCCGGCTCGACGCGTGCGGGACGGGCAGGCGCCGTTTGCCCAGGCAAGAGACCGGGGGTAGCAAGGAGAGAGAAAGCGAACGCGCGGCGCTGCATGGAAGGGTTGGACGGGTCGTATCGCGGTTCGTCGCGTTTGTTTACGTCGCGGCCGGTTTGGCGCGGCGCGCCGCCGCTCGGATTGCTTTGGACCGCTCGGCCACGGGGATCACCCAGCGGAGCGCGGTGTGGGTGGGGGAGAACGACATCACCTTGTTGTCTTTGAGCCCGGAGGCGCGGCCTTTCTCAAAAACCACCGCGTCCGGGAACCGCCCGGTGCCCTTCGGGTAGACGGTCCAAATCGCGCCATCCTCCTCGATCTTCTCGCGCAGGGCGGTGAGCCGGTCGAAATCGTTGACGGACTTGAGGCTGAAGAATATGAGGTCGAAGGCCTTCGCGCCGGAGACCGGGCACAGGGATGCGCCGGCGAGCGACAACTCGACCAAAAAGCCCTTGTCAAAGACGCCCTGGATGCCTACCCTGTGTCCGGCCTTCACGTTGAGCTTGTCGAGGCGCGACTTCGGCCGCGCGATCTTGGCGGCCCACTTCTCAGCGGCTGGCCCCAGATCGAGTTCCGCCGACTCGACGCCCCAGGTGAGGGTCAACGTTCCACCGGCGGCGAAAGCCTCCGCGGCGGCGAGGTCAATCCGCAAGCGAAAATCGCCGCGAAACAGCACGTGATCGCTCTCGAGGTGCGCCGTCCCCTCGGACACCTTGCCCGCGTGGCGGCAGACGCACGCCAGTTCCTGCCCCATGGATTATCGCCTTCGGACGTCGACGTCCCGGAGCCGCCCGCTGTCCAGGTTGACGCGGCAGCGAAAGGCGTACCGGTCGCGGGAGCCGCGAACGCGAGCCTCGCCTTCGATGACGTCGCGATTGCCCCGCCGATTTTCATCGACATCGGTGAGACGGAGGTCGGCGCTGCTTACGCCGTGATCCGTTGCGAGGCGCCCGCGAACCGCATCTTCGCAGAGCCGGGCCGCCTGACCCACCCGGTCACGGTCGCGGTCGCGGTCACGATCCCGGCCGCCCGTGCTGAACGGATCGCGATTGCGGTCCCGATAGCGCCAGGAATCGTCGCCGCCGCTGTTCCAACCGCCCGAACCGCCGGACCAGCGGAAATCGAGCGTGTACTTGTCGTCGCCGCCGCCGGAGTCGCGGACTCGAACGAGGAGCCGATTGCCGCGGTCGGGCCGGCTGATGAGTTCGGCACGGCCACGGCCGTCGGTTTTCTCGAAATCGAACTCGCGCACGGTGCGGGGCAACGGGGCGGTGCACTCAGAACCGTCGTCGCGGGCGGGTCCTCCGCGAATCACTCGCACGCGAACCGTATCCCCCTGCATCATCACTTCGGCCTCGTCGTCGACTCGAATCCGAAGACGGCACCGGCCGGACGACGAGTCGTTGGTGGACTCGAAGCGTGGGCGAAAACTGAGATCGTTGCCGCCGCCGAACTGGCCGGGCAGCGGGGCCGCCAGGAGGACGGCGAGGACGGGAGCAGCCTTGGATATCCGCATAGTCTCAGAGGGTAGACGCACTGAGCTAGTGTACGGCTGCGGGGGAACCGCGCGCTACCGGGCGGAAGCGAGCGCCTGAATGGCCGGCAGCACGAACAGCAGCACGGCCAGGACTACGGTAAAGGCGAAAACTCGCGATTCGTTCGGCTTCATCGGGCTGTAATTAAGCAAATGGCGTTCCAACCCGTAAGCTATTGAAGAAATGGACGGAGCAACCTGTGTTGGGGGATATCGCCCAACTTCGCATCACCAGTTCAGGGCGAGGTTCACGAAGGTGCGCACTGCCACCCCACTGGGGCCTTTAGAGAGGAAGGGCTTCGCCTCCTCGACCCAAGCGGTGCCGGCGATGTCGAGGTGAACCCAGGGCTTCTCCTCGACGAACTCCTCAATGAACTTAGCCGCGGTGACGGCGCCGCCCCAGCGGCCACCGATGTTGGCGAGATCGGCGAAGGCGGATTTGAGCTGCTCTTTGTATTCGTCGTCGAGGGGCATGGCCCACATCTTCTCGCCCTCCGCCTTGGCAGCGGCGATGACCTTTGCCCGGAAGTCTTCGTCATTAGTGAAGGCTCCGACGTGCACATTGCCGAGGGCGACGACGATGGCGCCGGTGAGCGTTGCGGCATCGACCAGGTGCGTGCAACCCTGGCGGATGGCATAGGTGATGGCGTCGATGAGGATGAGGCGGCCCTCGGCGTCGGTGTTCAGGACCTCAATGGTCTTACCGTTCATGGAGGTGACGATGTCTCCGGGACGCTGGGCAGCGCTGCCGGGCATGTTCTCGACGGCGGGAACGAAGGCGGTTACGGAGATCGACGGCTTCAACTGGGCGATAGCGCGCATGGCCCCCAGCACGGCGGCGCCGCCGGCCATGTCGTACTTCATCTTCTCCATGCCCTCGGAAGGCTTAATGGAGATGCCGCCCGTGTCGAAAGTGACGCCCTTGCCGACGAGCGCGAGATGGTCGTTCGAAAGCGCCCGCGGCGGTTTGTAGCTGAGGACGATCAGGGCGGGTGGATTGGCGCTCCCCTGCGCTACGCCCAGAAGCGAACCCATCCCGAGTTGCTTCATCTGCTCGCGGTCGAGGACCTCGCACGAGAGGCCGGTTTCTTCGGCCATGGCGCGCGCGCGATCGGCGAGGACGAGCGGCGTGAGGCGGTTGCCGGGTTCGTTGACAAGGGCGCGCGTGAAGTTCTGCGATTCGGCGAGGATCTGCCCGCGGCGGAGCGCCTCGTCGGCCTTGGTGGAGGGCTCGGCGAGCACGACGATGAACTCGTCGACCGCCTTTTCGTTCTTCTTGGGATCGGTCTTGTAGGCGTCGGGTTCGAAGTCGGCAAGGAAAGCGCCTTCGACGGCGGCGGAGACGAGATCGGGGGCGGCGAGTTCTGGGTCGAGCAACAGGGCGATGGAGCGCACGCCTTTCGGCTTGAGCAGGCGGAGGGCTGCGCCGGCGGCTTTGCGGAGGTCGGCGTTGGTGCACTTGTCCGGCTTGCCGAGACCCAGGGCGACCAGCCGGCGGGCGCGTACGCCCGAGGGACGGTGAAGCGTGACGGACTCGAGCGCCTTGGCTGAGAACTCGCCGGTCCGCAGGCACTCCTCGATCCAGCCTCCGGCCTTCTCGTTCGCGGCGCGGGCGGATGCCGGCGCCAGTGCTTCTCCGGCGGCGGCGAGGCCTTCCGGCGCAGGGCGCTCGAAGACGGGAATCACCAGTGCGTCAGCGTCAATCTGTTCGAGGGGGCGGGTGTCGATTCGGGTTTGCATTAGTGTTCGTTGCGGGCGTTGCGGCGGCTCATGGCGGCCTTCGCCTCATTCTCCATTTCGCGGGCGCGCTCGGACTCCCGTTTGTCGTGGAACTTCTTGCCTTTGGCGAGCGCCAGTTCGCATTTCAGCAGGCCATTCTTCAGGTAAACCTTGGTGGGAATGAGCGTGAGGCCCTTCTCACGCGTCTGGCCGAGCAGCTTGTCGATCTCACGGCGATGGAGGAGGAGCTTCCGCTTGTGGACCGGCTCGTGGTTATAGATGTTGCCGTGGCTGTAGTGGCTGATGTGGGCGTTCATTAGCCAAGCTTCATTGCCGACAATCTCGGCGTAGCTGTCCTTCAGCTGGACCTTGCCCGCGCGGGCCGCCTTCACCTCCGTGCCGCTCAGGACAAGGCCCGCCTCGAAGCGGTCTCCGAGGAAGTAGTTGTGTCCGGCGGAACGGTTATCGGCAACGATCTTGATGGCGGAGTCCTGCTGCTTCAACTTCCCCTCAACGCTAGTAAGCACTCACTCGTCAAGCTGTTAGAGCGTTGGTGCGAGTCCTGCGGTTCGTTTTCTATCTTAGCACAGCGCTGCGACTAAGATGATTCTCATCAATCGTTTACGGTGGACGACGGGGGTTGCGGCGCTGATCCTGACGGTGTGGACGCCGGCCGAGGCGAGGACCAAGAAGGGCGAGAAGCTCGTCGAGGAAGGGCGCAAGCTGGAGGCGAAGAAGGACTGGGACGCGGCGCTCGAGAAGTACGACGCCGCGCTCATGACCGACCCCGCCGATCCGATGTACCAGATCCTGACGCGCCGGGTTCGCTTCCAGGCGGCGCAGATGCACGTCGACCGCGGCCAGAAGTTACGGGAAGCGGGGCAGTTGAAAGAGGCGCTGGACGCGTTCATGAAGGCGTACGCCATCGACCCGGCCTCGGGCATCGCTGCACAGGAGGTCCGGCGCACGTCCCAGATGATCGAGCGCGAGAAGAAGAAGGCGGAGGGCGGCGCGGAGGGGACGCAGGAGGAAAGATCCCGGACGCCGGCGGAAGAGGCGCGGAGGGAGATGGAAAAGAACGCCGAGAGCCTGATGCCGCTACCGCAGTTGAAGCCCGTGACCGCGACGCTTCCGCCGCTGAAGATGAACAATCAGCCGGTGCGGGTACTCTTCGAGACCGTGGGCAAGTTGGCTGGGATCAGCGTGATCTTCGATTCCGAGTACTCGGCGCAAGGACGCAATTTCAATATCGATCTTACGAGTACGACGCTTGAAGAGGCTCTGGATCAGGTCGCGACGCTGACCAAAAGCTACTGGAAGCCACTCTCGGCGAACGCGATTTTCGTAACGCAGGACAACCCGCAGAAGCGGCGCGACTATGAAGACAACGTCGTCAAGGTCTTCTACCTGACGAACCTCACCAAGCCCCAGGATTTGCAGGAGTGGCTGACGGCCGTCCGCACCATTTCCGACATCCGCCGCATCTTCCCGGTGAACGCGCTGAACGCGATTGTGGTTAGAGGCACGCCGGACCAGGTGGCGCTGGCGGAGAAACTCATCGTGGATATGGACAAGCCGCGTGCGGAGGTGGTGGTGGATGTGGTGGTGATGGAGGCGTCGCGGTCTAAGTCGCGGAGCCTGGCGGCCACGATTGCCAACGGGTCGACCGCCGGGTTGAACATTCCCATCACGTTCGATCCCCGGAACGCGGTCACGAGGTCCAGCAACGGGGACAACGCCGACAATGGCGACGACACCTCCTCCGGCACCATTCGCCTTGGCCAGATTACCCGGCTCAACGAAAACGACTGGACCACGACCTTGCCCGGCGCGTTTATTCAGGCGCTGATGTCGGACCGGTCGACGCGCGTGCTGCAGAGCCCACAGGTCAGGGCGATCGACGGCGAAAAGGCACAGCTTCGCGTGGGTGACCGATACCCGTATGCGACGGGCAGTTTTCAGCCGGGTGTCGGCGTGGGCGGCGGCGGAGTTAGCCCGCTGGTGTCGACGCAGTTCCAGTTTGCGGAAGTGGGCGTCAACCTCGATCTCTCGCCGCGAGTTCATGGGGCCGAGGAGGTGACCCTGCACGTGGAGATGGAAGTGTCGTCGGTGCGCGACACGATTAATGTGGGCGGGCTGTCACAGCCGGTCATCGGGCAGCGCCGGACGATCGTAGACATCCGGCTTCGCGACGGTGAGGCAACCATCATCGGCGGCCTGTACAACACCCAGGACACGAAGGCCGTCAGCGGCGTTCCCGGATTGGGAAATATTCCCGTCATCCGGCGGTTGTTCTCGAGCGAAAGCGTGGACCGAAATCATAGCGAGTTGATGATCGCGCTGGTTCCGCACATTGTGCGCTCGCCGGACATCGGGCCGTCTAATACTCGTGCGATTGCGGCCGGCAACGATCAGCAGGTGAAGCTGTTGTACGCGCCACGGGTGGCTCCCGCTCCGGCGGGGACGGCGGCTCCAGGGGCGCCGGCGCCGGCGACTCCGGCTGCTCCCGGGGCGGAAGCGCCGAAGCCAGCGGAGCCTCCGAAGACGGAAGCGCCGAAGGCCGAAGCGCCAAAGGCCGAGACGCGATTGCTCCTGGTTCCGTCGGCTGTCGAAACGCAGCTCGGCCGTCCGGTACAGGTATCCGTGCAAGCGGAGAACGTGAACAACATCTTCAGCGCGATGCTGCGAATGAAATTCGACCCGAAACTGGTGCGGGTGACGGACGTGAAGGTCGGCGGCTTCCTGGGCGGTGACGGCCAGCGGGTGACCTTCTCCGAGAACACGTTGAACGACACCGGCGAGGCGATCATTGCCCTGAACCGATTCCCGGGCGCGGGCGGCATCAGCGGCACCGGAACGATCCTGACGTTCACGCTGCAGCCGCAGGCGGCGGGCTCTGCGGTGGTAACGTTCTCCGAGTTGACACTGCGCAACGCGCAGTTGCAGCCGATCACGGTCGCTACGCCCTCGATGACGGTGGCGATTAAGTAGGAGGCGTCGGTGCGAAGGAGACGGCAACGGGGCTTGACGCTGGTGGAACTGATCGTGGCCTTCACGATCATGATGATGCTCAGCGCCATGGCTGTTCCGTTGGCCCGTTACAAGGTGCGGCGCGACAAGGAACGGGACCTGCGGCGGGCTCTGTATGAGATGCGCACCGCCATCGACAAGTACAAGGACATGGCGGATTCGGGGCAGTTGGGCCAAGTGAAGATGGGGACGGAGGGATATCCGGAAAGCCTCGAGATTCTGGCGGAAGGTGTGAAGCTGCCCACGGCGGACGGCAAGAAGATCAAGTTCCTGCGACGGATTCCGAAGGACCCGTTTACGAACTCAACCGACTGGGGGAAGCGGAACATGAAGGACGATCCGAAGTCTCTCAGTTGGGGGGGCGAGCACGTGTTTGACGTCTACAGTAAGACGATGGAAAGGGCGCCGGATGGCACTCCATATTCCGAGTGGTAGACGGCGCGGGTTCACGCTCATCGAGTTGATGATCGTGATGGCCATCGTCACGATTCTGGTGGCGATCGCTGCACCGATGTACCAGCGGTCCATCGTGCGGGCGAAGGAGAGCGTGCTGAAGAGCAACCTGTTCGTGCTGCGGCAGGTGATCGACGAGTACACCTTCGACAAGCAGAAAGCGCCGCAGAGCCTGCAGGACCTGGTCTCAGCGGGCTACCTGCGGCAGATCCCGGTGGATCCGATGACCGGGAACGCCGATTCCTGGAAGATCGTCATGGAGGACTCGCTGACCAGCGTCAATCAGACGGAGCCGGGGATCTTCGACGTTCGCAGCGGGTCGGACAAGACGAGTTCCGAGGGGACGCCATACTCGGAGTGGTGACGGGACTCTACCCCACCTGGGCTGGCTCGCGCTCCGGGTGCAGCATATAGCGGATAGCCTCTTCGAGCACGTCGCGGTCGAAGGCGCGCTTCCACTTGGGATCGACAAAGTAGTTCTTGCCCCATTCGATGGCCAGCTGGGCGGCGTCCGAAAACGGCGACTTTTCGGCGCCGAAGGCGATGGCGAGCGCGATTTGCGCGTGGCCGGCCATGAAAGCCTCGGCGGCTTCGCGCGGGACGCCCTTGGCGATGGCGAGATCGAGCGATTCCTTCATGAGGATGGCTGCGGTGGCGACGACGATCTCCGACATGGCGGGCTCGAGCAGCGCGAACTGCTCGGGAGTGACGCGGTGGGCGTCCTTGACGGGCGCGAAGATGGCGCGGCAGAGTTCGGTACCCTCGGCGAAATGCTGTTCGGAGCCTTCGATCAGCGAGACGAGGATGTCCTGGACCGCAACACCTCCGAAGTAATCGGCGCGGGCCGCGGGGGTGGCCTGCTCCGTGAAGAACGGCGGATGGCAGGGATGGGTGATCATCTGCGTGATGCCGTCACGATGCGGCAGTTCGCCGATGTAGGCGGCGGCGGCGTCGAGCATGATGAGTGTTCCGCCGACCTTCATCTGCGGGACAAGTTCCTGGGCGATGCGGCCGATCAGGGCGTCCGGGACGGCCATCACCACGAAATCCGCGACGGACAGACCTTCGGCGAGCGGCGTTACTTTCAGGCCCTTCTCTTCGAGCGCCCGCGCCCGGCCGGGATCTTTCTCGCAAAGCAAGACCCGGTACTCGGAACGGCCGGCCAGCTTCTCCGCGGCACGCGCGCCCATCTTGCCACCGGCGCCTGCGATCACCACAATTCGGTCCATGAGAACGGTCTCTCCTTCAATCCGCTATGAGGGTCCGTAGGTATTGTACGCTCTCCACCGCCCAACGCTGTTCGAGGGCGACGGTCTCTTCGAGCGCGGGCTGCTCCGGCACCCAGAGTTCCAGGATGGCGCTTTGGCAGCGGTGGTGCGGTTCGAGCAAGGCGAGGAGCCACGGCACGTCGAGTTGCCCACGACCGGCGGGAGTTCCATCCAAGAGGAAGCCCATCATGTGCCACGCGCGGCGGATGCTGAAGTCTTTGACGTGCAGGCAGTAGGTCCAGGGGGAAAGCTGCTCGGCGACTTCGCGGGTCCCCTCCGGGATGGCTACGGAGTTCACGGTATCGAGCGTGATGCCGACGAATGGACTCGCCAGCTCGTCGAGCGCCCGGCGCAGTTCGCGGGCCCGCATGCGGCTGTTTTCCATGGCCAGGCGTACCTGCGCCTGCTCGAGCTCGGGCAAGAGGGGACGGAGCGCCTGGACGACCTCGCCCGCCGACGGCACTGAGCCGTCAGGATGCTCGGGGACGGTGCGCAGCAGGTTGGCTCCTACGCGTTGAGCGAGTGAGATCTGCGACTGTAGATCGGCGCGGACGAGACCCCGTGTGCCGACTTCCAGGCTGATGCCCCGCTCTTGCGCCCTTTTGACGACGCAATCCAATTCGGCCGGCGAAACAGACGCAAGGGAGAGGTTCGGTCCGTACTGTACCACGCGAACGTCGAGTTCGATGGCCTTCTCGAGTAAACCCAGGGCGCTCAGCGGCGCCCGCGGCGCAGCGCCAGGGAAGCCGATGGACCACATGTATGCGTAGGTGCCGATGCCCAGCCGCATGGCGTCAGCCCTGGCCACCGGCGCCAATCACGGTGATGGCGACGATCAGCAGCCCGATGCCCGCCAGCGAATAGGTCCACGCCTTCTTCGGGGCGCCGGCCCACTCGCCGGTAATCGCGCCCAGCGTATTGGACGTAATCAGGGCCATCGACATGAACAACGGCCAGCCGACGATGCCTCCCAGCGAACCCAAGGCCGTGCCGCCGACGCCATACACCATGAAGCTGCCGAAACAGATGAGGCCCATGAGGCTGCCCCAGATCCAGTAGGAGGCGGGAGCGAGGCCGAATAGCTTCCAGCGGTTGTTCTTTGTCAGCAGATAGGCAGCGTAGCCCGCGTTCATCAGGCACCCGGCGGTAAGCGTGAGACACCAGATAGCGTTTCCGGCGCCGTTGACGCCCGCGCCCGCCGCCGCGGCGCGGTCCTGCAGTTCCTTGCCGAAGACGAAGGCGAAGTTGAGCATGGGCGAGAAGAGCCCGGCGAGGATGCAGATAATGAGGCCCACACCGAAGCCCTCGGCTTTCGACTTCGGCCCGCCGGCGGCGTTCTCGCGGATCTTGGCGGCCGCGCCGCACAGGACGATGCCGCCGAGCACGATGGCCGTTCCGATGGCCAGGGCGATTCCCTGGCGCGTGGCTAGACGCTCGGGGTACAAAACAGCCAGGGGAACAAATGTTCCGATGGGCGCGATGAGCCCGAGGATCAGTCCATAGCCGACGGCGAGGCCGAGGCGTGCGACTCCGAGCCCGAAGAGCACCGATCCGATGCCCCAGCCCATGCCGAACAGGATGACCTTCCAGATGGCGTCGGCGGAGGCGCCGCCGAGGACCGCGGGCAGGTCGGGAACGGCGAAGAACGCCGCGATCCAGGGAATGACCAGCAGGCCGCTGATGGAGTACACGAACCACGAGTTTTCCCACTCCCACTTGGGCATGCGCTTCATGGGAGCGACGAAGCTTCCGTTCAGGATGCCGCCGATGAGGACGCCGGCGATGCCGGTGGTGAGGTCAGGGGTGGTCATAGGGTCCAGTCCAGTCGCGCCAGGGCGAAGGGGCGCAGTTCGAGTTTGGTGTCGCGGAGAGGTGCGCCGCCTTCGGCGCGGAAGGATTCCGGTTCGCGCATCGCACGCTCCGCGTTCGAGTCGTTCAAGTGCTTCACCAGCATGGACGGCGCGGTGGACGGCAGACGCACGACACGTGCCTGAGGGGTGAAATTGGCGACGATCATGCGCCGGAGTTTGCCGCTGGCGATGAGGAGCGCGTCGGCCAGTAGAGGCTGATCCGATGTGATGGGGATGACGCCGCCGCCCTTGAACTCGGCGATGGCGGCGAGCACATGGAAGAGCGGGAAGACGCCCCCGGGAATCGAAGGGAACTTACCGGGCAGCGGGGCGCCTTCGGCGGTCTCCATCACGCCGCGCCAGCCCGTCGTTTCGTAGTAGGTGACGGCACCGGCGCCGCCGAGCGCGAGGTACTTCAGGCTGAGCGCCGTCCAGGCGGCCGCGTAGAGGGACATCTGGCGGGGATCGACAGCGGAGGGCAGCTCGTTCGGGTCCTGCTTCACATCACCCGTGGCGACCGGGTTGAAGCGGGCCTTGAGAGTCACCGGTGAGACGGCGAGGACCTTCCCGGCAAAGTAGCGGCGCCCGCTCTCGATGGCCTGCTGCTGCGCGGCGAGGTTCTCAGTGAGCGAAACGAGGTCAAAGGCGTGGACCTGCGGGTTGATGGAGAAGGTAGCGCCGTCGATTGCGTCGAGAGGTGGACGATTCCGATTCAACTCGGCGAAGTTGGCGTCGGTGCCCCCGAAGACGGGACACGCCAGGCGCTTCTTCGCGGCGGCGAGAAGGGCCGGATCGAACACGAGGGCCCGCGCGAGCGAGCGGCCGGCAAAAGCGTCGATATCGTCTGCCTTCTTGATGACTGCTTCGAACGGCAGTGCGAGCGCCGCCGCTGCTTCGATCTGCGAGGCCTCGGCACGTACGTGCGCGACGTGGAGTAAGCCAAGTCGCTTGCGCTCCGTCTCGCTCGCGGGGCGGCCGTGGGAAGGCGCACCGATACCAAGGGCCGGGAGTGCGGCGGGCGAGCCTTTGGGAAGGGAGAGCGTCACATACGAAGGGCGGGGGGCGGCGGGAGACTTGGGCGCGCCCGTGACGGTGAGCGTGAACGACTGGCGCACGGCCTCGCCCTCTTTCACCTCCACGGGGAACGGCAGCGACAGGGGCGTGCAGTAGGTCTTGAAACTGGCGTCGGTCCAGTTGCGATGGTCTTCCATCTCGAAGGTGTCGCCTTCGAGGCGAACCTCGGCGAAGACGCCAGGCTGCACCGTGTGACGGATGGCCCTGATGTTGAGGAAGGGCTGGTGCGGGGAGACATCGGCGGGAAAGACGCCGTCAGTCACCTTGCCGTCCATGTGCTCGACGCGGCACGGCTGGCCGGCGCAGCCTTCGAGAGGATGATGGACGCAGAGGCCGATGCGGTTGCGCAGGAACGTGCTGTGCGCCTTGCCGTCGAGCTGAAACCCGATGCGGCCGGGTTCTCCGATGATGGCGACCGTCCAGCGAAAATCGATCCCCGGCGCACGCTGCGCGGCAAGATAGGAGACGGCGAAACCGTCCTTTCCACGTTGGACCTTGAGCTCGGAGATCTCGCAGGGAATGGTACCCCAGTTGCGGTCGCGGACGGCGAAGTAGACCCGCCGCACGATCTCTCGCTGACCGAGGCGGATGAAGCGGAGATCGCCGCGATCGAAGACCAGATCGAGGGGGCCGGCGCTGAGTTCGACGGGCTCGACCAGGGGTTCGTTGACGCCGTATTGGAGGACGCGGGGCGACAGGCTCATGCAGGTAAGCGTATCGCTTGGCCGGTGGCAGCGGATTCGTAGGCGCCGAACACCAGTCGCATCGTCTTGAGGTTGTCCTCACCGGTTGTTTCGCCGGCGGCGCGGCCGAGCATCGCCTCAGCGAGGTTCTCCTGGCAGGGCACGACACTGGAATGGACGACGTCGTAAGCGGGGTCCGCCCAGGGGAAGCGCGGCGGCGGATAGCGTTTGGCCATCGTTCCCGCTTCGGTTGTCGCGCGGATCCAAAAGTCCGGTCCAAGCTCCGCGGAGCCGCGGGAGCCCTCGGCGAAGATGTAGGTCTCGGGGAAGCGGTCGTGCTCGAGGAAGTTCTCTGCGTAGCCCATTTCGACCGTTATCGTCGCGCCGCCGCGGGTCTGCAGCATCACCGTGGCGATGTCTTCGCCGCGAATGTTCTTGTGGACCTTCTGCGTCTGGCAGTAGAGGCGCTCCGCTTCGCCGAAGAGAAAGCGCGCGACGTCGAGCACGTGGCTGCCGATGTCAGTCAGGATGAACTGGTCGATCTCCGCCAGGAACGGCTGGTTCCGGAAGACGGGGAAGCCGGAGACCATCGTGATGCGGGCGCGGAAGACGTCGCCGATGGCACCGGTACAGAGCGTCTTCTGGAACTGCCGGATGGGCGACTGCCAGCGCCAGTTCTCATTCACGAACAGAGCGACGCCGGCGCGGCGACATGCTTCAACGGAGGCCTCGGCTTCGTTGAGGGACAGCGCCAGCGGTTTCTGGCAGACCGCGGCGACCTTTCGTTGGGCCGCCAGCTGCACCAGCGGGCCATGCGTGTCGACGCTGGTGCAGATGTCGACGAAGTCGGGTTTCTCGGCCCGCAGCAAGGCTTCAGCGGTGTCATAGACGCGGGGCACGCCAAAGTCTTGGGCCAGTGCTTCGGCCTTCTCGCGTTTGAGATCGCAGACGGCGATGCACTCGGCCAAGCCGGTAGCGAGCCAGCCATTCAACTGATAGCGGCTCCAGAACCCGGCGCCCAGAAGCGCGAAGCGAAGCTTGGTCATGGGGGCGATGATATACTCATCACACCAGTGGGTCAAGTGCCATCAGAAGCGACCGGGCGCATTGTGCGGCGCAAGCTCGCCGACGAGGTGCTGGACCGCCTGCTGGCGATGATTGAAGCGCGGGAGGTGGCGGCGGGCGGGCAGTTGCCGTCGGAGCGCGAGTTGATGCGGCGGTTTGGTGTGGGAAGGCCGGCCGTGCGAGAAGCGATGCAATCGCTCGAGTCGATGGGGCTCATCGAGATTCAGCATGGGGAGCGGGCGCGGCTGAAGGAGCCGGGGCCGCGGACGCTGCTGGATCAGATCGACCGGACGGTACGTCATTTGCTAGTGACGTCTCCCGACATGCGCGCGCACTTGTTGGAAGCGCGGTTGTTGTTCGAGACGGGGATGGTGGCGTTGGCGGCGGCGCGGGCATCGGAGGAGGACCTTGCGCGATTAGGCGAGGCGCTAGCGACCCAAGAGGGCGCTGCGGGCGACCCGGCTCGTTTTGTGGCGGCGGACATGGCGTTTCACAAGGCCATCGCCGAGGTGGGGCGAAACCCGATCTATACGGCAGTGAGCGAGGCGATGCTGCAGTGGGCATTCACACAGTACCCGCGGATGCTGCGGGTGAAGGGTGCGGAGAGGCTGACGCTGTCCGAGCACCGGGCGATCCTGGAGCGCGTCCGAGCGCGTGATGGCGCCGGCGCCGCGGAGGCGATGCGCGCGCACCTGATGCGAGCCAATCCGCAGTACGCTATTTCGACTCGAGCGTAGCTGTCCAGACGCCTTCGTCGATCTTCGAGCCGTCCGGCTTGGCTACGGTGCGGTACTTGCTTTCGAGCTTGCCGCGGGAGGCCGCTGCGGCATCGCTGGTTGTTTCAAACGAGTAGCCGTCGAACTCCCAGGCGCAGGCGAACTTGACGCGATCGCCGTTGACGTCGATCGTTACGGTCTTGCACTTCACTTCGCGGCCAGCGGCGGTGAAGGTAAAGTTCGCGCCCCACGTCTCACCGTTCCTGGTGAGCGCGAGTCGGACGGTGCCGGCCGAGTTCTCGGCGCTGCCTTTGTACGAGCCTGTATAGACGCCTTCCGCCAGTTGTGCGTGGGCGGCAGTGGCAGCGCAGAACAGAGTCGCCAGACTGAGAATGGCAAGCCTTACCATGATGGAGCTATTGTAGCGGGGCGGCGTTTAGAAGAGGCGGACCGTGACGTCCACGAGGCGGCCTTGATCGACGGTGGCCGTGATGACGGCGAGCGCTTCGCTTCGAGGTTCTTTCCAGATCAGGAGTTGGCGGCCGCTCAAGCCCTCCACCGTTTCAGCGGGTTCTCCGAGGCGCTCACGGGCGACACTCGCAGGCTGCCCTCGCAGTTCCTTCGACAACTGTTCCAGTTCGCGCCACGTCTGCTTGCGGCAGCGATGCTCCGCGAAGGAACGGCCCGCGCCGGCGGCGTAGAAGATACCGCAGAGACCGAGGAAGGCGGCGAACTCGACGAACATCGCTCTCGCTTAGGGTAGATGCGCGAGGCGATGGAGTCGAGTCAGAGAGCGCATGCGGTAAACTGAGAGGCAGCACTCCCCGGTCGTCTAACGGTAGGACAGCGGCCTTTGGAGCCGTGAATCGTGGTTCGAATCCATGCCGGGGAGCCATTTCTCAAACTCGGCCGATGAAGTGGCTTCCGCTCCTTCTTTTCTTGCACTTGCAGAGTTCGATAGTGCCAAAGTTCGGAAGGGTTCGTGAAGGGTCACTTCTAACCGTCCATCCTTCCAAACGGCACCCTCCACCACGAGTTCCAGCAGTTTCCGCCTCTCCCGCGCATTCTGACGCTCGAATTCACGGCAAGCGATGCTGGTTAACCGCATCATGTTGAAGCCGGCCCGAAGGTCGGTGCCGCTCGTTTGGTGCTCGCTGATCTTCGCACGAAGCGTCTGCTGTTTCGACCGCGTATCCTTCGCCTTCTTGTCAAACTGTTCGGGAGTGATCCGGCCATCGAGCTTGTCCTCGTACATCGCATCGAGGCGAGCCTGCAGCCGATCCCACTCATCCTGCCAGGACTTGACCGTCCGTTGGCGGATTCGCTCGTCCTGCTCAATGGAGAAAGTGAGTTCCTGATCGAGCCACGCCAATACCGATTCCGGAATGACAAGTGATTTGAGGACGGCCACGAACTGCCTCTCCAGTACCTCCTCGCGTGTGTATGGTTCGTCGCACTTCCCCTTGTAGCCGGTGCAGTGGTAGTACACGTAACGCCGCTTCTTGAGTTCGGCAACCAAAGCGCACCGGCAGTGTCCGCAACGAACCAGCCCTGAGAACAGGAAGTCGTGGACCACCTTTCGGTGCCGGGACTCCATGCGGAGGTCCAGAAAATCCTGGACTTTTTCCCAGGTTTCCTTCGTCACCAACGGCTCGTAGCTACCTTGGTAGCGCACGCCTTTCCAGTCGAACTCGCCACTGTAGATTCGGTTGCGAAGTACAACGTGAAGGCTGCTGACGTTGACCTGTCGCGTTCCGAAAGGCAATTCTTCCGCCCGAACCTTCTCCGCGAGAGTCTTGAGCGTGTAATCGCCAGTTTCGAACCATTCAAAGATCTTCTGGATTGCGGGTCCCTGAATTGGGTGAGGGGCGATGGTTCTCCTGCCGTCAGCGCCCTGGACGTTCTGGTAGCCCATCGGGGCGACGCTCGGCCAGATGCCGCTCTTGGCCTTCTCTCTCATCCCCTTGCTGGCTTCTTCGCCGAGGTTCTCGACGTAGTTCTTGGCCATCAGGACTTTGATGCCGTGAAGAAACTTTTCAGACGAGCGTGATTCCGGGCCTATGACAACGTTTTCTTTCGGGAAGTGAATGTCGAGCCCGAAATCGTCGATCGTTACCCAGTCCTTCAGGTTTCGGTAGAGCCGGTCAGTCTTTTCGACAATGATCGTCCGGCAGGCAGGCGTCTTCTTTAGGAAAGCCAGCATGGCGTTGAACTGCATGCGGCCGGCCACCTTGGCTGTTTCGACGTCGATGAATTCCTTAAGGATCTGCAGGTTCTCCTGCGTTGCGTAGTCGCGTAGGAGATTCAACTGAGCTTGGATGGAATACCCCTCTTGCTCTTGCTCCTTCGAGGAGACACGCGCGTAGAGCACGCAGCCGCGGATTGGACCAAGCATCGGCTTCGGCGCGCGCTTCTGCATCACGTAGACCGAGGAGGGCATCTGTTGACAACTCTACCGCACCAGTTCC
>JANRJO010000031.1:0-54103 GCA_033763935.1 Bryobacteraceae bacterium
TTCTCGTCGCGGCTGACGATGTGGTAGGGTTTCTTCACGGCGGTGCGTGTCCTTTCGAAGGGTTGTTTTTGGCGAATCGATTCTATCGAACCGGCTCGCCACCGCCGTCCAACCTTCAACTAAAGTGGGGACACGCTCCGCCTCGAGCGTACAGATCTGGATCGTCTTTTTCCCTGACTGACATACGCTTCGAAACCGGCTCCAGCGCCTACTCGAGAAGCCTGATGTGGTTGGAAGCCGCTCGCACGCTGTCCTTGGTGATGCGATCAGAGGCTGAGGCGGGGGCATTTCCAAAGGCGAAGCTGACTCTTTGCTCCTTCAGTTCTTCCTCCGTAACGGTTCGCAGGCTCGATGTCGTCAAAAGGCGCGTGAGCTCCGGATCGGGCGCCGGCACGTTTAAAAACTGTTTCCGATCGGCCATAAGACCCACTTCCTCCTCTCAATCGTAGACGCGCCTCAATGATGACACGCGGTGCGTTTTGACGTCCATAGCCCATGCCGGCGGCCGGGGCACGGTGAAGTTCCATCCGGTACGATTGACGGCGCTTGGCCGCTCCTGCCCCTACCAGTCGCAGAGGCCCTCCACGTAAGCGGCGGAGCCGTCGCGTACCCAGCCGTCGAGTTGGGCCACCTCTTTGAGCTGCTGGCCGCGGCGGCGGGGGACGAGGGCGAAGCGGCAGTCGAATTCCGGTAGGGCGGTGACGTCGCCCCAGAGTTTTTCGAACTGGGCTACGGGGAAGATGTCTTCCTGGCCTTTGCCCCAGCGGCGCTTCACGTCTTTGAGGGTGATGTAGGTGGGCATGCGGGCGGTGACGGCGCGGACGGCGGCGGCGACGGCGGTTTCGTTGCCGAGGCTGTAGCGATCCAGTTTGAAGAGGGCGAGGAAGCGGTCGATGTCGAGCCAGGTGGTGCCCGAGTTGTAGTAGGACAGGGCGAACTCGGCGCGCTCATCGGGCATGGCGAGGCCTTCGACGAGGCGCAGGCGGCCGTTCACTTTGGCGAGGCCGCCGCCGCGGTCCTCCACCCAGCGGTCGATCACCTCGAATGTCCCCGCGGCGCCGCTTTCGATGTGTGCGGTGAGGACGGCGGGGTCGACTGCGGCGCCGAGGGTGTCGACGTTGTGCACCATGAGGTAGCGCAGCCGCGGCTGCTCGTCGAGCAGGCGGCGGAGGACTCCGTTGCGCAGGAGATTCGGGACCTCAAACCAGTGGCCGACGGGGTGGAGGCACTGCATGGGCAGGTTGTCCGTGTAGTCCGCTGCCTCGCCGGCGGAGAGCGCCCAGGCGACGAGGGCGGCGTGGAGGCTCTCCCGCACCTTCTGTTTCTGCTCGTCGAGGAGCTGCTGGGGGGATTCCTCCCAGGCGTAGCGGAGGTCGCGCACCATGGGAACCATGCGCAGACCAACGGCGCGTCCGGGGGAGAGGAGCACGGGCCCGGGATGGGCGTTCTGCAGGCGGCAGAGGTACTGCTCGGTGGGGGTATGGGTGAGGTAGCTGGTAGTGAAGATGTGGGGGAGGGTGGTGTTGAAGAGGCGGCTGGTGCGGCGCGTCTTGGCGAGGTGTACGTCAATGAAGCTACGATGGCGGCCGGCCATGCGGTGGAAGGGGTTGAGGCCCTTGACGACGCCGGCGCCGCGCGTCCAGCGGGTGCCAACTCCGCCGGCGAGGGTGACGACGGCGACGGTGCCCGCGCGGATGGCTTCTTCCCCGGGAGCCGAACGCCGGGGATCGGGGACGAGGATGTCCGGGCGAGGGGCATCTTCGAGGGTGGTGCTGGCGGGGAGGCGGTTCTGGGCGAGGCCGATGCGGCCGGCCTTGAGGTCGGCGCGGATCTTCTCGTGCTGCTGGGTATCGAAGCCGAGTTCGGCGAGGAGGCGCGGGAGGCTGTTGCCGGCGGGGCCGTCTTCAGCGGCGCGGGGCAGGAGGCGTTCGAAGAGCTGCTCCACGGCGCCGCTGAGCGAGGGGTCGTGCTGGCAGGCGGCGCTGAAGCGGGCTAGTTCGGCCCGCTTGGAGGGGGGCAGCGAGCGGAGCTCTTTGCGAACCAGCGGTGGGACGGCGAAGGAATAATACGCGGCGGGGAGGAGGGCGTCGGCGCCGGTCTTGAGCTCGGCCCAGGTGCCGTTGGGGTTGATGGCGAAGTCGTAGACGACGGGCTCCATGGCGAAGGGGACGGCGTGCTCAAGCTCGCGCTTGAGGGCGGGCATGATTTCGGCGAGGCGATCGAGGGCGCGGGGGTGGGAATCGGGATCGAAGAGAAAGCCCATACCGCCGCCGGCCATGCCGCCGAGCATCCAGAAGCCGTGGAAGTGGCTGCCGAACTCGGCGCGGACTCGTTCGATCAAGCCATCGGTGTAGTGGTTGCCGGCCCAGGGAATGATGGTCTGGATGGGACCGTGGAAGTTGCGGTGGGTGCGGTCGCCGATGCCGCGGATGTCGCCGGCGCGGAGGGTGGCGAGGATTTCGTCGAAGAGGCGCATGGCCTCCTGGCGGCCGTGCCATTCGGCGCCGGACCGGAGCAGGTACTTCTCGGTGACCATTTCGAGAACGGGGCCGACGTCCTGGGCCATACCGCCGTGGACGAGGACGAGGCTGTTTTGAAGGCGCTCGCGGGCTTCTCGGGAGACGTCGGCTTCGGTCCAGACGGTGTGGCGGGGCAGGAGGCGGCCGCGGCTGATACCGAACTCAGGGTCGCCTTCGCCGGCGGCGACGCCTTCGATGAGCTTAATGCCGGGCCACACGCCGCCGGAATCCTGCCATCCGCCGCCGGAGCCGCCGAGCCACTCGCCGAGGATGGCGCGGGCGGCGACGACGCGCCGCTCTTCTTCGGTGAGCGCGCCGGTGAGGGATTTGGCCTGCGACGTCGCGCGCATGCAGACGGCGATGAGGCAGGAGAGCAGGTTCGTGGAGACGGCGAGACGCGAACCCTTGGGGATGTCGTTCACCTTGCTGACGAGTTCCAGGCCGAGGTGGGGGCTGCCAAGCAGAGGAGCGAAGAGGTCAGAGAGGGGGCGGGCGGCGCCTTCCATACCGGAGGGGACGAGGCCGGCGGCGATGACGGCTGCTTTGAGGAGGCCGAGGTAGTCTTTGGCGAAGTCGAAGACCTCGTCGATGGTGTGGAGGTCGACGGTGGCGCCGAGGTCGACGCTGGTGAGGCGGAGGACGGGCTCGTCGATGACGCGGAGGTAGCTTTCGACGGGGGGTTGGGGCTTGGCGCCGGGGCGGCGGACGGTGAGGTCAATGGAGATGTTGAGGACGCGGGCGCCTTCGGGGAAATCCATCCCGAGGAAGAAGATGTCGCTCCAGCCGCTGTGGCTCAAGTCCATGCGGACGGGGGTGGTCTCGCGAAGGACGGGGAAGAGTCCGGTGGCGGGGTCGGGTGAGGTCAGTTCGGGGCGGAGGCGGAGGGGATAGTCGGCGGTATGGCCGGTGCGGAACATCCAGCGGTTGCCCGCGACGGAGCGGACGCTGCGGCGGACCTGGTCGGCGAGGGTTTGGAAGGCGAGGCTGCGATAGGCGGCGGCGAGGGCGCTGGAGAGCCCGGGGGAGGGGCCTTCGGCGGCCTGTGTTTTGAGGAGCAGGCGGATGGACTCTTCGAAGCGCCGGCCGAGGAGGCTTTCGTAGGCTTCGTAGGGGATGAGGGCGCGCGAGCCGGGCAGCGCGGGCGGGAGGTGGAAGCGGTGGATGGCGTAGAGGAAGAAGAGGGCGCGGACGCGCTGGTAGAGGTTGTCGTGAGAGCGGCGGAAGGTCTCGAGCTCATCGCAGTGGGCGAGGAGTTCGGAGGCCGGGAGGCCGGCGCAGACGGCTTCGAGCGGCTGGTTACGGACGGCCGGCTCGGGGGAAGTGATGATGTCGAGAAGGCGCGAGGTCATTTCGCGGCGGCTCCCTCGGCGGCGGCGTCGGCCTGGCGTTGGGCGAGGAGGCCGACGAGAAGGGCGAGCACCTCTTCGCGGTCTTCGCCCTCGAGGGCGATGGCGAGCTGGGCGTTGAGGAGGCCATAGCGGACGCCGACATCGTAGCGGTGCGCGCTGCCGACTTCGAGGGCGAGGTACTTTTCCTGGCGGGCGAGTTCGTCGAGGGCCGCGGAGAGGGAGACGGGGCCGGCGGCGTGCTCCGTCAGGCCGCGGATGATGCGGAAGACGGACGGGGTGAGCACGTGCATGCCGAAGAAGCAGAGATAGTAGCCGGAGCGGAGGCCGGAGACGACGAGGGACTGTTCGGCCTCGGTGGGCGTGGGCTTCTCGCGGACCGTTTCGACCTTGTACAGAGAGCGGCCGCCGCGGACGGGCTGGCCTCCGACGACGCCGAAGCGGGGAAGCAGGTGTTCGCGGGTGGCCTGGACGGCGGAGACGGCGCAGTCTTCGGCGGCGGCGATGTCCAGCAGGCGACGGGCGCTTTCGCCGCCGCCGGAGTAGATGTGGTCGCCGACGAGGTGGAGGAAGGGCTCGCGGCCGGCGAAGGCCTCGGCGCTGAGGAGCGCTTGTGCGTAGCCGGGCGGGGTGAGTTGGGGGAGAAACTGGATGCCCTCGTCGCCGGCGCGGAGGGATTGGCGGTAGAGGTCCTCATCGCCGGGCATGACGACGACGGCGACTTCCTCAATGCCGGCGCGGCGGGTGTCCTCGATGAGGACTTCGAGGACGGTGCGTTCGAGTCCCTCGCGATCGATGAGCGTCTGGAGAGGGAGGGAACGCTGGCGCGGATTTGCCGCGGTGATGATTGCCTTCTTCGGTTTCATGCGGGCAGCCTCTGCAATTGTATGCAAGATGAGGCTACACTCAGGAGGACGTTTTCTATGAGTACGAGTGGGCAGAGCGCGGCGTCGTGTGCGGAACTGCTGGAAGAGCGGATTCGCAGCAAAACGGCGCGGGTCGGGATCATCGGGCTGGGGTATGTCGGGCTGCCGCTGGCGGTGGAGTTTGCGGGGGCGGGGTATTCGGTCGTCGGGATTGAACTGCAGCAGCGGAAGGTGGAGGCGATCAACGCGGGCGAGTCCTATGTGCAGGACGTTCCGACCGAGCGGCTGCGGGGGTTGGTGGAGTCCGGGCATTTACGGGCGACGGCGGATTTCGGGGTGATTTCGCAGCTGGACACGGTGAACATCTGCGTGCCGACGCCGCTGCGGAAGACGAAGGACCCGGACATGAGCTACATCGTGTCGGCGTGCGATGCGATTGCGCCGCACCTGCATCCGGGGATGCTGATTGTGCTCGAGTCGACGACGTACCCGGGGACGACGGATGAGTTGCTGCTGCCGCGGTTCGAGGCGACGGGGCTGCGGGCCGGGCGGGACTTCTTCCTGTGTTTTTCGCCGGAGCGGGTGGACCCGGGGAACGCACGATATCAGACGAAGAACATTCCGAAAGTGGTGGGCGGCGTGACGCCGGAGTGTACGCGGATGGGAGCGGAGTTTTACGCTCAGACGCTGGAGCGGGTGGTGCCGGTGGGCGGGGCACGGGTGGCGGAGATGGTGAAGCTGCTCGAGAACACGTTCCGGATGATCAACATCGGACTGGTGAACGAGCTGGCGATGATGTGCGACCGGATGGGGATCAACGTGTGGGAGGTGATTGAGGCGGCGGCGACGAAGCCGTTCGGCTTCATGCCGTTTTATCCGGGTCCGGGACTGGGGGGGCACTGCATTCCGGTGGACCCGTTTTACCTTTCCTGGAAGACGAAGCAGGCGGGGATCGAGGCGCGGTTTATAGAGCTGGCGGGCTACATCAACGGGCAGATGCCGCAGTTCGTGCTGGATAAGATTGCCCGGGCGTTGAACGACGACGGGAAGGCGCTGCG
The DNA here is from genome assembly GCA_033763935.1 of Bryobacteraceae bacterium. Lineage (GTDB taxonomy): Bacteria > Acidobacteriota > Terriglobia > Bryobacterales > Bryobacteraceae > DALYJJ01. The sequence goes on from JANRJO010000031.1 coordinate 5,790, forward strand.
GGGTTCGCGGGTGCACGTGGTGGGCGTGGCTTATAAGCGCGACATTGACGATGTCAGGGAGTCGCCGGCGCTGGACATCCTGCACCTTTTGGGGAGTTGGGGGGCGAAGGTCAGTTATACGGATCCGTTCGTGCCGCGAGTGGAACTGGAGCACGTGACGTACGAATCGTCGCCCCTGGAGGCGGCGGTAGAAGCTGCCGATTGTGTAGTGATTGTCACGGATCACACAGGATTCGACTACCGAGCGCTGGTGGAGAGGGCGCGGCTGGTGGTCGACACTCGGAACGCGCTCAGGGGGATCGACTCACCCAAGATCCGGCGGCTGTGAGGGGCCCGGAGACGCGATGCCGCGGGTGAAAGTTCGCCTGGCCTCGGGTGAACTCGGGGGGCCGTTGCGGCAGCTCCGTGCGTTTCTGTTGTCGCTGGCGATCCACGGGGGGGTCTGCGCCCTGTTGTTTTCGCTTCCGCCGGCGGCGTTTCGGGCGGCGCCTCAGAACCGGCTGCGATTCACCATTACGCCGCTGCCGGCGCGGGAGCCGCTGATCTGGTACGCGCCGAAGAAGCTGCCTAACATTGAGCCGACGCAGAAGTTCGGGGAGGGGCCGGAGGCGCGGGGGGAGCAAAAGAGCGATGGCGAGGTGATCATTGCGCGATCGCCGGAGGCGCGGTCGAAGAGCCAGTTGATCTTTCAGCCGGATACGCCGAAGGTGCTGGAGCGGGAAGTTCCGTCGCCGAACCTGGTGACGGCGCCGGCGCCGAAGCGCGTGGCGAAGCCGTTCGAGCCGCCGCCCGCGCCGGTGGAGAAGGCGCGTCCGGATTCTGCTGCGCTGGCGGAACCGGATATTCAGGTGAAGGCCACAGCGGCGGAGGCCGGGGCGCTGGGCGCGGTACACATCAAGGCGAAGCCGCGGGTGTTTGAAGCGCCGCAGCAGGCTCGGCTCACGGTGCCGGAGGGGGTGATGCTTGAAGCGCCGCCGCCGGAACTACGGGCCGGGGCGGGAACCGGTGTGGCGGGCTCGACACTGTTAGGTGCAGCGCCGTCGAAGGCGCCCAAGCCCGCGGCGAAGCAGTTCGTTCCCCCGCCGGCGGCCGGTCCCGGTGGAACGGGTACGGGCAAGGGGAGCAGCGCGGCGCTGACGGAGCCGGGGTTGGACGTGACGCGGGGCTCGGGCGCGGCGATGCAGGCGGCGGTGGTGGGACTGAATCCTTCGGCCGTGGCCGCGCCACCACCGCCGGGTTCGCTTCCGGGGAGTTTTTCGCGCGCGCCGAACGTTGGGCCGGCGGCGAGCGGCGATTTGACGGGCAGGGCGGACGCGCGGATACCGGATCTGATGGTGCGGGGGGCGGGTTCGGGGGCGCCGGTGCCTCCGCCTCCGGTGGCGCCGCGGGCGGCGAGAAGCCAGTTGGTCTTCGAAGTCGCGCCGCATCAGTATGGCGACACGTATTCGGCGCCGTTGCGACCGAGCGCAGGGATCGTCCCCCCGGCGATCGAGCGCATCTTTCCCGGACGGGCGGTCTATACGCTTGTGATCCCAGCGCCGAAGATGAGCCGGTACACGGACGATTGGGTGATCTGGTTCACGGAGAAGTCGCCTTTGGCGGGCGTGCAGAACCCCCTGTTGCGCGCGCCGCTGCCGGCCCGGAAGCGGGCGGGGGGCGTGCCCGATGCGGCGGCGGAGATGTTAGAGGAGAGGGTGCGGTACCGGGTCTCGATCGGGCTGGCGGGATTGCCGGAAGGCGTGGCCATGGTGCGCGCGCCGCGGCAGGGCGACGCCGAACTCGCCATGGCGGAGATGCTGAGTTGGGAGTTCTACCCTTCGACGCGGAACGGGCAGCCGATCGAGGTGGAGGCGGTGATCGAGATTCCTTTACGGCTGCCGGTGAAAGGCGTGTTGAAACCCTGATGAGACATGTACTGGTGACCGGCGGGGCCGGATATATCGGATCGCACACGGCGAAGGAACTGGCCCGGGCGGGGTTTGCGCCGGTGGTCCTGGATAATCTCTCGCGAGGGTTCCGGGAGGCGGTGAAGTGGGGTCCGTTGGTGGAGGCGGGAGTTGAGGATCGGGAGGCTGTGGGCCGGATCTTCGACCAGTACGAGATCGCGGCGGTGATTCACTTTGCGGCGTATGCCTATGTCGGGGAGTCGGTGGCCAAGCCGGCGTTGTACTTTGCGAACAACTGCACGGCGAGCCTGAGCCTGTTGGACGTGATGATCGAGCGTGGGGTCCGCACGGTGGTGTTCTCGTCGAGCTGCGCGACATATGGGGTACCGCGGAGCGTGCCGATCGGCGAGGACCATCCGCAGCTACCGGTGAACCCGTATGGGGAATCGAAGCTGTTCCTGGAGCGGGCGATCCGGTGGTACGCGGGGGCGTACGGGCTGAAGTACGCGATCCTGCGGTACTTCAATGCCGCGGGGTGCGATCGTGAGGGGGAGATCGGGGAAAACCACGATCCTGAGACGCATTTGATTCCGTTGGTTTTGAAGAGTGCGGCGGGGGAGATCGAGGCGGTCCGTGTATTTGGGACGGACTATCCGACTCCGGATGGCACCGCGATCCGGGACTACGTTCACGTGACGGACCTGGCGAGAGCGCATGTATCGGCGGTGGAGCGGCTGCTGGCGGACGCACCTTCGGTGACACTGAACTTAGGCACGGGGCGAGGCTACTCGGTGCGGGAAGTGATTGAGGCGGCAGAGCGGGTGACCGGCCGGAATGTGCCGTGGCGGGCGGAAGAACGGCGGCCCGGTGATCCGGCGGAGCTGGTGGCGGAGGCGCGGGCGGCGCGGGAGTGGATGGGATGGGAGCCGATTCACTCGGACGTGGAGACGATTCTGCGGACGGCGTGGGCGTGGGAGAGGCGGAGGGAAGCGTTGGGGGCAGTTCGCACCCTAGAGTACTAAGGGTACTAATCTAAGGTGAGAAACCGTTGACAATCGTCATAGGGTAGCTCCACGATAGAGGAGCAATCCCCTCACCGAGCGAATTGGGACAGCGCGGCAGATGGGACTGAAAGGGCGGGAGCCTACTCACGGGGGCCCGCGGCGAGAGCGAACCCCACTCCGTACCAACAATCAAAACAGCCCGATGGAGGGCCTATGGCGGTCTTACGGCCAAGAAACCGATTGGTGTATTTCCGGCTTTCGGAGGATGAGTTTGAGCGTGTGAATCTGGCTTGCCATGAGACTGGCGCGCGCAGCATTTCCGATCTGGCGCGTCATGCGCTGCAGCGGATGATCGATCCGCCGCCCGGCGGGCCGGAGCAGGCATTGATGGTGACCCGGCTACAGGTGATGGACGACATGATTCGCGAACTGAACGGGAAGCTCGAGCAGCTATCGCAGTTATTGGTAGCGTTGCGTTCGTCCGAGCCCGGCGGGCCGGCAGCGGATGGGAGCGGGAAGTAGGTTACTATGCGCATTCAAGTCACCGTCTGTTTAGCGGGGGTCATTCTGGCGTGCGTTTCCGGGCGGGGGCAGACACCGCAACCGCCGGCGAGCCGGCAAGAGCCGATGCCGAATCCGGGGGCGGCCGGAGGCATTCAGGGAGCGGCGAGCGCCTTGCGTCCGAACTATGTGCTGGGGCCGAACGACCAGATTGTGATTCGGGCGAACGAGGTGGAGGAGTTCGGCGACCGGCCGTACCGAATCGACGGCGACGGCTTCATTAACCTTCCGCTGTTGGGCCGGGTGCGCGCGGGCGGGATGAGCGTGGAGCAGTTCGAGGCGGACCTGGTGGCTCGGTTGAAGAGTTTTGTGCGGGTACCGCAGGTGATCGTGACGGTGGTGCAGTTCCGGGCGGAGCCGGTGTTCTTCGTGGGGGCGTTCCGGGCTCCGGGGATCTATCCGTTGCAGGGCAAGCGGACGGTAGTGGACATGCTGAGCGCGATCGGCGGATTGCAGCCGTACGCGAGCCGGCGGATCAAGATCACGCGGCGGCTGGAGTACGGCCCGATTCCCCTTCCGAACGTCGAGGTGAACCAGGAATCGAAGCTGAGCTCGGTGGAGATCAGCATGGGCAGCCTGCAGGAGAATGTGAACCCGGCAGAAGATATCGTGTTGCAGCCGTTCGATGTGGTGTCGGTGACGCGTGCGGAGTCGGTGTACATCAGCGGCGCGGTGATGCGGGTGGGGGCGCTGGAGCCGATGGAGCGGGACAGTTTATCGGTGTTGCAGGCGTTGGTGTTGTCGGGCGGCGTCACCGAGGACGCATCGCTGGAGAAAGCAGTGGTGCTGCGGCCGGTGCTGAACACGGCGCGGCGGGCGGAGATTCCTATCAACCTGAAGCAGATTCTGGCGGGCAAGCGTCCGGACTTTCCGCTAATGCCGGCGGACACGCTCTATGTTCCGCGGCGTGGCGGAGTGGGAGGCATCGTCCGGCGGCAGGGCACAACGCTCGTGACGACTACGGTGACGGCGATTATTACGGGCGCAGTTTTCCTGATATTGAGGTAGCCACGGTGAAGGATCACGAGTCAAGCGTTCCGTCGCTGGCCCCGATTTCCGCGGGCCGCGGATCCGTTCCGGCGAGCTACGTGCACCTTGGGGTAGAGCCGCCGGCGCCCGAGGGCATGAGCGCCGCGAGCCTTCTGCAGATGCAACTCGGCATTCTGAGGAAGCGATTCTGGTACCTGCTGGCGCTGGGGGCGACGGGATTCGGGATCGGCTTCGCGCTGTACCTGCCGCAGGCCCCACAGTATATGGCGGCGACGACGATCGAGTTGCAGCCTGTCGCGGAGACGTTTCTGGGTACCACCGATCCGCTGGCGGGGTCGTTCTCCGCGGCGAACCTCAACGCGCAGACGCAGATCTCCATCCTTCGCAGCGGGAGCCTGATGACCGCGGCGCTGGAGCGCATGGAGCGGGAATCGGCAATCACGGCGCCGCCTCCACCGGGACGGTTTTCGTCGCTCCGGAGACGGTTCGGCTTTGTTCCGCTCGAGCCGGCGGAGGCGTCGCGAGAGGCGATCCACACTGCCGCATCGACGATGAATCCGCGGATTATTCCCGGCACGCGAATCATTCTCATCTCGGCCTCATCCACGATTCCCGAGGTGGCCGCGAACCTGGTGAACGCGGTGGCCGCGGAATACGTGTACCAGAACCAGCAATACCGGTCGAGTGCGGTGCAGCGCACGTCGCAATGGCTGGTGGGTCAACTGGAGGAGACGAAGTTCAAGCTGGAGCAAGCGGAGCAGAAGCTGCAGGAGTTCGTGCGAAAGTCGGGCAACGTGTTCGTGATGAGTGAGGACACGCTCGCGAACTCACGACTTCGCCAACTGCACGCAGAGTTGACGACGGCGCAGACGGACCGTATCAACAAGGAAAACCGGTACACATTCGCGAAGGGGAAATCGGCGGAGACGCTGCCGCCGGATATCTCGGTTTCCGTGGTGCAGCAGTTGTCCTCTCTCGACGGGCTGCGGCGACAGATGGCCGACCTGACGACGACGCTGATGCCCGGCCACTACAAGGTGCAGCGTCTGCAGGCTCAGATCGACGCCGCCGAGCAGGCGCTGGCGCGGGAACGCGACAACATCATGGAACGCCTCAAGAACGACTACGAGGCGGCCCTGAGGCGGGAGAGGACCCTGTCGGCGGAGTACGCCCGGCAGGCCTCGACCGTGACCGGGCAGGCGGATGTGGCCGCCGAATACGGCACGCTCAAGCGGGAAGTGGACATTCTGCGGCAGAGCTTCAACGGGCTGCTGCAGCAGCAGACGCAGTTCTCGCTCGCCTCGGCGATTCCCGTGAGCAGCGTGCGGGTGATTGATGCCGCGCGACCCAACGCGACGCAGATAAGCCCGTCGCTCTTTAAGGAACTGGTCAGGGGCGGGGCGCTCGGCCTGCTGTTGGGCTATGGGTGCGCGTTCCTGCACGAGCATCTGTACCGGAGACGGTTGGAGCGGCGCTTTGCATCGCCGGGGAATGCGGGCCGGCTGTTGAACGTGCCGGAACTGGGGGTGATCCCCACGAAGAACCTGGGCTTCTCCGCTCAGCGCCCCTTTTTCCGCATCCGCCGCCGCAAGGGGACGCTGAGCCTGACCTCGGCGGCGCCGGAAACGCCCCGCGAGCCGCTCCACATTTGGGGCGATAAGACGTCCATCGTGGCCGAGTCCTTCCGGCTGACACTGACGTCGCTGACCAGAACCGCGCCGGGCAACGCGGCGCCGCGAGTTGTGCTTGTGACCAGCCCTTCTCCGGGAGAGGGCAAGACGACGGTGGCGGCGAATCTCGGTGTGGCGATGGCGGAGGTGAACCGAAAGACACTGGTGATCGACATGGACCTTCGGCGGCCGAGCGTACATAGTGTCTTCGGGCTGACGCCGGAGAAGGATTGGACAAGCATCGTGCTTGGGGACGAGGCGATCACGGGAGAAGCCGTTGAGAGGTTTCTGCACGGGACGCGGTTTGAGGGGCTGTCGGTGCTGGCGGCGAGAGCGGCCTCCGCGAGCGCGATTCACGCGATCTTCAACTCGCCGCGCCTGGACGCGCTCCTAGCCGTCCTCCGGCAGCGTTTCTCGATGGTGCTGCTGGACAGCCCTCCGGTGCTGCAGTTTCCAGAGGCACGGCTCGCGGGACGGCTCTCAGACGGGGCGGTGATGGTGATTCGCTCCCGGCAGACCGAGCGGGATGCGGCGCTGGTGGCGTTGCGGCGGCTGGCGGAGGACGCGATTCCATTGCTGGGGACCATCCTGAACGACTGGGATCCGAAGGTCGGGGGCGGCCTATCGCACCACTACGGGAACGATTACTACTCCCGCTACTACGAGTACCAGACGGCGGCGGAGAGCACCGGGCGCGAAGCGGACTAAGAGCTTTGATCTCACTACTGCGGGCGAAACCACCATGTGCGGCATAGCAGGGTTATTCACGCCGGGGCGGATTCCGGGAGAGCCGGCGGCGGCGGCGGTGCGGCAGATGCTGGCCGCGGCGGCGCACCGGGGGCCGGACGGCGAGGGGCTGGAGCGCGTCGGCTCCGCGGTTCTGGGACACCGGCGGTTGTCGATCATCGACTTGTCGGATGCGGGACGGCAGCCGATGTCGGACGCCTCCGGGCACATCTGGCTATCCTTCAACGGGGAGATCTACAACTTTCAGGAGCTGAAGCGCGACTTGGAGGCGGCAGGTCACCGGTTCCGCTCGGCGACGGACTCCGAGGTGCTGATCCACGGCTACCGCGAGTGGGGCATCGACGGGCTAGCGGCGAGGCTGCGGGGCATGTACGCGTTCGCCCTGTACGATGCGAGGACGGAAGCGGCGGCGGGCGAAGTCTTCTTTCTGGTGCGTGATCGGCTTGGAATCAAGCCGATCTACCTGGAGCGGCGAGGCGACGGCGAGGTGCGCTTCGCTTCCGAGGTCAAGGCGCTCATCGCGGCGGGCGCGGCGGGCGGTGTGGACCGTACGGCGCTGGTCGGGTTCCTGTGCCTGGGATCGGTGCCGCATCCGCGCAGTTGGGTGGCGGGCGTGGAGTGCCTTCCGCCGGGTACGATTGCCGGCTTCGACTTGTCGGGGCGGGAGCGGCTGCGGCGTTACTGGACGGCGGGATATGAGGGCCGGGAGCCTACCTCGCAGGAACTATCCGCCGAGTTGGAGAGGGCGCTCCGGCAGCATCTCATTGCGGACGTGCCGTTGGGGGTCTTCCTCAGCGGCGGAGTGGATTCGGCGGGCGTGGTGGCTCTGGCGAGCCGGGTGGCCGACTCGCGCCTGGTGACGCTGACGGTTTCATTTGAGGAAGGCGAGTTCGATGAAGGGGCAGCGGCGCGCTCCCTTGCGGCCCGCTATGGTACGGAGCATCGCGAGATCCGCGTACGGTGCGGCGACTTCCTGGGCGAGATCCACGCGGTGCTGGAAGCAATGGATCAGCCGACGGCGGACGGGGTCAACACGTACTTTGTCTCCCGCGCCGCGCGTGAGGCGGGGCTGAAGGTGGTGCTGAGCGGGTTGGGCGGCGACGAGGTATTTTTCGGGTATCCGCACTACCGGGCGCTGGCGGCGCAGGGCGGGCCCCTGCAGTGGTACGCGCAGAGCCCGCAAGCGATTCGGCGGATGATCCGGCAGGGAGCGTGTGCGTGGGGCAGCCTTCGCGGCGAGGAGCGATGGGAACGGTTTGCCTACCTTGGCGACCGTCCGCTGCACGACGGGCTGTACCTGCTGTTCCGCGGCTTCTTTGCGCCGCAACAGGTGCGGGCAATGCTCGACCTGTCGGAGAGTGAGTTTCGATCGGCGCTCGGTGAAGCATTTCCGCCGGGAAAGGGCGATAACGGGCATATCGAGCCGGCACGTTTTCAGCGCCACGAATTCGACCGCTATTTGCACGATCAACTGCTGCGCGATTCCGATGTCTTCAGCATGGCGCACTCGTTGGAGCTGCGCGTACCGTACCTGGACCACGTGGTGGTGGACATGGCGAACCGCATACCGCCGGAGAAGAAGCTGGAAACGGGCCGGAATAAGCCGCGGCTGGTGGAGGCGATCAACGATGCGGGTGTCGAAGAAGCGGCCCGTCGTCCAAAGCGCGGCTTCACATTTCCCTTCCGCGAGTGGATGACGACCCACGCGGACGCACTGGAGGGGGAGGCGCTGCGCTCGGGCTTGCTGCGACGGGAGACGGTGAAAGGGATGTGGAACGGATTTCGATCGGGGCGGCTGCACTGGTCGCGGGCGTGGGCGACGACGGTAGTGGCGGCCAAGAGCGCTTAGGGCAGGCGAAGCGAATGCGGGTACTCCATGTGCCATTCACATTTGCTCCGGACCCCATGGGGGGCACCGAGGTCTACGTGCGCAATCTGGCGCTGGAGCAGGCGGCGGGGCTGGAAAGCCTGATTGCGGCGCCGGGCGAACAGGATGAGGAGTACCGGGTGGACGGGCTACCGGTGTTCCGCTTCGCGACGTCGAAACGGCCTGGGCTACGCGCCCTTTACGGGGAGGGCGACCCGGCGGCGGCGGCCAGCTTCTCGCAGCTTCTCGACCGTCTCTCGCCGGACCTGGTGCACTTGCATGCGTTCACCCCGGCGGTTTCGGTGGCGATGGAGGCCTCGAAGCGGCGGCGCCTGCCGGTGGTGGTGACCTACCACACGCCGACGGTAACGTGCATGCGGGGGACTTTGCTCGAAAAAGGAACGAGCGTCTGCGACGGCCTGATGGATGAACGCCGCTGCGGTTCCTGCGCGCTGGAAGCCCGGGGAGTTCCAGGGCTGGTGAGGGCAGTGGCGGGGGCATTGCCCGCGGCGGCAGGCAAGTTGGCCGGCCGATGTGGGCTGGATCGAGGCGTCTGGATCGGGGCCCGGATGACGGAGCTGACGGAAGTGCGGCTCAAGAACACGCGGCTGTTTCTCGAGAGGGCGGACGCGATCGTCGTGCCCTGCCGATGGAGCGAGCAATTGCTGCTGCGCAACGGCGTGCCGCGGGAGCGGATCGTGTTTTCGCGGCAAGGACTGAACGCTAGAGCGCCTGTACGCCAGCGTTCGGCCGGGACGGGACCGGGTACTCCCTTGCGGATCGTGTTTCTGGGGCGCCTGGATGTCGCGAAGGGCCTGGAGACGGTGCTCGCGGCGCTGCGTGAGCTTCCCGGCGAGGCCGTTGCGCTGGACATATACGCCGTCCATCAGGGCAACAGATCGGGAGGGAACAGCTACGTCGCCGCGATCGAGAAGGCGATCGCCGAGGACGCGCGGGTGCGTCTGTTGCCGCCCGTCCCGGCCGACGTCGCGGCGGGGCTGCTAGCTGACTACGATGTACTGGTCGCTCCGTCGCGTTTGCTCGAGACTGGGCCCCTGGTGGTCCTGGAGGCGCATGCCGCGCGAGTGCCGGTGATCGGTTCGAACCTGGGGGGGATCGCGGAGTTGGTGACCCACGAGCGCGACGGGCTGCTCGTGGAGCCGGGAAACGCGAAGGCGTGGGCCGCGGCGATTCGACGGCTGATGGGGGAGCCGGGACTGTATTGCCGGCTGGCGGAAGGAATCTCGCCGCCGAAGGGGATGAGCGAAGTCGCGAGAGAGATGAACGAGTTGTATTGCGGGCTGGCGCCGGCGGGGATGCGGGCGGTGTCAGGGCGTATCGTGCCGGTGCAGCATGTCTGAATCCGCGACCATTGCCGCCCGGGGCGCTTCCGAAGGGGGTCGAGGAGTGAGGGGCGGGAGTCCGGGGCGGATTTTGTATGTGCAGTACACGAACCCGGCGGGCTACCCCCCGCTGCAGCACAGCTCCCGCTTGTTGGCGAAGGAGGGTTGGAAGGTGCGGTTCCTCGGCACCGGCGCGCTGGGCACGGAGAGTCTGCGATTTCCGGAGCACCCTCGGATCGAGGTCCGCCAGATTCCGTTTCAAGGTGCAGGATGGCGGCAGAAGCTACATTATCTTCGTTACGTCGCATGGGTGCTCTGGCACACGCGGCGCTGGCGCCCGCACTGGATTTACGCCTCTGACTTAATGGCCTGCCCGATCGCTCTTGCGGCGACCCGCCTGCTGGGAACTCCCGTGATCTATCATGAGCACGATTCGCCGGTGGAGGGCGATTCGACGAAGTTTACGAGGCTGCTGCTGGGAGCCCGCCGCGCGCTGGCGCGGACAGCGCGGCTTTCGATTCTGCCCAACGCGGAGCGAGCGCGCCTTTTCGCTGACCGCCAGGGTGCCCAGAAAGTAGAGTTGGTTTGGAACTGTCCCTCGCTCGACGAAGTCGAACCGCGCCCGCGGGCGCCTCTGGGAGGCGAACTCACGGTCCTGTATCACGGCTCGATCGTGCCCGAGCGTTTGCCGGAAACCGTCGTGGAGGCGCTGGCGCAACTGCCCGATGGTGTGCGGCTCAAGGTGGTCGGTTACGAAACGAACTCGAGCCGCGGCTATTCGGAGCGACTGATGCGAAAGGCGCAGGCGCTCGGCGTGGGGCGCCGGATCGCCTTCCCTGGCACGGTTGAGCGGTCCGCGATGATGGATCTCTGCCGAAGCTGCGACGTAGGGCTGGCGCTCCTGCCGAAGAGGGCCGACGACTTCAATCTCGAGATGATGGTGGGCGCTTCTAATAAACCGTTCGATTATTTGGCCTGCGGGCTAGCGCTCGTAGTGTCCGACCTGCCGGCGTGGCGAACCGTCTACGTGGACGGCGGCTACGGAAGGGCATGCGACGCGACCAGCGCCGAAAGCATCGCCGAGCAGATCCGGTGGTACTGGGAGCACCCGGTGGAACTGCGCGCCATGGGCGAGCGCGGCCGGCAGCGCATTCTTGCCGAGTGGAATTACGAAACCGCGTTTGCCCGCGTGGCGGACCTGCTGGCCCGTGTGTAAGGGTTCGGAACGAGCTTAGAAAGACATGCTGCTGGTGATCGAAACCCATCCCGTGCAGTACCACGCCCCGGTCTACCGCGCCGTAGAGCAGCATCATGGCATTCCGGTAACGGTGCTCTACGGGTCGGACTTCAGTGTTCGGGGGTATGCGGATCAGGAGTTCTCGACGTTCTTCGCCTGGGACACGGACTTATTGGGCGGGTACACGCCGCGGTTTCTCAGCGAGGTGAGCCGCGGGGGCGCGGGTTCGTATGAAACGGTGGACGGCGCTGGGCTGGAAGCGGCGCTTCGTGGGCTGCGTCCGGGAGCGGTGCTGCTGCCGGGCTACTCCGGACGGATGTACCGAAGAGCGCTGCTTGCGACCCGTCGCATGGGCTGCCCGCTGTTGTTCCGTGCCGAGACGGCGGATCATGCGGTACAGCGGGGCCCTTTGAAGAGGGCGGTGCGGGACGGGGCGCTCCGGCTGTTGTACCGGCGATTTGCCCGGCTGCTTTTCATCGGCGAGCGTTCGCGACGCCACTATGAGCGCCTGGGCTGCCCGGAAGAGAAGCTGGTATTCTCACCCTACTGCGTGGATACGACGCCGTTTCGCGGCGGAGAGGATTGCCGGGAGAGCGAGCGGAGCGCGGGGCGGGCGGAACTGGGTGTGGATGAGACGCGGACGGTGGTACTGCTCCCCGCTAAAATCAGCTACCGCAAGGGACCGGACCTGCTGGTGGAGGCCGCCCGGCGGCTGCCGCTGGAAGTGCGCGATCGCCTGGTGCTCGTGTTTCTGGGCGATGGGGAATTGCGGGAGAGGTTAGCCGGTGAGGCTGCGGCCCTGGGTGTGGAAGCGCGCTGGCCGGGCTTCCGCAACCAGAGCCAACTGAGCCGCTACTATCATGCGGCGGACCTGACCGCGCTGCCCAGCCGGCATGGCGAGACGTGGGGCCTGGTGGTGAACGAGAGCCTGCATCACGGTGTGCCGTGCGTGGTCTCCGACGCGGTAGGGTGCGCGCCGGATCTGATCCAGCCCGGGGAGACGGGAGAGGTGTTCGAGGCAGGGGGCGCCGAGGCGTTGGCGCGCGCGCTGGACCGGGCGTTGGGGTGGATCGGCGGTAGGGAAGTGCGGGAAAGTTGCCGCCGGCGGGTGGAAGGGTTTTCGGTGGCGGCGGCCGCGGCGGGCGTTGCCCGTGCCTACGGGCAGGTAACATGACGCGGGTGCTGATTATCGGCTACCGGGGCGGCACGCACATCGGCGCCTCGCTGGAGCGAGCGCAACTGCCGGGGGTAGAGATCCGCCTGATCGATCCGAGGCGCCGGCTCGACGGACCGGCCTGGGCGAAGTCGCTCAGCTGGCGTCTGCTGGGCCGGCGGCCCTTGCGACTGGAGGCTTTTGGGAGGGAACTGGTGGAGGAGTGTGACCGCAGCCGGCCGGATGTGCTGCTCACCACGGGGATCGCTCCGGCGCCGGCTTCGGCTCTCGCGGAGCTGGGGCGAATGGGAATCGCCCGGGCAAACTTCCTCACGGACGATCCCTGGAATCCCGTGCACCGGGCTCCCTGGTTTTTTTCCGCGCTCCGTTACTACGACTTTGTGTTCAGTCCGCGCAAGGCGAATCTCGACGAACTGCGGGTGGCGACGCGGGCGCTGGTCGGGTATGTGCCGTTCGGCTACGACCCGGAGCTGTTCTACCCCCTGGAACTGACGGCGGAAGAGCGAAGCGCATTGGACTCCGACGTAGTATTCGCGGGGGGCGCCGACGCGGATCGTATTCCCTATTTCGCGGCGCTGATTCGCGCCGGATTAAAGGTGGCGCTGTACGGCGGCTACTGGGACCGCTATCGGGAAACTCGCGCCTTCGCTCGCGGGATGGCGGAACCGGCTCTGGTCCGCAAGGCATTCTGTGCGTCGCGCCTCGGACTCTGCCTGGTGCGGCGGGGCAACCGGGACGGGCACTGTATGCGGACGTTCGAGGTGCCGGCGACCGGCTTGTGTATGCTCGCAGAGGGAACCGACGAGCACCGGGAGATTTTTGGCGAGGACGGCGAGGCGGTGGCGTTGTTCGATGATATTCCGGAGATGGTGAAGAAAGCGGTGGAGCTGGTGGCGGACGGGGACCAAAGGAAAAGGCTTGCGGGGCGGGCCTGTCGTCTGGTGCGGGAAGGGCCGAACAGCTATGGAGACCGGTTGCAGGCGATGCTTTCGGCGGTGACCGCAGGGGACACTAAGGGGATGCTGACGAGCGGATGACGTCGTGCAATCCAGAGTTGCAGGTTGAGATTTTCTGGACCGTGGCGGTAGCCGTCCTGTTGTCCGCCATCGTGTTGGTGGCGGTTCTGTCACGCGCGGCGCGGGGGCGGGGGCACCTTGGGTTCCAACTGGCGGCGGTCTTCTCGTTCTGGTCGGTGCATTGGTTAGGGACGGTGGGGCACGGGCTGCCGTGGTATTGCAATTCGAACTCGGAGTTCACCCTGATCGGAGCAGTGGAATGCGCTTGGGCCATGGGGGCGATGACGCTTGGGATGCTGGTCTGCCCGTGGTTGGCGCCGGCGAAGAGAACAGCCGGGCCGGCTTCGCCGCCGCGTCCACCGTCCGCCCTGCCGATTGTGTGCATCGGGCTGGGGGTGTTTTTCGAGTTGTCGGCCGGTGTCCTATCGGCGATTCCAAGCTCGACGGCAGTTCTGATCACCCTTAAGGGCCTGACGCTGGCGGGCTTGATGCTGAAGATCTGGGATTCGATGTTGCAGGGCCGGCCGGTGGTGGCGATGCGCTGGACGATTCTAAGCCTGATGATCCCGCTGGTGGGGATGATCGGGGGGGGATTCGCCGGCTCCGGACTGGCTAACGCGGCGCTGGTGTTTCTGTTTGCCCTGTCCTGCATACCGGGCAAGACGCTGCGTCCGGCCATAGTTCTGGCGCCGATCCTGTTCTATTGCAGCCTCTCCCTGGTGTTGAACTACCTGGCAAACAGGACGGAGCTGCGCGCCCGTGTCTGGGGCGGGGAATCGTACGATGCGAGAATTGCGTGGCTGAGCGAGGTCGCAACGAACTTCGAGTGGTTCTCGATAACGGAGCCGCGCCATCTGGACCTGCTGGACGGCAGGTTGAATCAGAACTCGCTGGTTGGGGCGGCGGTCAACTACACTTCGCGAACAGGGCAATATGCGAACGGGGAAACCGTGGTGAGCGCGTTCCTGGCAATGATTCCACGTGTCATCTGGCCCGACAAGCCGCCCAATTCGACCAACGCCGCGGTAACGAAGTATACGGGCCTGGAGTTTGCCGACGGTACGAGCGTTGGGATCGGGCAGGTGATGGAGTTCTACATCAATTACGGTCGAACTGGCGTAGTAGCCGGTTTCTTCTTGTTGGGCTTGGTGTACTCTCTGCTGGATCTCACGCTACACCGCTCCCTACTGAGTGGTGAGTTTGGGCGGTTCGTAAGCTACTTTCTGATTGCCGTAGCGACGCTTCAACTCATCAATTCGCTGGCCGAACTGATGGCGAGCATTGCGGCGGGCTTAGTGCTTCGACCCCTGCTGAACGCCGGCTTTCGGGCGTGGAACGCGGTGCGGAGGCCGGCGACCGCGCCGGCGCCGGCGGGATAGATGGCGCCGGCTTCCCAAGGGGCGGTCCTGGCGCTGTTTCCGAGTCTCGAAAGCGCGATTGGCGGAGGGATTCAAACCGCGGGACGGTACGCGCGGCGCGGCCTCCAATCGGTGGGGCGGCTGCAGTCCTTCTACTACGGCCATATGTCCCAGGAGGCGCTTGAGCCTGGGGATCGCGCGGCGCCGGGGAAGTTCGGCGCCCTTTGGTGTGCGGCGACGAATCGATGGGAAGCGTCGCTGGTGCTTGTCTGGCACCTGAACCTGCTCCGGCTTGTCCCTTTCTTTCGCGTCGCGGGTGCTCAGTTGGCGGTTTTCCTGCATGGAATCGAGTGCTGGTGCGAGCTGGACTGGCTGACAGAGCAGGCTCTGCGACGCGTAGATTTGTTCCTGAGCAACAGCGAGTACACGTGGAAACGTTTTTCGGAACAGCGGCCCTGGCTGGCGGGAAAGCGGTTTCGGATCGTCCCGTTAGGTCTGGGGGAGCCGGCCGGGCCCGGGGACGTGTGCGAACCGGACCAGGAGCCGGCGGCGCTGATGCTGGGAAGACTGGTGTCGACGGAAGACTACAAGGGGCATCGCGAAGTGATCGAAGCATGGCCGCGGGTGCTTCGCCAGACGCCCGGCGCGAAGCTGTGGATTGCGGGTGATGGCGATCTGCGCCCAACGCTGGAGAGGCAGGCGGAGGGGCTGGGTCTTCGAGACCACGTGGAGTTTCTGGGCTACATCAGCGAAGAGGAGAAAGTGCAGCGCATCCGGCGGAGCCGCTGCCTGGCGTTGCCGAGCCGGGGCGAGGGGTTTGGGCTGGTGTACCTGGAAGCGATGCGGTTGGGGCGTCCCTGCTTGGCGGGGAGCCTGGACGCAGCTCCGGAGGTGGTGCGGCCACCGAGAGCCGGCTTGACGGTGGATCCGGCGGATCCGGATGCCTTGGCGGGGGCACTGAGGCGGCTGCTGACGGCGGGCGAGGAGTGGAATGTCTGGTCGCATGAGGCGCGGCGGCTGTACGAAGGGGAGTTCACGCGCGAGCATTTCGAGCGCCGGCTGCGGGAAGCGCTCGGGGATGGGGGATCGGCGCGGGCCAGCGCCAGGCGATGAGAGTGTTGCACGTGATTCCGTCGGTGGGGCCGGCGCGCGGAGGGCCGAGCTTCGTCATGCGCAGCCTGGCGCGCGGATTAGCGGCGTCGGGCGTAGAGGTGCACGTTGCGTCGACGGACGACAACGGACGGCGCGAGCGCTTGTCCGTGCCGCTGTCGCAGCCGGTGGCCGAGGATGGGGTGACGTATTGGTACTTCCCCTGCCAGACGCGGTTTTATCAGGCGTCGCTGCCGCTGACGCGGTGGCTGTGGAGAGAGTCGCGGTCGTTCGACCTGGTGCACATCCACGCGCTCTTCTCCTATTCGTCTTCGGCCTCCGGGCTGGTCGCACTGTCGCGTGGTGTTCCCTACGTGATTCGGCCTCTCGGCATTCTGAACCGTTGGGGGCGGGTGAACCGGCGACCGTTTCTCAAGAACTTGTCGTTCCAGGTGCTGGAGCGCCGCCTGGTGGAAGGCGCCCGGGCGATGCACTACACGAGCCGCCTGGAGCGGGAAGAGGCTGAGGAATGGGGTTTCGCTGCCCCCGCGGCCATTATCCCGAACCCCGTTTCGTTCGACGATCTGCCGGAGGTGGCAGGGGGCGGCTTTCGCGCCAAGCACGGTTTGGGGGAGCGCCTGCTGGTTCTGTTCCTGTCGCGCATCGACGACAAGAAGGGACTGGATCTTTTGATACCGGCGTTCGCGCGGTTCCGGAAGCGCTACCTGGAGAGCACCCTGGTCATCGCCGGATCGGGTTCGGAGGCGCTCGAGTCCTCGCTACGGAAGCTGGCTGAGGAACATGCGGTCACTGACAGTATTCTCTGGACGGGCTTCGTCGAGGGGCGCGCCAAGGCGGAGCTGCTCAGGGACGCGGATGTGTTCGTGCTGCCGTCGTATTCGGAGAACTTTGGCGTCGCCGCGGTGGAGGCGATGGGGCTCGGGCTGCCGCTGATCGTCTCGGACCAGGTGGGAATCTGCGGGGAGATCGAGGCGGCGGGCGCGGGCGCGGTGGTCCGCTGCGAGGTGACCGCTCTCGCCGCGGAG
This sequence comes from Bryobacteraceae bacterium, assembly GCA_033763935.1. Classification (GTDB taxonomy): domain Bacteria; phylum Acidobacteriota; class Terriglobia; order Bryobacterales; family Bryobacteraceae; genus DALYJJ01. The sequence continues at coordinate 22,778 of JANRJO010000031.1, forward strand.
ATGGAGCGTCTGGCGGGCGACGCGGCGCTCCGCGGGCGAATGGGGGAGCAGGGAAGAAAACTGGCGCTCGAGGAGTATTCGCTGGGCGCGGTGTGCGGGAAGATGCTCGGTCTGTACCGGCAGGTGTTGGGTGAATGAAGACATTGGAGCCAAAAGAACATGAATGACGTTTGCGTGCTGGGACTCAATGCCTACCACGGAGATTCCTCGGCGGCCCTTCTCAAGAATGGAGAACTGGCGGCTGCGGTGGAAGAGGAGCGGTACAACCGCATCAAGCACTGGGCCGGCCTGCCGTCGCTGGCGGCGGCGCAGGTGCTGGCGATGGGCGGCGTGGAACGGGTGGAGCACCTGGCGATCTCCCGCGATCCCAAGGCGCGCTTCGTGGACAAGCTGAAGCGCGTGGCGGTGCGTCCGGGCTTGTGGCGGCGCGCGGCCGACCGGGCATTCAACAGCGCCAAGCTGACGCAGTTGCCGGCGGACCTGGAGGCGAAGGGCGTTGTGGCGGCGCGCGATGCGCAGTTTCACTTTGTCGAGCATCACCGTTCGCACCTGGCGAGCGCGTTCTTTGTGAGCCCGTTCGAAGAGGCGGCAGTCGTATCGGTGGACGGATTCGGCGACTTCACGAGCGTCATGTGGGGCGCCGGGCGCGGCAACACCATTGATGTCCTGGGCTCGGTGCAGTATCCACACTCGCTTGGCCTCTACTACACCGCGATCACGCAGCTGCTGGGCTTCCCGAAGTATGGCGACGAATACAAGATGATGGGGCTCAGCGCGCTGGGAGAGCCGCGGTATGTGGCGGAGATGCGCCAGGTGGTGAAAGTGGAAGATGGGCAGGTTCGGTTGAACCTGGACCTGTTCCGGCATCACAGCGAAGGCGTCGAGATGAGCTGGGTGGGCGGTGAGCCGGTCCTTGGCAACGTTTACTCGCAGAAGCTGGTGGAACTGCTGGGAGAGCCACGGCAGGCACGCGGCGAGATCCTGCAGCGGCACATGGACCTGGCGGCATCGGCACAGGCGGTGCTCGAAGAGTGCTACTTCGCGATCCTCAACCACGTGCAGAAGCAGACCGGGATGAAGGCGGTGTGCCTGGCCGGCGGCGTGGCTTTGAACTGCGTGGCGAATGGAATGATTTTCGAGCGGACCGGTTTCCGCGACGTATACGTGCAGCCCGCGGCGCACGACGCCGGGACATCCTACGGCGCGGCGCTGTATGTGTGGCACCAGGTGCTCGGCAAGCCGCGCCAGTTCGTGATGAATCACGTGTACTGGGGTTCGGGGCACGACAATGGGGACATTCGGAAGATGCTGGACAGCGCGGGCGTGCGGTATCACGCGCTGAGCGAGAGCGAACTAGTGGACCGTACGGCTCGGCACATCGCGGACGGGGACATTATGGGGTGGTTCCAGGGGCGGATGGAGTTCGGACCGCGCGCGCTGGGCAACCGCAGCATTCTTGCCGATCCCCGGCGGCACGATATGAAGGACACGCTGAACCGGCGAATCAAGTTCCGCGAGCCGTTCCGCCCGTTCTGTCCGTCGGTGCTGGCGGAGTCGACGGGCGAGTACTTCGAGTCCTCCTATCCGTCGCCTTTCATGGTGATGGCGTACAAGATCAAGGCGGCGATGCGCGACCGGATCCCGGCGGTGACGCACAGCGACGGGACGGGCCGCCTGCAGACGGTGGAGAAGGACGCGAATCCGCTTTACTGGAAACTGATTCACCGGTTCGGCGAGGTGAGTGGGGTGCCGATCCTGCTCAACACCTCTTTCAATGAGAACGAGCCGATTGTCGAGACGCCGCAGCAGGCGCTGGACTGTTTTCTGCGGACACGGATGGACGCGCTGGCGGTGGGGAACCACCTGCTTCTGAAGAAGGAGAACGCGGAGTTCTCCGAGTCGCGCCGTTCGTTTGCTGAAGCGGAGTCGGCGGTTTAGTCTCCCGCTGATCAGCGAGAACCACTCACATGCTCTACTGTTGCGCGCATCTGCCGTCGGCTGGTCTGGGAAATCGAATGTTACCGTGGGCTCGTTGCGTTGTCTTCAGCCGGCGGCAGGGAGTGCCGATGTTGTCGACCCGGTGGTGGCAACTCGTGGTCGGTCCGGCCCTTCGCAGGGAGCGGGACTGGCGTACGTATCACAACCTGTTCGTACGGGCCAGCGACGACATTCGCGGTCTGACGAAGTGGCGGATCGAGCGCTCTGCCGCTCGCCTGCCGGAACCGGAGGACTTGGAGGTTCCGGCGCCGGGGGGCAAGGACGACCAGTTGGTGGTCTTTAAGGGAATGGGGAAGGGTTTCGTGAAGCTGAATGGGCACCACCAGCTTCTGAGGCGGGAGATCGAAGCGATCACCCATCCACGATGGCTCGAGCAAGTGAGGCGGGCGGGCGACGGCATGCCCCAGGCTGTCGCGCTGCATATCCGGAGGGGGGACTTCGCAATTCCCAGAACGCCGGAGGAAATGATCACCAGGGGAGGCGTGCAGACGCCGCTTTCCTGGTTCATTGACAGCTTGGCTCTGGTCCGCCGTCGTGCCGGGTGGCGGGTTCCGGCTTTTGTGTTCTCCGATGCGCCTCCCGCCGAGCTCGAGCCCTTGCTGGCAAGCGGGGAGGTACGCATCGCCCACACGGGCTCGGCAATCGCGGACATCCTTCTGATGTCAACGGCTCGCTTGCTGATCGGCTCCGGCGGCAGCACCTTCAGCGGGTGGGCTGCGTTCCTCGGGCAGATGCCGGTGGTGACGCATGTCGGCCAGAATCTGAACTGGTACCATCTGGAGCCGGTGAGCGGCCAGTTCATCGGAACGCTGGATCCCGCCCAACCGGACCCACTCTTTATTGACCAGGTGGATGCCCTACTGAGGGCCCGCTCGGCAAGCTCCTGAAGTCGCTCAAAATCTATCGGTGAGACCATGGCAGAGGTCAATCAAACGTCGCAGACTCTTGTCTCCCGCCCGGCCGACGTGCCGGGCCTCCTCCCACTTCCACTCTCCCTTCTGGCGATCGGCGGTCTGCTGGCGGTTTGCTTCGGACCTGTGTTGTACCGGCTGGCCCAATTGTGGACCAGCGACGAGAACATGAGCCACGGCTTCTTCGTTCCGCTGGTCGCAGGCTACATTGCCTGGCAGAAGCGCGACCAGTTGGGGCCGGACCGCTGGCAGCGAAACTACCTGGGGCTGATACCGGTGCTGATCGGCGCGGTGATGCTTTGCGTCGGTCCACCGAGCATCCCCACCTTCGTCACGATGGGCCGGGTGGCGTTTCTATTCTCGTTAGCCGGCTGCATTCTCTTCCTGGGAGGAATAGGCGTGCTGAGGACGCTTGCCTATCCGCTGGCGATGCTGCCGCTGATGATTCCCTTCCCCTTCTACGACATGATCACGCTACCGCTGCAGCTGATGGCGAGTGTGTTGTCGGAGCAGACGCTCAGCCTGCTGGGGGTGTCGGTGCTGCGGGAGGGTAACGTGCTGTTTCTGAGCACGCAAACGCTCTCGGTGGCGGAGGCATGCAGCGGGCTGCGATCCCTGTATTCGCTGGTGTTCCTGACGCTTGCCTACGCTTATCTGTTCGCGGACCGGCGCTGGGTCCGGTGGGCGCTGGTGGCGAGCATTGTGCCGATCGCAATCGCAGCCAACTCGCTGCGGGTGACGGCGACGGCGCTGCTGGGGGCCATCGATGCACAGTATACCCACGGCATCTATCACGACATGCTGGGTTGGAGCGTGTTTGTGATCGCCTTCGGGCTGCTCTGCCTGTGGCATCTTGCGCTGGTACGCATGGGCAAACGAACGGTTACTAGAAAGGCCGCAACGGCATGAAGAAGACGACGGTGCTGATTCTGGCGGCGGTGCTCGCGGCGCAGGCAGCCTTCTACTACTCAAAGTCGCATGCCGAGGTAATCCCGGCCACGCCGCCGTGGGCGGAGTTCCCGCAGCAGATCGGGCGCTGGCGCGCGGTAGCGGAGATTCCGGTGGATGAGGTGGTGCTCGAAGAACTGCGCCCCGACGACTACATGAGCCGGACCTATACGCGGGAAGGCGGAACCACGGCGCTGAACGTCTTCATCGGCTACTTCAACACGCAGCGCACGGGGCGAGCCCCCCACTCTCCGCGGAATTGCCTGCCGGGCGCAGGTTGGGAGCCAATGTGGTCGGAGTCGATCAAGATCCCGATACCGGAGCACGGGGATCTGAACGTGACCCAGTTCCTGGTGCAGAAGAACCGCTCGAAGCTGGCGGTTCTGTATTGGTACCAGTCGGCCGGGTGGGCTGCCGGCAATGAGTATCTGGCGCAGTTCTACGCCATTCCTGAATTGCTGAGCCACGGGCGGACGGATGTGGCGCTGGTGCGGGTCATCGTACCCGCCTCCGCCGAGAAGGACAGCGGGGGATTCGCGACGGCGATCGAGTTTACGAAGATCCTCTACCCGCTGGTGAAGGCGCACATTCCGCCGGCGTAATCAACGCCGCTGCTGTTGCCGCTGGCGCTCCGTCTCTATGCGCACTCGATTCGCTTCACGAACGGCGCTCATCTCGGGGGAGGTCAGTCCAGTGGGATCGCACGAAGGAAGCCCTCTCATGCAGTTATCGAAGTTGCGTTTGGCAGCCACTTTGCGCACCGCGCCGGCCTCCTCGGACGTGAGCAACAGGGGATCACACTTTTGAAGGCCATTGAAACAAGCATCCCGATTGGCGCGGGCGCGTTCCTGCCGAACCGCTGCTTCGCCCGCGGCGTCAAGGGCCAAGGGATCGCAGGCGGCGGAGCCGGTGCGGCACGCGGCGAGGTTTCTCTGCGCCGCGGCCTTTTGCACCGCTTCCAACTCGCCGGGAGCGAGCCGGAGCGGATCGCAGGTGGGCGCCCCCCCGAGGCAGCGCTCGTAGTTGCGCTTCAACCAAACCCCGCGAACGCGGGCGGCGTCCTCTTTCGGAAGCGCGCCCGTATCGCACAAAGGACTGCCGGTGGAGCAGCGCTCCAGATTCAGTTTCTGCCGCACGGCGCGCACGCTTTGGGACTCCTCGGGGGAGAGGCGGACGGGATCGCATCCGGGGGTTCCCTTAAGGCAGGAATCGAGATTCCGGCGGCGTGCGGCGGCGCCCGCCGCCTGCAACTGCTGCGGATTGAGCAGCGAGAGGTCGCATGCCGAGAAGCCGGCAAGACAGGCTTCCAGGTTGGCCCTGGCGGCGTCGAGGGGCTTGGACGCCTGCGAAGAGAGCAGGCGGGCGAAGCAAAGGAAGGCCGCCGCGGCTCTAGAAAACCGCAAGTGCATCATCTGATCGACATTGTATCCGGGGTGGGCCGCGCTCAACGAGCGGCTCGACCTATCCACACCGGCCCGTCAAGGGGGTGCGTTTCATGTATCTGATCATCACCCTGGGATTTGTTTCCTTTGTGATGTCCCTGATCCTTACGCCCATCGTTCGCGATGCGTTCCTCAAGCGCGGTCTGGTGGACAAGCCGGACAACGTGCGCAAACTGCACCAGGCGGCGGTGCCCCGCATTGGCGGCATTGCCATCATGGTCTCCTACGCGCTGTCGTTCGTCATCGGCTTGGTCCTGCCCTTCAGCTATTCGCAGACGCTGCATGAGGTACAGGCGGGAGTCTGGAAATTGTGCCTGGCCGCCGGACTGATCTTCCTCACGGGACTGCTGGACGACCTCAAGGTCCTGAACCCGTGGGAGAAGCTGGGAGAGCAGTTGGTGGCCGCGCTCATGGCCTATTCGGCGGGCGTGCAGATCCACATCGCGCCGGGAGAGTCCTGGGACATATGGGTGAGTCTGCCGGTCTCCATCATTTGGATCATCGGCTGTACCAACGCATTCAACCTGATCGACGGCCTGGATGGCCTTGCGGCGGGCGTCGGGCTGTTCGCCACGATTACCGTGCTGATTGCGGCCCTGGCGCACAACAATGTCCAACTGGCGCTCGTGACGGTGCCGCTGGCGGGCGCGCTGCTCGGTTTCCTCCGCTACAATTTCAATCCCGCGTCGGTGTTCCTGGGCGATAGCGGCAGTCTGACCATCGGATTTCTGCTGGGTTGCTACGGCGTGCTCTGGAGTCAGAAGTCCGCCACCATCCTGGGCATGGTGGCGCCGCTGATCTCGCTGTCCATTCCGCTGCTCGACGTTGCGCTCTCGATCGTCCGCCGGTTCCTGCGCCACAAACCGCTGTTCGAGGGCGACCGAGGGCATATTCACCACCGGCTCCTCGACCGCGGTCTCACTCCGCGGCGAGCGGCGCTTCTCATCTACGGGCTGACAGGCATCGCGGCGGCGGTCTCCCTGATAGAGGACATGTCGCACCACGAGATGAGAGGCGTGCTGGTGATCGTATTCTGCGTGGCCACGTGGATCGGCATCCAGCATCTGGGGTACACCGAGTTCGGCATCGCTCGCCGGCTATTCGTACGCGGTGGCTTCCGGCGCATCATCGATTCCCAGGCGCGGCTGCAATCCTTCGAGAAGGAAATCGCCGGCGCCGCTACGCTCGAAGAATGTTGGCAAGCCATTACCCGCGCGAGCAGCGCCTTCTGCTTCGACGGCGTGAGAATGCGCATTGGCCTGCGCACGTTCGAGCAGACGTGGGCGGCCGACGACGGCGGTGTGCGCTGGCAGGTGCGCGTACCGCTGCCCGATCAGCAGTACATTAACTTCCAGTGGAATTTCGGGGGCGAGGAGCTGAGCGTGGCCGTATTGAACGGCTTCGTCAACTGCGTGCAGCGGGCGCTCAGCGAGAAACTGGCGCAGCCCGGGTTTGGCGTCGCCGGTGAGACGGCGCCGGCGACCGAAAGCCTGGCTGCGGCCTTCACCGAGTCCCGTTCCGTCCAGCCCACGGAAGCAAACTAGCCGGCCGGCGTCCGCCTTCCGTCATCCCTATGGGACCGAGCAAGGCGGCAGCCTGCCTGTGCCGCGAACTTACCTGCCGGGCGACGCAGCGAGGATCTGCTCGCCAACATTCCCAAAGCGCTCAAAGTTCTTGCGGAATCGGGCGGCGAGTTCGGCGGCAGCGGCGTCATAGCCGGCCGGGTCACGCCACTGCGCGCGGGCGTCCAGGAGGGCGGCCGGCACTCCCGGGCATGACTCCGGGACCAGTACGCCGAAGACGGGGTGCGGCTTCATGCTGACATCGTTCAACAGCCCCTCGACGGCGGCATCGACCATCGCCCGGGTGAAGGGCAGGTTCATGCGTTCCCCTACTCCGTAGGGGCCGCCCACCCAGCCCGTATTGACCAGCCAGCACTTGACGTTGTGCTGCCGCATCTTGTCGCCGAGCATCTCCGCGTAGACGCGAGGATGACGGGGCAGGAATGGCTCGCCGAAGCAGGCAGAGAAGGTGGCCGCGGGCTCCTTGCCGAGGCCCCGCTCCGTGCCGGCGAGCTTCGCGGTATAGCCGCTGAGGAAGTGGTACATCGCCTGTTCCGGCGTCAGCTTCGAGATGGGAGGCAGGACGCCGAAGGCATCGGCGGTTAGAAACAGAATGTGCGACGGGTGGCCGCCCACTCCAGGAACCACCGCGTTATCGATGAATTCGATGCGATAGGCGGCGCGGGTGTTCTCCGTGACGGCTTCGGACTCGAAATCGAGGAGGCGGGTGTCGGAGTTGACGACGACGTTCTCAAGGACGGTGCCGAAGCGGATGGCGTTCCAGATCTGGGGCTCCTTCTCCTTGGAGAGCTTGATGCACTTCGCGTAGCAGCCGCCCTCGAAGTTGAAAACGCCGGCGTCGGTCCAGCCGTGCTCGTCGTCGCCGATGAGGCGGCGGGTGGGGTCGGCTGAGAGCGTAGTCTTGCCGGTTCCGGACAGGCCGAAGAACAGCGCGACGCGGCCGTCGTGGCCCACATTGGCGGAGCAATGCATGGGAAGCACGCCGCGGGCGGGCAGCAGGTAATTCAGGATGGTGAAGACGCTCTTTTTCATCTCGCCGGCGTAGCTGGTACCGGCGATGATGACCATACGGCGCTTAAAGTTGATGGCGATGCAGGTTTCGCTGCGCGTGCCGTCCTCGGCGGTATCGGCGTGGAAGCCGGGGGCGAAGAAGAGGGTGAACTGCGGGACGTGCTCGCCGGTGTTCTCCGGGTTCGGGCGGATGAAGAGCTGCCGCGCGAACAGGCTGTGCCAGGCGCGCTGCGTGACCACGCGGATGGGGAGCGAGTACGCGCTGTCCGCTCCCGCGTAGCAATCCTGGACAAACAACTCGCCGCCCTGAAAGAAGGCCGCCAGTTTAGCGAAGAGGCGGTCGAACTGCTCTTCGGACATGGGCTGGTTGACAGCGCCCCAGTTCACCGTCTCCTCGGTACCCGTCTCACGAACCACGAACTTATCCTTGGGCGAGCGGCCCGTGAATTGACCCGTGCGAACGACGAAGGCTCCGCCGCTCGCGAGAATGCCCTCGTGGCGTTGAATGGCTTTTTCGAGAAGTTGAGCGGTTCCCAGGTTCCAGTAAGCGATCTGCAGGTTTCGCAGACCGTGTTCGTTAAGGAGGTAGCGACTAGGACGAATGCCGGCGTTCTGCATGTGCGTGATGCCTTTTGAAAAGAGCGACGCCCCCGCTGTTTACGGGGGGATTCAGACGGGTCCAGTTTATCATGTAGGTATGGACCTACCCCGCCGCCGGGCGCTGGCATTGCTGGGCGCGGGCGTGCGGCTGGGCCGGGGGCAGGTCATCGAATTCGAGAACAACGGGCTGCGGTATCTGACGATGACGCGCAGCGGTTTCACCATCATGTTCGCGCACCTTCCGGCTAACGTTCGCAGCTATTCCGTCGTTCAGGTCGCGGTCACCAACGGTTCGCCGCGAGCGTGGGTGGTAAAGCCGGAGGATTTCCGGTTTGAGCGTCAGGACGGAACCGTGGTGCAGGCTGCGGCCGCCCGGGCGGTGGTGACCGAAATGGTGGACCGGGCTGGCCGGAACGACGTCATCAAGTTGGTCGCCACGTACGAGATGGGCCTGTACGGCATGACGCGTATGCGTTCCACCAACGGCTACGAAGAGCGGCGGCAATCGGCGCTGGCGGAGCTGGGCAACGTCCGGCTGAAGGCTGCCGCGGCGGCCTCGGCGATCGCCTTCGTGGAGACCAAACTCGGCCCCGGGCAGTCCACGGACGGCGCCATCTTCTACCCGACGCTAGGCCGGCCGCTGGGGCCGGGCCGGCTGGTGGTCCGGGCGGCCGGCGAGACGTTCAGCTTTGAGACGGATGGGACGACTTCCTCTCCGAAGACGCTGTTGCAGCGGTAGGGGGCGCGGGCTCAAACCCTTCGCAGAGAAGGACGGGCAGCCGCGGGTATTTGTCGAAGCGGGGATCGTCGAGCGCACGGCGGCACAGGAAGAAGACGGAGCCGCGGTCATTGCGGATGGTCTGCACATGGCGGCAGTCGTTGCAGAGCCCGGCGTAGGTCATCGTCCGACGAGATCCTTAATCGTGATGGCGACGAGCGCGGCGGTCAATCCCACCAACATGACCACGGCCACCCAGGCGACCGCGTTGTAGCTCCGGGAGTTGGTCCACTCCTTCATCAGTCGCTTGTTGTTCACCAGGGTGACCATAAAGATCAGGATCACCGGCAGCAGCACGCCATTGATTACCTGCGACAGCAGGATCATGGGCACCAGCGGGAAATTCGGGAGCAGAACGACGCCGCCTCCGACCACAATGAGTCCGGTGAACAGCCAGTAGAAAATGGGCGCCTCGCGGAAGCGGCGGTTGACGCCGCTCTCGAAGCCGAGGCCCTCGCAGACGGTATAGGCAGTGGATAAGGGAAGGATGCAGGCGGCGAAGAGCGAGGCGTTAAACAAGCCGGCGGCGAAAAGGAGAAACGCGTATTCGCCGAAGGGCCTGAGGGCGGCCGCGGCGTCGGCCGGGCTTTGGATGTCACGGGGCTGTACGCTACCGATGGCGCCCGCGCAAGCGACGATAATGAAGAACGCGATCACCGTCATCACGACGCAGCCGACGATCACCTCGATGCGGGACTCCGCATACTCCTTCTCCGTCACCCCTTTCTCGACCACGGCGGCCTGCAGGTAGAACTGCATCCACGGGGCGACGGAAGTACCCACCATGCCGATGAGCATGGCGATGTAGCCGGGGTCGAACAGCAACACCGGCCGCACGCTGTAGATGGCGGCCTCCTTCCAATCGGGCCGCACCAGGATGCCGGAGACGATGTAGGCGATATAGAACGAGGTAGCGAAGAGAAACGCCTTTTCCACGCGCTCGTAGGTTCCCTTCACCACCAGGAACCAGACGGCGATGCCGCCGATGGGAACCGAGAGATAGCGGCTGATTCCGAACAGGCCGAGGGAGCCGGCGATGCCCGCGAAGTTGGCCATGACGTTGGTCAGGTTGGCCAGCAGCAGCGCGGCCATCATGAAGAACGTGGTGCGGAGGCCGAACTCTTCGCGGATGAGGTCGGACAAGCCTTTGCCCGTCACCGCCCCCATGCGGGAGCACATCTCCTGCGTCACGATCAGCAGCAGCGTGATCGGCAGCAGGGTCCAGAGCGGGAGGTAGCCGTACTTGGCGCCGGCCTGCGAGTAGGTGAAGATGCCGCCGGCGTCGTTATCCACCATGGCGGTGATGAAGCCCGGCCCGATGACCGAGAAGAAGACAGCAATGTGGTAGCGGAAGCGCCTGAGCAACGCCCGCATGTCAACGCTGCCTCAGAACGGAGATGATGTCGTCGGCCGTCACAACCCCGGACAGCCGGCCGTCCTCGTCCACCACCGGCAAGACCAGGAGGTTGTACTTGTCGAAGAGTTCAGTCACCCGGTCCTGACTCTCGTCGACGGTGACCTGCTGCAGGTTGCCGGTGGCCAGGTCGCGGAGCGGCTGACCGGGCTGGGCGAGAAACAGGCGGGCGACGGGCACGGCGGCCACGAGTCTCTCGTCCTCGTCCACCAGGAACAGCGAGTTCAGGCTTTCGATCAGCTCCTCGTTGCCACGGATGCCCTCCACGGCATCGCCGACCAGGGCGTTGGCATGCAGGGAGACGAACTCGGTGGTCATCATTCCGCCGGCCGTATCCTCGGCGTATTCGAGCAGCTCGCGAACCTCGGTCTTAGGCTCGGTGTCCATCTCCTCGAGGATCTCTTCCGAGGTCTCTTCCTCGAGTTCGGCAAGAACATCCGCCGCCTCGTCGGGCGACATCTCCTCGAGGATGTCGGCGGCCTTCTCCGTCTCCAGGGATTCGAGGATACTGGCCTGGATATCAGGGTCGACTTCGGACAACGCCTCGGCGGCCAACTCGTTGTCCATCGTGGCGAAGATCGCTTCGCGGTCCTCCGGGCTCAGCTCCTCGACGATGTCGGCGAGATCGGCGGGGTGCATCTTCTCCAGCAGGTTGTTGGAGATATTCAGGCGGAGGCGGCGCTGGGGATCCGCCTCCAGGATGTTGCAAAACTCCCAGCGAATGGAGTTGGGAGCGATGCGCGTCTGGATGCGTCGAATCCACTTCACGGGCGCCACGCCCTGGAACAGGCGCCGGAAGACGCTGCGCAGGCCGATGTCTACCTCGAGCACCCACAGCACTTCGGAGTCACGGTCCTCGCGCCTTTCGAAGGTGATGTCGGTGACGCGGACCACCTTGCGGCCCTGGGCGTCGATGATCTGCTGGTCGAGCAGGTCCCGGACGACCCGCAGCATGTATTCGTCCGAGTGGTAGGGGGTGAGCTGTTCGTCCCGCAGGTAAATGCCGTCGAGTGTAATCCGCTTCACCTGGTCGTAGCGGACGGTGAGCCAGGTGTAGCCTGCGCCCCCGATCAGGAAGCGGTCAATGCGGACGGGATCGATCAGTGGGACGAGGGCGAGGTCCTTCACCCGGCCAAGCAGGCGCTGCTTCAGGTCGAAGACCCTTAGCCCGAGCAGTTCGGTGAGGAAGAGGATGTTCTCTGCCATTGGCTCGTCCTGCGCCCATATTGAAACACTCGGCGCGGGCCGTTGGACCATTGGCAAGGCAAGTCGGCGCGCGCTCTACATGGGTTTCCAAAACCACTATGCCGCACTGCCCTGCGAACCGCAAGAGAAAGGCGAAAAGACCCGTGACGCCGGAGGAGAAGCGCTGTACACTGTGAACCGGACCAGCCTATCCGAAATGAAGCCGGTCCGAGGGAGGCACTGACAGGATGGAACGCCGATCATTCTTGGGAGCCGGTATCGCCGCTACCGCGATGTCCGCCGCCGCCGCGCCCGCGGCGAAACACGCGCTTCCGTACAATCCCCGTACGCACCAGGCAATGCCGACCCGCAATCTCGGCAGGACCGGTTTCCGGGTGGGGATTCTCAGCCTGGGAGGGCAGGCGACGCTCGAGATCCCGGGCAAAGAAGCGGAATCCGAGGCCATCATTCACCGCGCCATCGACCTGGGGGTGAATTACATCGATTCCGCTGCCGGCTATGGCAATGGCGCGAGCGAGAAGCACATCGGCCTGGTCCTGAAAACCCGCAGAAAGGAGGTGTTCGTGACGAGTAAGACCGCGGACCGGACCTACGACGGGTCCATGCGGCTCATCGACCGGACTCTCTCCAATATGCAGACCGATCACGTTGACCTGTGGCAGATTCACAACCTGCAGACGCGCGAGCAACTGGACCAGATCTTTTCCGCCAGCGGGGCGATGAAGGCGCTCGAGAGGGTGCGCGAGCAGGGGATGGCCACGTTCCTCGGCGTCACCGGCCACTACGAACCCGAGGTCCTGCAGGAAGCGCTGCGGCGATTCCCATTCGACACCATTCTGATGGCCGTGAACGCCGCTGACCGCCACTACCTCAGCTTTATCGAGCACCTGCTGCCGATGGCGCAGGAGCAGGGCCTAGGCATCATCGGCATGAAGATCGCGACCCGGGGACGGGTTCTCTCATCGTGGGTCCCTCCGCCGCCGGAGCAGCAGCCGGAGCGACTCCGCACGGGCAAACCGGGAACGCTGACCATCGAGGAGGCGCTGGCCTACAACCTGACGCTGCCGCTCAGCACGAACATCATCGGCGTGGACAATGTGCAGCAGATCGAGCAAAACGTGGCATTCGCCGGGAAGTTTACTCCCTTGAGCGAAGCCAAGATGCGGGAGCTCGAAAAGAGGACACTGCCGATCGCTCGGCAGGCCCTCTATTTCCGGCGCTGGGATCTGGGAGCGTAGCCGGTCCTACAGGATGCCCGACAACCGCCGCGCGAACTCCGCCGGCGCTTCCCAATGCAGGGCGTGGCCGGTGTTCGGGAAGAGATGGAGCTTCGCGCCGGGGATCAACCGGAGCAGTTCTTCCTGATCTTCGCGATTGAAGATAGCGTCCCGGTCTCCCCAGAAGAGATGGGTGGGACACGCCGGAGCGGACAGCGGAACGTAGGGCTGGAGCAGCCCGGAAAGGACACTGCGCCAGACGCGCGCCGGCAGTTTCAGGCTCTCCTCCACGGCACGCTCGAAGAAGGAGGGCGGAACCGGGCGCCAGATGGTGCTCTGCTGAAACTCGCGCACGAAGCCCTCATCCACCGGGTCGGTGAGCGATGCGACGGTGGCGCTGAGTCCGCGCACGGCGTCATTGGCGGAGCGCGCAGCGGACCCCGCCAGCACCACTTGGGTCACCCGTTGCGGTGCAAGCGCCGCCAGGTGCTGGGCGACGAAACCGCCCATCGAATGGCCGACGACGGCGGCCCGCTCCAGGCCCACGGCGTCGAGCAGCGAGAGTGCGTCCTGGGCGAGCGAGGCCGGGGTATACCCCGAGAGCGGCTTTTGCGAGTCGCCGTGGCCCCGCTGGTCGGGGATAATCAGCCGCAGGTTGGGCGCCAGGAGGTCAAGCAGCATGCTGAACGAATACCAGGAGTCCGAATAGCCGTGGAGCAACAGGACGGGCGCGCCCGTTCGGGGACCGGCGTCGGCGTACCGGAGCCGGACTCCCGAGGCCAGGGCGGCCTCCTCGAAACGAATAGCGGTGGCAGACGATGTCATGGTTCGGTTCCTTCCTTTTGTTGAGTGCGACGGTGCGCAAGGTCAGTTGTTCGTTGCCTTCCGCAGGCGTACGGTCACGCGCAGGTTCACGCCGCCCGTTTTGTTGAAGCCCAGGAACTCCTGGGTCTGCTCGCCCACGTAGCCGGCGAAGGGGCCGGTGCCTCCGATCACCGGGCGGACTGTCGTGCCCGCGCCCTCGGTGCCGGTGGTGGCGATCGATCGCTTGTCGTCGTCGAGAAGGTAGACCTGGTCGCTCACGACGGACCGCGAGTGCTTATCAAACTCGGTGCCGCGGACCAGGAACGTGCCCTTGCAGAACCAGACGCCAATGGAGCCCTGGATCGCGTTGGGGTCGAACTGGTCGCCGTTGGCATTCGGAATGGTGTTGGCCGGGAAGATCTTTCCCTCGGTGATGAAGAAGGAACCGCGAAGGGGCTCCGTCCCGGTGGGCACCCTCGGCTCCACATAGAGGTTCATATCCTCCGCGACATCGACGGTAAACTCGATCCGCGCGGGGCGGTAGCCGTACGTAGCTTGTGCCGCGGCAGGCGGGAGGGAAACGGTGATGGCGAGGACGGCGAAGCCTGCCAGAAGGATGTGTCGAAAAGTCTGTGTCATGGTGTGACCTCCGCCTGACCGTGCGTGTTTGGCGGCCGGGAAGGCCCGTTACGGGCGGTTGTGGACAGCGTTTCCACACGTTAGGAGGCCCGTTAACCGGTTACCGCGAGCCAAACGGCCCCCTGGTTCACGCGTTGCTTGAGCGGACCAATATGCGAACCGAAACAGCAATCGGCGAGGCCGAAGTACTGACCAGACCGGATGCGGAGCTCGTGCGTTCGCACCTGAAGCACGTACTGGCGTCTCCGGAGTTCTCAGGATCGCCCCGGTTGTCGCGGTTTCTCACCTTCGTGGTGGAAACGGCTCTGGCGGGCGAGGCGGATCACATCAAGGAATCGTTGATCGCGGTCGAGGTATACGGCCGGCCGGCGGACTACAATCCGCAGGTGGATTCGACGGTGCGTGTGGAGGCCGGGCGGCTGCGGGCGCGGCTCCGCGAATACTACGAGGCGAATGGCGCCCAGCGCGTCGCCATCGAGATGCCGAAGGGGACGTACGCGCCGGTTTTCCGGCTCCAGGCGGCGCCGGCAACCCATGAACCGCCACCCTCAGCCGTGCGGCCCATGCATGCCGCCGTAGGGGCAATGCTGATCGCCGCCGCGGCTTTCGCAGTGGTCTGGTCTTCCCTCGACACCCGCCAGGCGCACCGTGCCGGTGCTCTCGCCAAGGCGCCTTCGCCGTTTCTGAATGCCGGCTTCTGGCGGGCGCCGGAGCCCGGTGTCGAAGCCAGGGAGAAGTACCAGCGGGCGATGGAACTGCTGCGGGTTCCGATCCTTAAGGATGGGCCGCCGCAGCAGGTGCCGTCGAACGTGGTGGAGGCGGTCCGGCTGTTCCGCGAAGTGACGGCCGCCCATCCCCGCTTTGCCAAGGGCTGGGCAGCGCTGGCCGAGGCGGCGGAGTGGGAGTACGAGGTGCGCGGCAACCAGCCGCCACAGCGATTGAACGAAGCGCGGGCAGCGGCGCTCCATGCGGTTTCACTCGATCCGGCGCTGGTGGAAGGGTGGACGATTCTTTCGTCGATCCTGCTGTTTCGCGATTTTGATCTGGAGGGCGCGAAGGCGGCCTGCCTGGAGATCCTTGAACTCGAGCCGCGCAACACCGCGGCCCGGCAGCGCTATATCTCCGTGCTTCTGGCTCAAGGTCGCACAGAACAGGCGCGGGCGGAGGTGGAGCGCGGGATCGAGCTACAGCCGGTAGCCGCGGCACTTCGGGTGCGCCGCGCGGCAATGCTGTACACAGACGACCGCTGCGAAGAGGCGATTCGCGAGGCTCGGGCGGCGGCTGCGCTCACCAACCATGTCCCGATCGTTTCGCAGACGTTCTGGATCCAGGGCCTGTGCGCGGAGCGGCAGGGCCACGTGGCGGATGCCGAGCGGATGTTTCGTGCCGCCCTGCTGCGCCAGCCGCACGATCCCTGGAGCGAACCGGGGCTCGGCCATCTGCTGGCGACGGCGGGACGCACAGCGGAGGCGGAGGCGGTTCTGTTCGAGCTGCGCGAGCAGGTGAATCGCGGACGGATGACGCACGTCTCGCAGGCGGTTGTGCTGGCCGGTCTCCGCCGGCAGGATGAAGCGCTGGCGGCACTGGAGCGGGGCTTCCGGGAGCGGGACGACTCGGTGCTGTTCATGGCGTCCGATCCGCGGCTGCGGGAACTCCGGGATCATCCGCGGTTTCAGCAGGTGGTCGCCCGTATCCGGCAGTCGTCCTCCTAGGAGTTTCAGAGCGTTTTGCCTTGTACTGAAGCCCGTTTCCGACTATGATCGGGGCATGGACGGCTCCTCGTCGCCTTCTCGCGGCACGCGACGCTCTTTCTTCCAGGCGGCGGCCGGCGCGAGCGGCCTCGCGGCGCTTGCTCGCGGCGCTGAAACGGCTTCCGCTCCCGCTCCCCTTCCCAAGGTGAAGTTCGGGGAGACGGAGGTCACCCGGCTGATCATCGGGTCGAATCCGTTCTACGGCTACACACACTTCAACAATATCTACAGCGGGATGCTGCGCGAGTACATGACGCAGGATCGCCGCATGGAGATCCTCCACCGCGCGGAAGCGGCGGGCATTGGCACGTGGCAGCTGCACTACAACCGGCAGACGATGGAGGACTTTCAGCGCTACCGGGGCGAGGGCGGGAAGATGAACTGGTTCCTGCTCGGCGACTTTGAGATGATGAGCGACCTCAGCCTGGTCGCCAAGGTGGCGAAGGAACTGAAGCCGATCGGCATCGCGCACCACGGCAACCGGACGGATGAGCGATTCCGCGCCGGCGAAATGAACAAGGTGCGCGAATTCTGCAAGGCCGTGCGGGATACCGGCGTGATGGTGGGTGTGTCCACGCACAACCCCGCGGTAGTCGATTCGATCGAATCCGGCGGCTGGGATATCGACTACTTCATGACGTGCCTCTATCGCGTCACGCGCACACGCGAAGAAGCGCGCGAGGCCTTCGGCGAAGCTCCCATGGGCGAGATCTACATGGAGAAGGATCCGGAGCGGATGACGAAGATGGTCCGGGCTACCAAGCGCCCGTGCCTGGCGTTCAAAATCCTGGCGGCGGGGCGCAGCACGGACCGGCCGAAGGATGTCGAGACGGCGTTCCGGTTCGCCTTCGAGAACATCAAGCCAAGCGACGCGGTGATCGTGGGGATGTGCGGGCGGCCGGCCAACGACGTGAGCGTGAACGCGGATCTGGCACGGCGCTTCGGCGCGCCGGCAAGCGCGTAGCTACTCGGCGTCCATGAAGTAGTAGGCGATCATGTGGCAGACGATCATGTGCGCGTCTTCGATGCGTCCCATGTGCGGCTCGGCCACCTGAATGTTCAGTTGTGCGAGAGGGCCCAACTGGCCGCCGTTGCGTCCCGTCATAGCGATGGTCCGGCAGCCCGTCTGGTTCGCGTACTCCACTGCGCGAAGCACGTTCGGAGAGTTGCCGGAGCCGCTGATGGCGATCACCACATCGTCGGGGCGCGCGAAGTTTCGTAGGGGCTCCACAAAGACGCGGTCGTAGCTGATGTCGTTGGAATAGGCGGTGATGGTCGGCATCGCGTCCGTCAGCGCCTGGATGCGGAAACGCCTCGGGCGGTCCAGGCTCGCCCCTTTCACCATGTCGCAGACGAAGTGCGATGCCGTGGCCGCGCTGCCGCCGTTGCCGCACACGAAGATCGCGGCGCCTTTATCGCGCGCCTCCTTCAGCCAGCCGATGGCCTGCTCCACCTTCGCCAGGTCGATCTTCTCGATGGTTCCCAGCAGGTTCGCCTTATACTGCTCCGCAAAGCTCATTTCAACTCCTCTCGCGCCAACGCCAGCGCGCCCCATAACACACTATCGTCGCCCAACTCGGCGGGCGTCACATCCAGGCGCGCACGCGACCAGCCGGTAACCTGCCTTCTCAACTCCGCGCGCAGCGGGGTGAAGAGGCGATCGCCGGCCTTGCTGATGCCCCCGCCGATCACGATGCGTGCCGGGTTCAGTAGCATGACGGCCGCCTTCAAACCCATCGCCAGATCGACGACGTAGCGCCGTACGAACGCGTCGTCCTCCAGCAGTTCCTTTGCCGTCCGGCCGGTATCGCGCTGGAGCCACAGGCCGCAGCACAGCCGCTCAAGGCAGCCGCGCGCGCCGCACAGGCACTCCGGCCCGTCGGGACGGACCGTCAGGTGGCCGATCTCGCCGGCGTACGAATCAATGCCCCGGTACACCGTGCCGCTCTCCGTCAGGATGCCGCCGCCGATGCCGGTGGAGAGCGTCATGTAGAACAGCGGACGGAAGCCTTGGCCTGCGCCGAAGAGCCCTTCGCCCAGCGCGCCTACGTTGGCGTCGTTGTCCATTACGACGGGAACGCCGGAAGCGGCGGCGATCTCAGCGGCGAGGTCGAAATCGTCCCAGCCACCGACATGCGTGGAGAGCGCGACGCGTTGCCGCGCGAAATCCACGGGCCCGCCGAATCCGATGCCACAGCGGTCGAAACCCGGTTCCCGGCTCCAGCTTTGAACCAGCGGCAGCAGTTGATCCATCATCCACGCCCGGCCGCCTTCGCGGTCCGTGGCGCGCGATTCCCGGCGCACCATCGACTCGCCGTCGAACAGTGCGACCGTGAACTTGGTCCCGCCGACATCAATGGCCAGGGTCTTCATGTAATGCCGCGCCGGCTGGCGGCGGCAAGTATTTCGTGTGGCGTGGCAGTGCCGGTGCCCTTCTTCATGATGGTGACGGAAGCCACCAGATCTCCGAAGACAGCGGCGGCGCGCGCGTCGCGGCTGAGGGCGTACGCAGTGGCCGCTCCAGCGGAAAAGCTGTCACCGGCGCCGCAGATGTCCACCGGGTTCTCGATCTTGCGCGTCGGTATGGTTTCTACGGGCGAGCCGGGGGCCGCAATCTCCACCCGGTCCCCGCCGCAAGTGGTGATCACCAGCGGCGCTTCCACGTGTGCGCGGAGCCGGCCGAGATCGTAGACGCCAGGTCCAAAGATCCGTTCACAAGCCTCGCGGGCTTCGCGCTCGTTCGGCTTGAGGATCATGCCTCGAAAGTGTTCGATGCGCAGCCGGGAATCCACCCAGACGACACGTTTCTGATCGCGAGCGGCGATGTCCGCCAAAAGCGCCCGCATGGCCGGAGTGATGACTGCGCCGGAGTCCGTTTCCGCCTGGTCGGAGACCAGGATGACGTCGAAGTCGGAGGCAGAGGACCGCAGGTGTTCCAGGAGCTCCTCCTCGAGCGGCGCGGGCACGTCGTCGGGGCAGACAAAGTCCACGCGGCCCTGGTCCTCCTCACCGGTCCGGGAGTTGATCAGTTTGGTGTAAGTGAAGGTGGGACGCTTCCCGCTGTTCACCATCAGCGTCAGGTCGACTCCAATGGCGGACAGGGCCTGCTTCAACTCGAACCCGTGTCCATCGTTACCGAAAAGGCCGAGGATGGAGACGTGCCCGACTCCGAGCGCGGCGAGGTTATTGGCCACTGTGCCGCCGGCCCCGGCCGTCAACTCCGTGCGCACGACAGCCACGCGGCTGAGGCCCGTCTCCCGGGACGGCTCGGTGAAAGCCGGATCGTACGTGCACCAACGGTCCAGACACACATCCCCGACCACGAGCGCGTTGAGCCGCCCCAGGCCCTCGAGAATCTCCCCAACCGTCACGGCGCCTCCAGGAACGCGCTACGCAGCGCCGGGAAGGTCTCCCGGTGCGTGCCGCACACATAGAAGCTCTCACCGCCATCGGCGACGGTGCGCACGAGAACCGTCTTGTGCGGACGGAAGTAGTACCCAGGATCGGACTTCGGCAGTTCCCGGTGTACGTCGCCGGCAATCGGGACGATGTCGAACACAGCGGTGGTAAAGCTCCGGATCGGGCGGCCCTGCCGGCCGGCGACGTTGCGGGCCATCGCCAGCGCTTTGAGGTAAACCTCCGGGGCCATGATTGCGGAACCGAAGCTCAGCAGGACACCGCCCTCCAGACGCTCCACCGCTGAGGTGAAGATCAAAAAATCGGTATAGCTGGCGGCGCCCAAAGCCGCGCCGTCGCAGTTGGGATGCTCGTGGAGGATATCGTATCCGATGCCCACATGCACGGTGACGGGAACCCCCAGGCGCCAGGCGGCCGCGAGTACACTGAGTTCCCGGTGCGGGAAGCCGGATTCGGAGATCAGTCTGCCGACGGTTTCGCCGAGCCCCGCTTCCAAGCGCGCGGCCTCGCGAATCCAGTCGTTCAATTCACCGGTCTCGCGCCAGAGGCCGAATTCGCCCGTCCGGATGTAACGTGCGACGCTTTCGGTGGTCGCGCCGATGCGAGCCAGTTCGAAGTCGTGAATGACGCCCGCGCCGTTCATTGCGATCAGGCTGATAGCGCCGCGTTCCAGCATGTCAATCAGGTGCCGGTTCACACCCGCGCGAATCAGGTGGGCGCCCATCATCAGAATGCGGGAAGCGCCCCGCTCACGCGCGGCGTGCAAACGGCCGGCGATGGCGCCGAGGTCCGGATGCGAGAAGGGCGGGGGTGCGTCGGTCAGCCCCAGCCAGTGCCCCAGATGAAGATCGTGGGTGCGTGCCGCGAGCGGCTTGATCTCCAGCCGGGAGCGGTCAAACAGCGGATAGCGGGAGGGCATTTTTTCAAGCGGGGACGGCAGCTTCGGCGGGAAACAATGCGTTCAACAACTCCTCGTGGTCCTCGTAATTCGGGACGATGAAGTCCGCCCCTACGCCCACCAGCCGGTTGCGCTTCCAGTCGTCCACGCGCCGGCATTCCGGCTCGTCGGAAGCCACACCGACGGCGATGCCGCCGACTTGTTTGACGTTCTCAATCTCCACGTAGCCGTCGCCGAAGCCCAGGATCTCCGCTCCCCGCGCCTCCGATGACGAGATGATCCGCTGGATCAGGATCGCCTTCGAAAAGGCCTTGTAGTCGTCGAGCGCGCCGTATACTCCGCCGTCGAAGTACTTGGAGACACCGAGCAGGTCTGCCTCCGCTTTCATGTAGACCTCGTCGGTCCCGCTGGCCAGATAGAGGGTCAGGCCGCGCTCGCGCAACGCTTCGAGCAGCGCAATCGAGCCGGGCACGAGGTACTTCTCCGGCGCTGCTTGGCCTGCTTTCAGCTCTTCGATGCGGCCGTGGATCTTGTCCATCAGACGGTCGTGATACATGCGCTTGTAGGCAAGCGGTTCGAGCGGCTTGCCTCCACGGGCGGCGACCTGGTCGGCCAGCTCGATCATCTGGTACATGGTCTGCTTGCCGGTCAAACGGCCGACAAACTCCCGGACGATCTCGGTGAGATCAGCCTCGCTCTCGCCGGTCTTGAGAGCCGCCAACTGCTCCACCATCATCGGCACCATCACTTCCATCCAGCCGGAGCGGATCAGAGAGAGCGTGCCGTCAAAGTCGAAGAGCGCTACCTTGGCGCCGAGGGCGGTGGTTCCGCCGGTAATGCGTTCAATCATTGTGTCGTCGTCGAGTTCCGCCCGGCCGCGCCTAGAGCCAGTATTCCCAGCGGCCGGTGATCAGCACGAAGCCGCAGAGGCACGCGTTGGTGACGGCGTGCGCCAGGATGAGGTCACCCAGCGATTTCGTGCGGTACATCCACCAATTGTAAGCCATTCCCGCCACCAGGCCCACGTCCCAATAGGGGCCGTGTTCGCTGGCGAAGAGCACCGCCGAGAGCCAGAAGGACTGCGCGGTGTAAGCACCGGGCGAGACTTTCCGGAAGTCGGGGTTGATCAGCCAGCGCAGCAGCCAGGCCCGCCAGAACAACTCTTCGATGATGGGCACCAGAACCACCGCGCGGAATGTGCGCAGAGCGAGGACGAAGGAGTCGGACTTGGCGCTCTCGGAAAGAGAACTGCTGACGGTGCCGAGGATCGAGTTCTGAAAGAGCCAGTGCTGCCGCCACCCGGGGATCAGCAGGTCGGGCGCAACCCACAGAGCGAAGACCGCGATGCCCATCATTACCGTCGTCACCGGGGCGACGACGCGAAACGAGATGACCTTTCGCGAGAAGACCGCCAGCACCGCGATCAGCAAAAGGATGCGAAGCGGGAACTCGACGCGGTCGGGCAGGCCGAGCTTCGGGAAGATCGCCAGCGCCGCCAGGAAGACAGCGAACGGAATGACGTACGGCAGCGAGGGGTGGCGCTCGGTCAGAGTCATTCCGTCAGCCGATGCGTCCCATCAATTCGCGAATCTGGCCCTCCACCGGCTTCGCCGGCTTCGATCGGAGCGCGGTTTCCAGTTCCCGCTTGGCGGTGGCCTTGTCGCCTTTTTGCACGAGCGCCATCGCCATGTGATACCGGAACAATGCGTTGTCGGGGTTCTTCGCGACGACGTCGCGCAGCACCCCTAGCGCGCTGTCGGCCAGGTTTTTCTTGATGTAGATCCAGGCCAGGGTATCGGCTACTTCGGCGTTGTTGGGCAGCCGCGCGCGGGCGCGTTCACCATACTTCAGCGCCAGGTCGAGGTCGCGACCTTCCTCGGCCAGGGCAAAAGCGAGGTTGTTCAACGCCACGGGGTTGTCCGGGTCGAGGCTCAATACCTTCTGGTAAACGGGCACGGCCTCCGAGCGGCGTCCGATCGTCTCCATCACCAGCCCCAGTTCCAGCCAGGGGCCAGGGCTGCCTGGGCTCAAATCCGTTGCCTTCCGCAGCGCCGCCTGCGCCTCATCCCACTTCTGCGCGCGTCCCTGGGCGATGCCGAGGCGAAGGTAAAGATCCCCCGCCGTGGGACGCTTTTGAATGAGGCTCTGATACTCGCCGATGGCCCCGGCGTAGTCCGCGGTGCGGAACAGCAGGTTGGCATAGGCCAGGCGCAGCTCGTCACGGTCCGGCGCCTTCTGCACCTCGTTTCGCAGCAGCTGCCGCGCCTGATCGGCCCGCCCCTGCGCGATGTACGCCTCGCCGAGTCCCAGTGTGCCGCGCAGATCTTCCGGCGCCGTTTCCCGCAGGCGCGCGAACTGCGTCTCCGCGTCTTTCGGTTTCTTCTCGGCCAGGCTCAGCAAGGCGGACTGGAACTGCGCGTCCCGGGAGTTCGGGTGCACCTTCAGAGTCTCGTCCAATTGCACGCGGGCGGTGCCGACATCGCCACTCGAAAACAGGGCCGCGGTGCGCACGAGCCGTGCGCCGAGGTTTGTGCGGTCAATGTCGAGAATCTGGTTCGCCGCCGAGATGGCCGCGGCGAAATCGCGCCTCGCGAGGTTCGCCTGCGCCAGCGCGAGGCGCGCGGGAACGAAATCGGGGCGGACCTTGATGGCCTCCTGGAATTGCAGCCTCGCTGCCTCCAGGTCCCCTTTGGCGATATAGGCACGGCCGAGGTTGAAGCGAGCGACGAAGTTCTTCTGGTTCGCCTGTACGGCGGCCACCAGGTCGTCCACGGCCTGCTGCAACTGCTTGCGGTCTCCTGTGTGAAGGACCAGCGCCGCGCGCGTCGCGCGCAGGTCGGGATCCGCTTTCTCCTTAATCAGCCCTTCCACCAGGCTCATTGACTCGCTGTATTTGCCCGACATCGCGAGGGTTTCGGCGATGCGTTTCTGAAAATCGAGTTTGTCGGCGGGCCGCGCCTGGACACCCTGCTCGAACAGCTTTCGTGCCGGCTCATATTGCCTGGTGCTCAAGTAGAAATTGCCGACGGTTTTGTAGCCGTTTGGGAAGTCCGTGCCGTTGTCGATGATCGATTTCAGCGCGGCTTCCATCTCCGGCATGCGCTTCTGGGAGAAATAGAAGCCGGCCAATTGCAGCCGGTACGATTCCACCTTCGGATTATTCTCCACCTTGCGCCTCAGGATCTCCTCGGCGGTCTGGGGCCGCTGCTGCTGGAGGGCCACCAGAATCAGGAAGTCGTAGAGCGGAGAGTACTGCTTGTTGTTTTCAAGCGCTGCCTTTGCGGTCGCCTCTGCTTCGTCGATGCGCTTCAATGCGGCCAGCGACTGCGCGAGCGTCACCGCCACTTCCGGCTGTCCCGGCTTCACGCGTTCGGCGGCGCGCAGCTTCTCGACCGCTTTCTCGAACTGGCGGTCCATCAACTCGACGTAGCCCTCGAGCCGTAACGCGTCGAAGGAGTTCGGGCTGCGTTTGACAAGCAGATCCCGAAGCTGCACGATCTCGGCGCGAAGAGGGGCGTTGTTGGGCTGGGCGGCGTAGATGGTCAGATAGAGGTTCGCCAGCTTGGCCGGGATCTCCGTGTTCTGCGGAAGCAGTTCGACGGCGCTGTGATAGGCCCGCATCGCCTGCGGGAACCGGCCCAATCTGATCTCAGCCTCGGCGAGTTTAGCGAACGCGTCGCCATAGCGGCCGTCCTGGCCGATCGCCTTGCGATACAGAATGGACGCTTCCTTGAATTTGCCGCGGGCAAAGTACTTGTCGCCGTTCTCGACGTACTTCTTCTTGAGTACGTTCGGATCGCGCGAACAACCCGTGAGCAACAAAACGATTACCAGCGCTAGCTGTATGGCCCTCATAAGCTCTCCGCTTCTGCTCCAGTTCATCACACAATTGGAAAGGCCGCAAATACGGGAGTTTATTGTGGGCGGAAGATCTTCAGGAGGATTGCCCGCAGTTCCTCACGCAGGCGAGGCGCAAGCGCGAGGAAGAGCAGTACCCCGGCTGCCAGCCCGGCCCCGGAGAGCAACAGCCGGGTGACTGCTCCAGGCGGCGACAGCCAATGGGCGGCGGAGATCGAAAGCGACACGAACGCCAGCAGCGCAAGCGGGCGTTTGAGGCTGGCCACGAATCGCCGCCAACCGGCCCCCGGCAGGAGACTGGCCCGGCTCACGACGACCAGAAGAGGCAGCGGAAACACCATGACCCAGGCGAGCGCCACGCCGGAGACGCCCATCGTCGTCGCTCCCCACCAGAAGCCGGCCGGTAAGAGCAGGGCGTTCAGCAGTGAAAAGACGAAGTTCCACCGCGTGTAGCCCTGCGTGGCAAGGAAGTTGACGGTGACCGGCGAGATGGACCGGAAAGCGGCGCCGATGGCAAGGTACCGCAGCGGGTCGGCCGCGGGAAGCCACTTCGCTCCCAGAAGCACGAGGATCACCTCCTCGCGGCACAGATAGAGGAAGGCGAGGAAAGGATAGGTGACGAGGGACATCCGCTCCAGCAACGCGAGCCAGTGCGCCGCCGCGCGCTCCGTCTCGTCCTGCATCGCGGAAAGGCTCGAGAAGCTGACCCGGCTGACAACGGCGCCGAGACGGTCATTGAGCAGCATGGCCAGGCGAAAGGCGATGGCGTAGTAGCCAAGCTGCTCGGAGCCCAGGAGCTTTCCAATGATGAATGAGTCGGCGTTGATGTAGAGCTGCCATAGCAGGACTGCCCCCAGCGCCGGCAGAGACCAGGCGAGTATGCGGCGCGTCAACTGGCCGCCCGGGAGCGGCGCATACCGTGGCGGCGCGGCACGCAGAACCAGCGCTGCCTGGAGGACGGATGCGGATACCAGGTTTGCCACCAGCGCCCAGACGCCGAAACCGGCCGCGGCGAGCGCAACCGCCACGGCCGCTCCCACCAGGCCCGCCACCGTCTCAATGAGAGTGACCCTCTTGAACTGGAACCCGCGCAATAATTCGCCCTGCGATGCTGACCTGAGCCCATTGAAGAGCAGGACGCAGCTCATCGTACGAACTACCGGTTCGAGCGCGGGCAGCGCATAGAAAGCGGCCACCGCGGGCGCCGCGGTAAACAGCACGAGCGCCATGATCAGCCCGAGCGCGGCGCCGGTAAAGGCGCAGAGCGGGAAGGCCGCGGGGTCTTTGCCGAAGCGGATCACGGCTTGCGCGGGCCCGGCCTCCTGCACGGACGACAGCACCGACACAAACACCAGCACCATGCCGATCAGGCCGTAATCGGAGGGCGCGAGCAGGCGCGCCAGGATCAGCGAGACCGCAAATCCAAGGATTTGACGAATGCCGTCGCCGAGCGCCGTCCAGAAGTAAGAGCCGGCCAGGCTCTGGGCTTTCATCACGAATCGTTATCATACAGGCAATGCGCAATGAGGCTCCTGAATCTGTAGCCGTCGTCGGCCTCGGTTATGTCGGCTGCGTCACCGCGGCGTGCCTCGCGCACCTCGGGCACCGCGTCGTCGGCGTGGACCGGGACCAGCACAAGGTGGACGCCGTGCTGTCGGGGCGGGCGCCGTTCTACGAGCCGGGGCTCGAGGCATTGGTGTGCTCCGGCATGAGTGCCGGCCGCCTCTCCGCCACCACCTCCCTGGAAGAAGCACTCCGCGCCTCCGATATCGCATTAATCTGCGTCGGCACGCCGTCGGAGCGCAACGGAAACCTCAACCTGGAGCAGCTCCGGCGGGTCTGCAGCGAGATCGGCGCGCACACTGAGGTGCGCGGCAGGCCATTGATTGCAGCGGTGCGCAGCACCGTCTTTCCCGGCGTCTGCGAGGAGGTGGTGATGCCGCGGGTGGGGGCGGCGGCGGTGGTCGCCAATCCCGAGTTCCTGCGCGAGGGCGCCGCCGTGCGCGACTTCATGGAGCCCTCCCTGGTGGTGGTTGGGGGCGCCGAGGCTCCTGCTGTTGACCGCGTGGCGCGGCTGTACCAGCCTCTCGGCGTAGCCCCCTGCTGTGTGTCGCTGCGCACCGCCGAGATGATCAAGTACGCCTGCAATGCCTTTCACGCAGTGAAGATCGCCTTCGCGAACGAGGTCGGTTCCCTTGCCGCCGCGGCAGGCATCGACGCCAACGAGGTTCTCGCTACTCTCTGCAACGACACCCGCCTCAACATCTCCTCCGCGTATCTCAAGCCCGGCTTCGCATTCGGGGGCTCCTGCCTGCCCAAGGACCTTCGCGCCCTTGCCTACCGCGCCGCACGACTCGACCTTCGCCTGCCTTTGCTCGAGAATGTGCTGGCCAGCAACGAACAGCATCTCCGCCGGGCCATCGACTCCGTGATGGACCTGCCGGCGCGGCGCGTCGGGATCTTCGGGCTGGCGTTCAAGGAGGACACCGACGACCTGCGCGAGAGCCCGGTGGTGGCCCTCATCGAGTTCCTGATCGGCAAGGGACGCGATCTCCGCATCTTCGACCCGCAGATCCGGCTCGAGAACATCTACGGCAGCAATCGCGGTTTCCTGTTCTCCGCCGTTCCTCACATCGAGCGGCTGATGGTGGCCTCTTTCGACGAGCTGTCCGCGTCGTCGGACCACCTGGTCATCGCTCAGCGCCCGTCGGCCGCATTCGCCGAACGCATCGCCGCCAGCGGCCTGCCGGTCCTCGACCTTACGGTGGTGCGGCGGCGGTGACACCCGTTCTCATCGCAGCCGCCGGCTTCGTGCTGTACACCATTGCGCTCTACCCGGCGGCGCTGCTGCTCATTGCCCGCCGCCGGCCGCGTCCCATCCAACGGGCGAAGTTCGAGACCACTGTCACCGTGCTGCTTCCGGTGCGCAACGGCGAGGCGTTTCTGCGGCGGAAGCTCGAGTCGCTCGCCGCGCTCGACTATCCCCAGGAACTGGTGGAGGTCCTGGTGTTGTCCGACGGCTCGACAGACGAGACGGATGAGATCGCGCGGAGTTTCCCGGCGCCCAACGTCAGACTCCTGCGGCTTCCCCCTGCCGGTAAGGCCACGGCTCTCAACGCCGGCCTGGCCTCCGCGCAGGGAGAGATTCTGTTCCTGACCGATGTGCGCCAGCCTCTGGAACGGCAAAGCCTCCGGTTGCTGGTGGAATGCCTTGCCGATCCCGCCGTCGGCGCTGCTAGCGGCGAGATCGTCATCCTGGATGGCGCCACCCAGGCCGAAGCCGACCTCGGACTGTACCGCCGGTATGAACAGGCCATTCGCCGCGCGCTCAGCGATATCGATTCCGTGCCCGGCGCTACCGGCGCCATTTACGCCCTCCGGCGCGACCTCGCGCGGCCCTTGCCGCCCGATACACTGCTCGACGATGTCTACCTTCCCCTCGCCGCGTTCTTTGCGGGCTATCGCGTAGTACTCGAGCCGCGCGCCCGCGCCTTCGATTTCCCGACCTCTTTGCACACCGAGTTCGGCCGCAAGGTGCGAACGCTCGCCGGCGTGTGGCAAATCCTCCGTCTATACCCTCAGTTGCTCACCGGTAAGAACCGCATGCTCTGGCACTTTGTCTCTCATAAGCTTTTTCGTCTCCTGCTGCCTCACGCACTTCTCACCGCGCTCTTCGTTTCCTTCGTTGTACCCGAACCGCTGCGCAGTGTATCGCTCGCCGGGCAGGCACTCTTCTATCTGACGGCGCTCGCCGACCTCGCCATTCCCCAGCATTTTGCACTGAAGCGCTTCACTTCCCCGGTGCGCACCTTCATCGTACTGATGACCGCAACGTTCTGCGCGGCAGCGATCCTCGTCGTGCCGGCCCGGCTGTTGTGGAAGCCGACCGCTGTGCGCCCGGCCGCCCGCGCCGCCTCCTGAGTGAAAGCCGTGGCCGCACCGACCCCCATTCTTCTCTTCGTTCGCGAGCTGCACCAGGGCGGCTGCGAGCGCGACCTCACGAAGCTCGCCCTGCACCTAGACCGGTCCCGCTTCCAGCCCCACGTCGGCTGCTTCTACGGCGATGGCTTGCGCGCCTCGGAACTGCGCGACGGCGGCCTGCCTCCGGTCGAGTTCCCGGTTCACAGCTTCCGCTCCCCCGCCCTCCTGCCTCACGCGTTCGCCCTGCGGCGATACGTCCAAAAGCATCGGATCCGGCTCGTGCAAAGCTTCGATGTCCCGGCGAGCGTCTTCGTCACACCCGTGGTGGCCGGCGCCGCGCCCGTCGTTCTCACCAGCCAGCTTTCTTACCGCTCCCTCGTCTCGCGGCCGCTCCAATGGCTTCTGCGGGCGAGCGACCGAATGGCCACCGGAGTGGTAGTCAATTGCGAAGCGATGCGCCGCCACATGATCGAGGAGGGTGTCGCCCCGCACCGCGTGCACGTTTGCTGCAACGGCATCGACACCGGCGTCTTCCATCCCGGCAGTGGGCAGCGCCGGGCGGAGGTGCACGGAGCGTCCCTGGTCATCGGGACGGTTGCCGCCCTGCGCCCCGAGAAGGGCCTGGCTACCTTACTCGAGGCGTTCGCCGCCGCGCGTCTCGAGGACGCGCGCCTGGTCATTATCGGTAGCGGACCCATACTGCCCACGCTGCAGGCCCACGCCGCCGCTCTGGGCCTCGCCGCCTCGACGCTGTTCATTGCCGCCACGACCGAGGTAGCCGATTGGCTCCGGTCCATCGATATCTTCGTCTTGCCGTCGCGGTCCGAAGCGTTGTCGAACGCGCTGATGGAGGCCATGGCGTGCGGGTGCACGCCGGTGGCATCGAACGTCGGTGGAAACCCCGAGCTCGTTGAATCTGGACAAAACGGTCTGCTGTTCCCGGTAGGAGACGCAGATGCACTTCGCTCTAATCTGGTAATCCTTGCCGGCGACCCCAACCTGCGGCACGAATGGGGAACACGCTCAGCCGCGCGCATCCGGGAGCAGTACTCCCTCGGTGCCTACGTCAGGCGCATGGAAGGATTGTACGGGGATCTCCTGGCGGCGCACGACACGGGTCGGGCTTGACATGATCGGCATATATCTCCTAAGCTCTAGACTTACGACCAGCTAGGTGGTTTGCGGGTAGCGTCCCCCGCAACGGCCTTTCTTTCAGCCTGCAAGCATTGCTTCGGTGAGGGGAGGGTTTCTCCTGACCGGGGCCGGCACCTTACTGATCGATCCGCACTCCGTCCTTCGCGAATTAAAGGCAGTAATCGGGTTTTTTTACCTGTTTGCAGTGCTTTAGTGGTCTTGGCCTGCTTACTCAGAACCGCAGCAAGTGGGAGGGTAAGGTTGAGGCCGGGATGCCTAGGGAAATCGCGATCACAAATTGAGCAGACCATCGCAGATGGTCGAGCTCAGAGTGTCCGATAACTGACCAGGAGCAATCAATGTTACCGAACGCCCGCTCTACGACCATATCGACCGTCTTCGCCACCTTTATAGCTTTTCTGCTTTCTGCGACCTCCGCTTTGGCGGCAACTTTGACCCTCTCGCCGTCGGCTGCCAGCGTCGGCGCACGTTATTCTTATCAGTTTCGCGTCCTTCTGGACGGAGCTTCCACCAGCGCCGCGTGGAGCCTCAGCGCACCCCTGGGCACCCTGTCCAGCAACGGACTCTATACAGCCCCTGCGGCTGTCAGCCAGGTACAGACCGTGACCGTCACGGCCACTGCCGGCGGATTGCGCGCGACGGGTGTCATTACCCTTCAGCCGGTGGCCGTCACGGTTTCGCCGGTCACGACTACTCTTGTCGCGGGTGGGACCGCGCAGTTTCGCTCTACGGTCCGCTGGACCACGTCGAGCGGCGTAACCTGGTCAGTCCAGCCGGCACTCGGCACCGTTGACGCCACGGGCCTCTATCGCGCTCCTGCCTCCGTCTCCGGCAATCAAACCGTAACCATCACCGCTCGCAGCACCGCCGATCCCACCCGCGCCAGCACCGCCACAGTGACGGTCACCCCAGGTGTTTCGGTCAGCGTGTCTCCTCAGACTGCCGCGGTAAACGCGGGAGGCTCAGCGCAATTCACGGCCAGTGTGCAAGGATCCGGCAACACCGCGGTGAATTGGACGGTCACCCCCGCGTTCGGGACGATCAACTCGGCCGGACTGTATACCGCGCCGGCTAACGTGACTTCGCAGCAAGTGGTCACGATACAAGCCACCAGTGCAGCCGACTCGACGAAGAAGGCGGCTGCGTCGCTGACCGTGCGCCCGCCGGTCCAGCTTACCGTGGCGCCCGCGCAGGTCTCGCTGAATCCCGGCGGGACAGTTCAATTAGCCGCTACGGTGTCCAATGCCAGTAACTCCGGAGTTACCTGGACGGTAAGCCCGGCAGTGGGCACAGTGAGCAGCACTGGCCTCTATTCCGCGCCTGCGAGCGTTCCCACCACTCAGACGGTGACCGTTACCGCCGCCAGCGTTCAGGATGTCACCAAGAAGTCGTCGTCCCAGGTGACACTGCTCGCACCGGCCGGAACCAGCAGCGGGCCGACAATCAAGACTTTCCGACTAAAAGAACAGTGGAGCGTGCCGCACCCGGATCAGATCGTCTCGTTTGACGTCGATGTACCTGTTGATCCGGCGAATGCCGTGCTCTTGAATCCGGCTGGAGTAGAGGTCCCATACCAGTACAAGGACGGCAAGTTGTACGTCCGGACGCACCTTCCGAGGTCAACGGTTTTCTACCAGTACCGGATCCAGCCGTGGCCACCAACGAACACCATTGGAGCCCCCGAAGGGTACCTGCCAAACGGCACGCCTGTCGCCTTCCTACCCGAAGAGGGCGGAGAGAATACGCTTCCGGAACTCTCGACTCATCTACGGTAC